>CAZHVE010000001.1:0-132300 GCA_964535705.1 uncultured Flavobacterium sp.
AAATTTAATACAAAAGATGCCATAATTCGATATATATTTACATCCAATTTAATTACCGTAGAAAACCTATTTATGTTACAAAATAAAATTATACTTGGTAGCGAAGAATGGTGTTCCTTCCCTGAACTAGGAATTCCAATCATCAAAGCACGAGTCGATTCTGGCGCAAAAACCTCTGCTTTACACGCCATCAATATTGCCCCATTTAAAAAAGAAGGACAAAATTGGGTGAAATTTGACATTAATCCAATCCAAAACAACGTCAAGACGGTTATCCATTGTGAAGCCCCATTGATAGACAGACGAATCGTGAAAAGTTCCAGCGGATTTCGTGAAGAACGTTATGTAATTCAAACCAATTTGGAAATCGGCAATTCGAACTGGCATATTGAAATGACGTTGACCAATCGAGATTCCATGGGTTTTCGAATGCTATTGGGTCGTGAAGCCATGAGTGGCAGAGTTTTGGTGGATCCCGAGCAACAATATCTTTTAGGCCAACCTACAAGCGATAGTTTAAAAGAAGTTTATAAAAATTCCGAGAAGGCAAGTTCCGGATTGCGCATTGGGCTTTTAGCAAGTAATCCTGATTTGTACAGCAATAAAAGAATTATGGAAGCTGGCGAAATGCGGGGTCACGAAATGCACTTTTTGAACATTAAGGAATGTTATATGAAGTTGGACGCCAAAACGCCAGAGATTCACTATCGTGGCGGTTTAATATTGAATCAATTTGATGCTGTTATTCCTAGAATTCGCCCCAGCATAACCTTTTATGGTTGTGCTTTGACTCGGCAATTCGAGGCACTGAACGTATATTGCTTAAATTCTTCCACTGCAATCACTCAGTCGCGGGATAAACTTTTCTCCCTTCAATTGCTTTTGCAAAGCGGGATTGATATTCCAACAACCGGTTTTGCCAACTCTCCTTTAGATACCGATGATTTGATAAAAATGGTGGGTGGTTCTCCGTTAATCGTGAAATTACTCGAAGGGACACAAGGAAAAGGCGTTGTTTTGGCCGAAACCAAAAAAGCAGCCGAGAGTGTTATTAATGCTTTCAAAAGTTTGAATGCCAATATTTTGGTTCAAGAATTCATAAAAGAAGCCAACGGAAAAGACCTGCGTTTGTTTGTAGTCGATGGAAAAGTGGTGGCCACCATTCAGCGCGAAGCCATGCAAGGTGAATTCCGAGCCAATATTCATCTTGGAGGAACAGCATCGGTTATTAAACCTACCTCTGAAGAGAAAAAGATAGCCATTCGAGCCGCAAAAGCAATGGATTTGAAAGTGGCAGGTGTTGATATTATCCGTTCCTCAAAAGGACCATTATTACTTGAAGTCAACTCGTCTCCGGGACTTGAAGGTATTGAAGGCGCTACCAATAAAGACATTGCAGGCGAAATGATTCGTGCCATCGAGAAGAATTTTAAATTGTAAAGAACCAATTGAAGTGATAACTCCAATACCAAATTAAATGCCCTCTACAGAAATAGTAAATAGATAGTGTTTACAACAACATTACATTTTAAAATTCCGCAATCGCAGGGAATTCATTATCACGGAAACCGAGCTGAAACTCATCGCAGCCGCTGCAATCATTGGCGACAATAATATCCCAAAAACTGGATACAAAACTCCTGCAGCTACCGAAATTCCAAAAACATTATAGACAAAAGCAAAAAACAAGTTCTGTTTGATGTTTCGCATCACGGCTTGACTCAAATTCTTGACTTTTACAATTCCTTGCAAATCGCCTTTCACAAGAGTAATTTTAGCACTTTCAATAGCAACATCCGTTCCTGTTCCCATAGCAATACCGATGTCAGCTTTCGCCAATGCAGGGGCGTCGTTGATTCCGTCTCCCGCCATGGCCACAATTTTTCCTTCGGCTTGCAGGCTTTTGATTTCCTTGAGTTTGTCTTCCGGTAGACAATTGGCAATAAAACCCGTCAGATTCAATTCCTCGGCGACGGCTTTTGCCGTGTTTTCATTATCGCCGGTAATCATGATCACCTCAATACCCTGACGCATCAATTCATTGATGGCAGCAGCACTTGTCGGTTTTATTTTATCGGAAATGGACACAAATCCAACGGCAATTCCATCTACAGAAATATAGGAAACTGTTTTTCCCAGTTTTTGTTCGGCGATAATTTTGGTTTCCAAATCATCGGGAATGTTGGCAAATATTTGCTCCATTAGTTTTTTGTTTCCCAAAGCCACCTTTTTGTTGGCGACTGTTCCGATAACCCCTTTGCCGGAAATGGCTTCGAAATCCTTCACTTCCACCAAAGAAACATTTTTAGATTTGGCATGATTCACCACGGCTTGCGCCAAAGGATGTTCGCTGTATTGATTTAAAGAAGCGATGAAGTGCAACAAATTTTCTGATTCGTCATTCGAAGAAAACACTTTTTCTACCGAAGGTTTTCCTTCCGTAATAGTTCCTGTTTTGTCGGTTATTAGGACATTTACCTTGTTCATATTTTCCAAGGCTTCGGCGTTTTTAATCAAAACTCCCGATTGTGCTCCCTTACCTACTCCAACCATAACCGACATGGGTGTAGCCAATCCCAAAGCACAAGGACAGGCAATAATCAAAACGGCAATGGCATTTATAAATCCATATACAACGGCCGGTTCGGGACCTAGTTTTGACCAAACTACAAAGGTCAATGCCGAAATAATAACCACGATAGGCACAAAATATTTAGCAATACTATCGGCTAGTTTCTGTATGGGTGCTCTTGACCGACTGGCATCATTTACCATTTTTACAATTTGAGAAAGCAGGGTTTCCGAACCCACTTTTTCGGCAACCATCACGAAGGATTTGTTGCCGTTGATGGTTCCAGCAAGAACAACATCACCAACATTTTTATCAACAGGAATGGGTTCCCCCGAAATCATGGCTTCATCAATCGAACTTTCACCATAGGTTATTTTTCCGTCAACCGGTATTTTTTCACCGGGCTTGACGCGCAATAAATCACCTTTTTTGATGTCGTGAATGGAGATTACTTTGTCGGCTCCATCGATAACCAAAGTGGCTTCGGTTGGGGCGAGTTTCAATAATTCTTTTATGGCTTTATTGGTTTGTCCGTGGGCTTTGGCTTCCATCAATTGCCCCAATAAAACTAAGGTTAATATCACCACGGTAGCTTCAAAATAAAGCGAAACAGCCCCATGATGTTTAAATTCATTGGGAAAATAATCAGGAAATAAAAGTCCTGCCACACTAAACAAAAAGGCAACACCAGTTCCAATTCCTATTAATGTAAACATATTGAGATTACAGCTGATGATAGATTTCCAAGCGCGAATAAAAAACTGCCAACCGGCATAAAAAACTACGGGAAGTGACAAGACAAGTTGTACCCAGTTCCATTTATGGGTTTCCATAATTTGCAATAGCGGATTGTTGTGCAGCATTTCCAACATAGAAATGATAAAAACGGGAAGGGTAAATACGAGGGCAATTTTCATTTTACGTAACAAGTCTTTATAAGACTTATTTTCTTCCTCGTCCACAGGTTTCATTGGAACCAAATCCATTCCACAAATAGGGCAATCTCCGGGTTGATCCTGAACAAATTCGGGATGCATCGGACATGTAAACATTATGTTAGTGGCTTTTAAATCGAGGGCTTTGACCAAATCCATTCCGCAAATGGGACAATCTCCGGTTTTGTTATAGACTTTATCGCCTTCGCAAAACATCGGACAATAGTATTTTCCCGATGCACTTTTTGGCAAAACAAAAGTATTCATATCGTTTGCTATTGGCGTGCTGTAAAGGGAATTCTCAGATTTGGCATCGCTTTCACTGATAATGTAGTTTCCCGTGGCATACAATGCTTTTTGGAATTTAAAAATGGGAACTTTTCTTTCCGTTGTGATGGTCGCCGTTGGCGGGTCTAAAGAAACAACGGCTTCCACACCATCCATTTCGTTCAAGGCTTTTTCGACTTTGGTGCGGCAGCCGCTACAGGTCATTCCGGTGATGGTATAGGTGTTTGTCATTTTTATGTTATGAGATACAAATTTAAGGAATTCTATAGAACTTTATTGCTAGAAATCGCCATATCGCTTAGCCAAAACATCATAAAAAAATATTAAGACTACTCGCCTTTTAATTATATTATTCGTTTTCATTGCTTAAATTTATAGGTTGCGATTTTCATCCCATTGGCTCACCTAAAATAATAATTATGTATAAAACTGATTATTTAATATTGGGGTTCTCCATCTTTTTAATTTGGATTATTCCGAGCCTATTCTGGATTGGTTATGGATTTAAACTGAATAAGAAAAAGACCTGAAAGATTATAGTAACGGATTTGTTTACACCCTGAGTTGTTGATTCAATGATTAAGATTTACCTTGATTCCCTTGGCAAAATCACCTTACCATGGTCCTATTTTATAAAACCTCAAAGATTGTCGGCGTTTGTTCCTGCGAGTATTTGGTGGGGAATTCCTTTCCTACTAATTGGCTCATTGAGTCGCCAATTAATTCAAAAAAGCTTTTTAAGAATACAGTCAGAACTCGGTAAGTTTTACTTGTTGATGGGCGTTTTAGTGGGTGCTTTTATAGGGGCCAATATAATATTTGCTTCTGTCTTTTGGGTCTTTGACGCTATGGCTATATTGGTACTCATTTGGACATTTTATAACAAGGACATATTGATTGGCTTTTTGATTGGCTGGTTGATAAGCCGAAAAATAGATTCAATTAATACTAAACATAATAAAATTAAAAACAATAAGGATCAAACAGTTAATCATATTAATAAGATACTGCTTCTCCCCTTCTGGTTTGCCAATCAAAGGGAATGAAATCAGTAGAGACTGGATGGCATTGAATATCCATTTGGTTACATTTAATATTGCCAAAGTAACTTGCCACAGCCACTTCTGATGCGTCTTTGCCATTGGCTATTTTTACGAGTCCATTAAGTGCTGCCAACTTGGTTGGATCAAAGATAATCCAGTATCCACCAATATAAGCTTCAAAACAAGCGTGAAAATCGGGAGGATTTAGATAGCTAGCATATCCGGTAAAATAGCGTGCCGGTATGTCCAACGCCCTACACAAAGCAATGCCCAGATGAGCAAAATCCTTACAAACGCCTGTCTTATGCAGCAAAGTATCCGTGGCGGATGCACTAGAATTTGTAGAACCGGTGGTATAGCAAATGTTAGCAAAAATCCAATCTTCAATAGCCAATGCCTTTGAATAGTCATCGGTTAAAAACCCGAATTCCTTATTGGCAAATTCCATTAATTTGTCAGATTCACAATGCCTGCTAGGAGAAATATAAGGCAGTACTTCATGATCGAGATTCATAATGGGTATGGATTTCAATAGTTCTTTCTCTTCAATTCGTGTAGGGCTTACAACTACTTGGGCTTTGTAGTTTATTGTAAATGTCATCCCTTTTTCTACTTCCATTTTTATGAATCGGGTGTCTGAATGGTTTAATATGAACTCTTCAAAAGCAATGTCAGGAGTAATAATTAGGGATTCCTCCAAAATTATTTGTTTGGCCGATTGTATCGCCTGAATGTTAAAAAAGAAAGTGGTAGTTGAAAAAACATCGTACGATAACGTACTGCAAACCGTAAATTTCATATTGTAAAAATAGTATTTTTATACGGTTGGTATCGATATTTCTTTCTATTTTTCTTAATAGCTAAAGATTCATATTTCGCATTAATTGGCCTAGAGTTACTATACACTTGAACCTTGGCGAGCAGCAGAACGTTTTATAGGTAATTGACAACATGTGTCAATCTGCCAAATACATGAACACCAAATACAAAGAAACCTCTGAAGGTGGATAAGCGGTTGTCCGTAACATGTCGGATTGCTAAGAAAATATTCGCTAAAACGTGGAAGTTTGGAATTACACCAATTTCAATATTCCGACCATTTAATTAATTATGTCATACTTTTTTAGTCTGATATTAGTTATATATTTGTGAAAACTAATATTTATTTATGACAAAAATTATTTTATCGGCTTTTATGTTAATTGGATTAACATTTGTAGCCAAAGCTCAAGACATTTCGGAAAATGTATTAGGGCTTCGTTTAGGCAGCAACGATGGTTTTGGAAAAGAGGTTTCTTATCAAAGAGGAATTTCAGACATTAATCGACTGGAATTGGATTTAGGTTGGAAAAGCAGTAATAATGTTGATGCTTTTAAACTGTCTGGAATTTACCAATGGGTTTGGAATATCGATGGAGATTTCAACTGGTATGCTGGTTTTGGTGGAGGTTTGGGTAGCTGGAGCAACAGTAATAATACGAATGGTACATTTATTTTTGCTGCAGGTGATGTTGGAATTGAATATAATTTTGACATCCCATTACAATTGTCCCTTGATGTAAGACCTGAACTTGGTTTTGGAGATTACAAGTACTCCAATAGTAATTTTGACACATTTTTCCCAGATATTGCTTTGGGAGTTCGATACCGATTCTAAATTTTCACTTGGCTATAAAAACAATCCCGTTCTGAAATATTAGAACGGGATTTTTTATTTAATTATAATTTCTTTTTTAGAATTTATCCTAACCACATAATAGGGAGTTATAATTTCTTGCGTACTTATTTTAATGGACTCAGGGATTATTTCTTTTGTGGTGATGATTATATTTTTATCGGTTTCAACAACGCTTTCAATCTTTATTTTATACCCTCTGGTTTCTTTTTCTCCCATATTCATAACAATAAAATTGGAAGTTTGAATATCATTGGGGCTTATTTTATTTTTTAATTTGGGATCATTTTGTAGCATTATAATTTCTTGGGGTTCGGATAGAATTTCGAAAAAACGAATGCTGGCACCACCATCTTCTTGTTGGGTCAAGACCTCGAATAAAAGCTTGCTCACTAGTTTTTTTGTCGTCGTGGCACAAGAAAACAAAGTCAAAGTAAGCACGAGTATTAAAACTTTTTTCATGAAAATTTATTTATGGCTTTTAGATATAAATCTTCGTATAGAGGTAAAATGTTTTCGATGTCAAATTGTTTTGCGACAGACAAAGCATTCTTTTTGAATTCGGATAAAACACTGTCGTTCTTTAAAATTATCAAGGCATTTTTGGCCATTTCATCAATATCGCCCACATCGCTTAAATATCCTGAAATACCATTATAATTCACCTCAGGCAAACCACCCGAATTACTCGAAATAACAGGAACGCCCCACGCCATAGCTTCCAAAGCGGCAAGACCAAAACTTTCAGTTTCTGATGGCAATAAAAATAAATCCGTATAGCTCAAAATCTTATCGATTTCATTACTGTTCCCAAAGAAAATTACTTTGTCCAGAATGCCTAATTCTTGGCACAAATATTCCGCTTTTTCTTTTTCTGGACCATCCCCCACCATCATTAATTTGGCGGGGATTTGCTGTTGAATTTTATAAAATGTTTTAATCACATCAGGAATTCTTTTTACCTTTCTGAAATTACTGATATGGGTAATAATTCTTTCCTTTTCGGTTGCCATGACAGTGCGGTTGCAAGGGGTAATGAAGTCCTTACTGTTTTTATCCAATTCAATAAAATTGGGAATCACCTGGATTTCATTTTTAATATTGAATAATTTTATCGTGTCATCTTTCAGACTTTGAGAAACCGAAGTCACAAAATCTGATTTGTTAATGCTGAAGGTTACCGCAGTTTTATAGAAAGGATGGTTTCCCACCAAGGTAATATCAGTGCCGTGAAGAGTAGTTATCATTGGGAGATTGATACCTTCGTCTTTGAGCATCTGCTTGGCCATATAACCGGCATAAGCGTGTGGAATAGCATAGTGTACATGAAGTAATTCGATTTTATACAGCTTCACCATATCGACTAATTTGCTTGACAATGCCAATTCATATGGCTGAAAATGAAACAAGGGATATTCTGGAACGTTGACTTCGTGGTAATGAACATTGGGGTTTAGCAACGCCAAACGAACTGGTTGGCTATACGTAATAAAGTGGATTTCGTGACCACGACGTGCTAATTCAAGGCCTAGTTCCGTTGCGACAACACCACTTCCACCAAAGGTAGGATAACAAACAATAGCTATTTTCATATTTATATTTTGATAGTACGAATTTAGGAGAAATTGCTTGTTTTAAATAAAAAAAAGCTAAAGATTATTTATTAAAAAAACTTCCTAAACAATAATATAAATGTATTTTCATATATAATATTGGAAAATAAAATTACAAATTTTAAATCGTTATGAACAAAAAAACAACTAAAAATCATTTAATTTAAATTTTTAATTTATTTAAAAAAATACTGTAATTCATTATAAATGCTAAGTTGTCTAAGTTTTTTATATATATTTGGCTTATTAAAAACTTCCACAACATTTATCTAATTAATAAAAAAAATATCATCAATAAAAAATAATAAATGAAGAAATATATAAAAAAAGCAATAAAATTAATAGGATTTTCAGGAGTTGTAAGGAGTATTTTATTAAAAAAATCAAATAAGTTATTTAAAAAAAAATATGGAGATATAAATCAATGGACACTTAATCGAAGAGGAATAAATGTTATATTTAGCACATCCAATAAATATTCTAAAGGGTGGTTTTTTCCTCGATATGCAAATGGAAAAATTCATGAACCCATAGCAACAGATATATTTATTGACAATATCAACAGTGATAGCGTTGTTTTGGACATTGGTGGCCACTTAGGTTATTTTACCTGCCTTTCAAGTAAACTAGCTTCAGACGGAAAGGTTCATGCTTTTGAGGTTGATCCTAATTGTCTTACCTTAATTGAAGAAAACCTAAAATTGAATAATATCATTAATGTCAGCATAAATAATTTTGCTGTTTCTGACCATAATGATTTCGAAAGAATTCCATTATTACAAAATCCAAATCCCGGTTTAAAAATTAATTCTAAAGCAAATAAATATTTAGATATAAAAGCAATTCAAATTGATGATTATATCCTTGAACATAAAATTGTTCCTGATTTTATCAAAATTGATGTTGAAGGAGCTGAATTGAAAGTAATAAAAGGAATGAAAAATGTTCTAAAACAAAAAAAACTAAAATTATTAATTGAAATTCATGTAGACAACTTAAGGGATTATTTTAATTCTGATTACAAAGAAATCCTTAAAATTATTGAAGATGAAGGCTTTATTATGACAAATATAGAAGATCACAGAGATTCTAAAAGTGTTTTTACTAATGTCACAAAAAAATCTGATTTAGTTGGTAACACTATGATTTTTTGCGTAAAAAAATAAAAACAAAACTTAAAATAATCTAGCTCAACAAATCCTAACTTTCCATTATATTAAGACTATTCCAATTCCTCCAAAGGTAGGATAACAAACAATAGCTATTTTCATATTTATATTTTGATGAACCTAGTTTAAGTGAAATGCGTATATCCAAAATAGAATAAATCAACCCCCTTTTTATGGAACCAATTCCTATAAATAAATTATATAAAACATTTTAGAAAAAACGACTGTGCCAACTGTCCATAGCTGGAACCTCCCAGGATTCGTTGTATTCTTCAATGGTATTAACCAAATTATTAAAAACAATGGTGTTTTCGGTAACAGCCTTTTCTTTGGCCATTTTCTTAAAATCAATTAAGGTTTTGTGTGCAATGTGTTCACCATTTTTAAAGGTAACATTCATTTTGTCTAACAAGTCGACATTGTATTTTTGCTCCAATTTTTGGATAAATTGCACCGAAGCATCAATGGAACAGCCCGTTGCAACTTGAACCTCATGATTTACCGCAAGTATTATGAATCTATTGTATTTTAATTGATAAGAGGATTCAAGACCTACACTATGTGCTTCCCAATTTTCGAGAAAGGATTGCAAAGCAGTTTCAATTTCAGAAAATTCCTCATCCGAAAATTTTTTATTGGATTGGTAAATCCAAATTTTGGATTCTTCGGGTAAATTTTCAAAAGGAATGTACATAGTATAATTTTTTTATAATATTTCAATGTAATTAGAACGAGGTAAAAAAAAACGGAATTCTATAAATCCAGGGCGTTAGCAATCAACTCGGCGATATCCATCACTTTTACCGTGCCTTCCTTTTCCTTGTTTTTGATACCGTCAGTCATCATAGTATTGCAGAAGGGACATCCAGCAGCAATAATATCTGGGGCGATTCCCAATGCTTCTTCTGTTCTTTCGATATTTATTTCTTTATTTCCAGATTCTGCGTCTTTAAACATTTGAGCACCTCCTGCACCGCAACAAAGTCCATTCGCTTTAGACCGTTTCATTTCGACCAACTCGGCATCCAACTTTTGAATCAAATCTCGGGGGGCTTCATAAATAGCATTCGCCCTGCCCAAGTAACACGGATCATGAAAAGTAATTCGTTTTCCTTTAAACTGTCCACCCTCAATAGTTAATCGTCCATCGTCGAGCAATGATTTTAGAAATTCGGTATGATGAATAACTTGATATTTACCACCCAATTCAGGGTATTCATTTTTCAAGGTATTGAAACAATGCGGACAAGCAGTAACTATTTTCTTGGCTTCATAGGCATTCAAAACCTGAATATTCATCATGGCTTGCATTTGAAACAAAAACTCGTTTCCAGCTCGCTTGGCTGGATCTCCAGTGCAACTTTCTTCCGTTCCAAGAACTGCAAAGGAAACATTCGAACGATTCAGAATTCGTACAAACGCCTTGGTTATTTTTTTAGCTCTATCGTCAAAACTTCCGGCACAACCAACCCAAAATAAAACTTCTGGTTGCTCGCCTTTAGCCAACATTTCGGCCATCGTAGGCACTATTAAATTTTCTGACATGATTTTTTATTGCTACGGATAAATATAAATAAGGATACCATATTAGTTTTCATTTTTCCAATTCAATCGATCTTGCTGATTGTATTGCCATGGTGCACCATTATTTTCTATATTGGCCATCATAGCATTTAGTGACATTGGTGCGGCACTTTTTTCCATTACCAGATAGCGACGCATGTCCATAATAATTGATAGTGGACTAATATTAACTGGACATTCCTCGACACAAGCATTACAGGAAGTACATGCCCAAAGTTCTTCTGGACTAATGTAATCGTTTAATAATGTTTTATTATCTGGAATAAAAATGCCTTTGTTGGCATCAATATTTCTTCCCACTTCTTCGATTCTATCCCTAGTATCCATCATAATTTTCCGTGGAGACAATTTCTTACCTGTAATATTTGCAGGACACGCTGAAGTACAACGACCACATTCTGTACAGGTGTAAGCATTTAATAATTGCACCCAATTTAAATCCTGAATGTCACTTGCACCAAATTTGCTTGGAGCAGCATTTTCGTTAACGGGTGCTGCAGCATAGGAATCAGCCTTAGGATCCATCATCAAGTTCACCTCATTGGTTACTGATGCTAAATTATCAAATTGACCTTGTGGATGTAAATCGGCAAAATAAGTGTTTGGAAAAGCCAATAGAATATGCAGGTGTTTTGAAAAGTATAAATAGTTCATGAAAATCAAAATCCCAACAATGTGAAACCACCAAAACATTTCCGAAAGAAGCATCACCATCTCATTCGAATAGGAATTAAACAGAGGTTCAATAAATTGACTAATAGGAAATGAACCTGCTTTTATGAAATGGGAAAAGCCTCCTGGAATGTTTTGAAGATGCAAATCGGAAGCATTCATCAACAAAAATAACGACATCAATACCACTTCAAAGTACAGAATGTAATTCGCATCTTTTCGAGGAGAACCATTCAAATCTTTGCTGGCAAAGCGTTTTAGTTTTATAATATTCCGTCTTGTCCAAAAGGCAAACACGGCCAATAAAACCAATACTGCCAATATTTCGAAAGAAGCTATCAAAACATCGTAAAAGCTACCTAAAAAAGAGAAAACTCTATGCGTTCCAAATACCCCATCGATGATGATTTCTAACAGCTCTATGTTAATGATGATAAATCCAGCATAGACAATAACGTGAAGAATACCGGCAATAGGTCTTCGAACCATTTTGGATTGACCAAGAGCAATCATTGCCATATTTTTCCATCTTGCTTTAGGGTTGTCTTTTCGATTTACGGCAATGCCAAGATTTATATTCCGAATGATTTTTTTAATATTAGAATAAAAATAACCAAATCCTAAAACGAGTACTATTGTAAATAATATGTTATCCAAATAACTCATAATTGCTAGTTTTTAACTTTTGTAACCGAATCGTTTACAGGGGCAACATAAGGTTTGTTTTTCTTCCCAAAAAGGGAGACATTTACGTAACGAGTAGGATAAAGTCTCACGTCTTGCAATAACAATTCAAGCGCTTTTGTAGTTTTTTCTAAGTTTTTATACAAATCTTCGTCATTCAACATCTTGCCCATAGTGCCTTTTCCAGCTTGGAGGTTAGCCATTATCGCATCTACATCATTTAAAGTTTTTTGTAGACTTTTAGCAGTTTTTCCCAAATCGGCTTTGTTCAAAGAATCAGAAATCTTGGAAAAATTACTCGATATTTTATTAAAGTTGGAGACCACTCCTTTTATTTGAACTTTATTGTCATCTAAAATGGTATTTAAACTTAAAGAAGCCTTGTGAAATTCGACAGTGGTTTTACTTAATGCAGCTAAACTGTTTTTCAAGTCCTCTTGTCCATTATTATCTAAAACATTATTTAGGCCGGTTATTAGATTATCGGCATTAAGCATTAACTTCTCCATTTTTTCCTGAATTGGCAACAATTTTTCACCTACAGAAGCAGTTAGTCCTAATTTAATAGTTCCTTTTAGTTTCTGACCATCTAGCGCTAAAGTTTTGTCACTAAAATTCGGATAAATTGCAATTTGTTTTCCAGCAATAAAACCAGGTTCATAAATAGACGCCACACTAGATTTAGAAATAGGAAAATCAGTTTTTAATTGTAATTCCACTATTAGCTTTCCTGTGTTTTCGTCTAAAGTTATACTGCTTACTTTACCAATAATTAATCCATTTAAGGTAACAGGGGTTGATGAAGCCAATCCTTCAACATTATCATACTCTACATAAAATGTTTTATAATTCGTAAATAGATCCTTTCCTTTAAGGAAGCTGTATCCCCAAATAAATAACAAAATAGCGGAAATGGCTAATATGGCTGTTTTAATTTCTCGTGTTAATGTCAAAATTCAAATGTTTATACAAATTTAATATAAAAAATAATTAAACTTATCGTTAATATTATTTAAGTGCGTCTTGAATACTAATGCTTTTCCCATCTTTAAAGGCAATTAAATAAGCGTTTTTGTATCCTTTAGATTTCGCTTCTTGCAATAATTTTTTTCCTTCCTCATAATTTGAAGTTTCACCGAACATATATTTGTAAAGATTCTTTGTTTGGGAGATTGAAATATTTTTCAATCCTTTAAAATTTTTAGAATCCAATTCTACTTTGTTGACGCTTGCCGAAAGCTGTACTTTAAAGATAATTCCATCTGCCATAACCATATTTACTGCTGTTTTTTTGGTAACAGGCACATCGATTAATTGCTGTTTCACGGAAGTAGCAGTGTCCTTTATGGGTTTTTCAATTATTTTTCGGGAGGGTTTGTCATTATCACTGTCTAAATTTCCATTGCCAAAATATTCTTTTTTATAACTAATAATAGCATTGGCTATGGCGTTGGCAATATCATCCTGACCTTCTTCAGAGTCTAAAATATTACCTTCTACAGGATTAGATATAAATCCTGTTTCTATCAATACTCTTGGCATATAAGCTTTATGGAGCACCATATAAGGAGCCTGCTTCACTCCACCTTGTCTAAGTTTTTTGCCCAAAGCTGCAAATTCTTCCTCTACCTTGCTAGCCATCGAAATACTGTTGTCCAAATATTCTTCCTGCATCAAGGTCATTCCTATCATCGTTTCTGGTGAATTGGGATCAAAACCTTCATATTTTTGTTTATAATCTTTTTCTAATGTAATAACCGAGTTCTCTTTTTTAGCAGCTTCAAGGTTTGAAGCCACTTTAGTCATACCCATTACATAAGTCTCTGTTCCGTCGGCTGCAGTATTTCTGTTGGCATTACAGTGAATAGAGACAAAAATATTAGCGTCTGCTCGATTCGCAATATTAGCTCTTTCAATTAAATCGATAAAAACATCTGTTTTTCGAGTGTAAATAACATCAATTTTAGGATTCTCTTCTAATATCTTTCCCACTTTAAGTACGATGGCCAAAGCAATATTTTTTTCTACATGACCATTATAAACTGCACCGAAATCATGTGCACCATGACCAGCATCCAAGGTTACTTTGAATACATTGGATTGACTGAAACCAAAGGAAGAAACCATCAATAAAAGGCAGGAAAATATTAGTTTGTTTCTACTAATTATATACATAAATCTAAAAGTTAATCATAATTAAGGTACTACAGCTATAAATCTATGAATTGATTATTTTTGACAAAAATTTATATGTAAGTTTGACACTTCAAAAAAACAAGCCATATTTTACAAAAATAGCATTAAAACCTTTGCATACAAACTTATTTAATATCGTTTTATTATCAATTTTCCTAACAATTGGATCTTGTAAATTATATTCCCAAGATATAACAAAAAGTCAAACGACTCTACCTTCTAAAAACCAAACAAATAGCACTGTAATTAGTGTTGATACTTCAAAAAAATCGATTGCTTATACAAATAATAAAGAATCAGACACGATAAAAAAGGATAGTATCAAAGCCAAAAAGGCATTTCTTGAGGGTAAGGTAAAATACAAGGCTGAAAATTATGCCAAAATTGAGCAAAAGAAAAAACGCATTACCTTATATAATAAGGCCGAATTGTACTACCAAGATATAGAATTAAAGTCGGGAATCATCGTAATGGATTACGAAAAAAATGAAGTATATGCCGGGCGAATTAATGATTCTACTGGGATTTATACGCAATACCCCAATTTCAAACAAGGAGAAAATGTCATACAACCCGATTCCATTCGATTTAATTTCAAGACAAAAAAAGCATTAATTTGGAATTCAAGAACAGACCAAGGTGAATTCAAAGTAAAGGCAGCCATCACAAAAAAAGAAAATGATTCAGTATATTTTTTGAGAGGCGCTCGTTTTACAACTTCCAAGGATGTAGATCATCCCGAGTATTATTTCCGAACCAGCAAAGTGAAATTTATTCCAGGCAAAAAAGTCATAACCGGATTGACTAACATGGTTATTGCTGATGTTCCCACTCCGATTGCATTGCCTTTTGCTTTTTTTCCAATGAGTAAAGAAACCAGTATCTCAGGAGTAATTCTACCCAGTTATAATGATTCTAATAATCGAGGGTTTTCATTACAAAACGGAGGGTATTATTTTGCACTTGATGACCATTATGATTTAACTGTCTCCGGCGATTATTATACCAATGGGAGCTACGGAATGCGGTTTGAATCCTCCTATGCAAAACGATATAATTACAGAGGAAATTTAAATTTTCGTTTTGAAAATTTGATTAATAGTGAAAGAGGTTATCCTGATTATTCGAAACAAAATATTTACAATTTTCAATGGTCGCATTCCAAAGATTCTAAATCAAATCCAAATTCAAGTTTTTCTGCTTCTGTAAATCTTGGAAGCAGCAAGTATTTTAAACAATCTATTAATCAATCCAATATAGGGTCTAATCTAAACAATACTTTAAGTTCTTCGGTTTCCTATTCCAAAACATTTAATTCTCTGCCACAAGTAAGAATGTCTTTAACGGCGACACATTCTCAAAACACACAAACCGAGGAAATCAATATGACATTACCCACACTTCAAGCAAGTGTTGACCGAATTTATCCTTTCGTTGGAAAAGATGGAATTAAAAAAGGTTTTTTAAAAAATATAAATTTACAATATAATTTAAATGCGAGAAATAGCTTCACCACCAAAGATTCGTTATTTTTTAAACCTGAAATGTTTAAAGATGCTAAAACCGGTATGGAGCATACTATACCGCTGAGTACTAATTTTAAGTTGTTCAAGTATTTCAGTGTCTCAACTTCTGCAAATTATAAGGAAGTTTGGTATTTGAAAACCATCGCAAGAAATTATGATGCATTTCAAGGCAAAGTAGTCGATAATATCCTAAATGGTTTCGATGCTTTCAGAACCTATTCCTTTTCTTCCAGTATAGGAACGACCATTTATGGAACGTTTAATTTTGGTGAAAAGAAAAAAATTAAATCAATTAGACATGTAATCCGACCATCGGCTTCCTATGGATATACGCCAAGTTTTGAGAAGTATTACGACACTTATGCCTCGGATGCCAGCGGTACTATGACAAAAGAATATTCTCGTTTTGAAACTGGAATTTTTGGAGCTCCTGGAAAAAGTAATTCGAACACACTTGGATTTGATTTAAGCAACACTTTTGAAGCAAAAGTGACTGACAAAGACAGCACTAAGACCGAAGCTAAAAAAATCATGCTTCTTAACAATTTAAATCTTTCCACAAGTTATGACATCAATGCTGACGGAATTGCTTCTCTAAAGTGGTCGCCAGTAAGAGTAAGTGGGGGAACACAGCTTTTCAACAACAAAATGAATGTGAATTTTGGAACCACCTTAGACCCTTACGCTATCGATAATTCGGGTAAACGAATTAATGTTTTCAATATTGATAATGGTGGCAGTTTGTTTAGAATGACAAGTGCCAATATGACTTTAAATTACTCTCTTTCAAGTAAAAAGGATGAAGATAATGCCAAAGACAAAAACAATCAGGGGAAAAGAAATGGTGGTCGAGAAGACGACTTGTTCGGAACGAATACGGATTTAAGCGATCGTAGAAAAAGTCAATTTGACGAAAGTGAAGAGGAAGGTGAAGACAAGATTTCGGAGTTTTTTAGTTCCAAATTACCATGGGATATGACATTTGCCTATTCCCTTACCTATGGAAATAACAATAGAGAAAAACAAATAGTTGGAAATTCTCTAATGATTTCTGCCAATGCTGATTTAACGCCTAAATGGAAGACGGGGATATCAACTGGATATGATTTTGTACAGAAAGGGGTTACCTTTACACAACTGCGTTTTGAAAGAGATTTACTGAGTTGGAGAATGGATTTCAACTGGATGCCATTTGGAACCAATGCCAATTGGAGCTTTTTCATCGGAATAAAATCGGGTGTATTGAGCGATATAAAATGGGACAAACGAAGCACTTCTAATAGATAATTTTTCATTCAATTACACTAAAAAATTATAAAAATTTAAAATTATTTTATGAAAAAAATTATTTTTACCAAAAATGCTCCAGCACCAATAGGGCCTTATAATCAAGCTGTCCTCAAAGGAAATATACTTTATACCTCCGGGCAAATTGCCATACATCCAAAAACGGGTGAATTGGTCACAGCCAATATTGAGGAAGAAACGCAACAGGTTATGCAAAATATGAAAGCAGTTTTAGAAGCTGCTGGAATGACATTTGAAAATGTTGTAAAAACAACGATATTTATTATGAACATGAATGATTTTGGAAGTATAAACTCCGTTTATGGATCCTATTTCAACGAAAAAACTGCTCCAGCTCGTGAAACGGTTCAAGTGGCTTGTTTGCCAAAAAATGTAAATGTCGAAATTTCAATGATTGCTATTCTATAGCGCTAGCATTCAAAAAAAAATATGCAGCTGACTCATTTGTGGCTTATGGTACGATATGCATATCCCAAACACCTAATAAAATATTCACATCCGATTCGTGCGCGTGACTTGAGAAAGGATCTTTAAAGAACAAAACCATCTTTGTTTTACCTTCGGCTACCCTGCCTGCAATTTGTGCATCGCCTCCTTGTGGGCCTGAAAGCATTTTCTTCACTTTAAACCCTGCGTTTTCTGCTTTAGAACCAGTAGTTCCAGTTGCAATAAGTTTTATTTTATCCCGCTGTAAAAGGATCTTGTTTTAGTTCAAAAACTGAACCATATCAGCCTTTTTCCCATCATGTGCAATAATGGCTATTTCATTTTTTTTCGACTTAAATATTTATAAAAAAACCCGACTTTTTAGGTCAGGTTGGTAAAGATTATTTATTTGTTATGTGATAAGCAATGAGTCCATCAATAGGTCTTCTTAAAACATTTCCTAATTGCAAACCATATTTATCAAAGGTTATCTGTAATTCATCCCTCAAATAGAATGCAATGGAACCAACAAAATTTATTGGAACTTCCTGGCAGTTTTCGTATTGTCGGATATAATTTTTTACAAAAGATTTCATTTCCTTGAAGATAATTTTTTTACAAAAATCGGTTTCTTTGTGTTGGATTAAAAATTTTGCATAGGTGGCCAAATAAGCATTTGGGTTCGCTTTTTTATATAATTCATTTTTAATCGAATCAGGATTTAAATCATATTCCTTTTCGAATAGTAGAGCTAATTCCTTTGGCATTTTATTAAAGTAATATTTTCGGATTAATTGTTTTCCAAAGACATTGCCGCTGCAATCATCCATAATTATGTAACCCAATGACTGTACTTTTTGATGTAATACCTTACCATCATAATAACTGCAATTTGAACCAGTTCCTAAAATCGCAACAATCGCTTTT
This sequence comes from uncultured Flavobacterium sp., assembly GCA_964535705.1. GTDB lineage: Bacteria > Bacteroidota > Bacteroidia > Flavobacteriales > Flavobacteriaceae > Flavobacterium. Next base: position 18,619 of record CAZHVE010000001.1, read on the forward strand.
TCTCCTTTTGGGGTCGTAGCATAAACAGCTGCATAAGTATCTTCTTCCACTACAATAATTGCATTAGAAAAATATTCCTGAAAAACTCTAGAAAGCGAAATTTTCATATTGTCTGTGCCACAACCTGCTCCGTAAAAGAATAAATGAGTGGTTTTTTCCTTGTTTTGCAAAATATCAAAACGATCGTTTAAGCGTTCAATAATATCTTCTGGTTCAAGTATTTCAGGGTTTAAACCTAATGTTTGTGTAGTAAACAATACTTTTCCATCCTCGTCTATTGCAATCCAATCTGCTTTGGTGGAACCACTATCAACTAATAATCTCATGTTTAATGTAGGGTATATTTTAAATTTTATTTTTAATCGTTATTGGAATTAAAAATTAAAAAAGGAATTTTTGATTAGGTAAAAAAAATCCCGTTAAAATCATATCTAACGGGATTTTATAAATATGTTAAAATTATTTTAAACTTGTTATATGAACAGCAAGGTCAATTAATTTACTTGAATATCCATATTCATTATCGTACCAAGAAATGATTTTAAAGAAAGTTGAATTCAAACCAATTCCTGCATTCGCGTCAACAATTGACGTTCGTGAATCAGAAACAAAATCTTGAGATACAACTAAATCTTCAGTATATCCTAAAACACCTTTCATTGTAGTTTCAGAAGCTAATTTAAATGCTGCCATAATTTCAGCATACGAAGTTTCCTTAGCCACTTTTACTGTTAAATCGACAACCGATACATCGACAGTAGGAACACGCATAGACATACCTGTCAATTTTCCATTTAATTCTGGAATTACAAGTCCTACAGCTTTTGCAGCTCCTGTAGATGATGGAATAATGTTGCATGATGCAGCACGACCACCTCTCCAATCTTTTCTTGATGGACCATCACATGTCATTTGAGTTGAAGTTGTAGCATGAACGGTAGTCATTAAAGCTTCAACAATACCAAAATTATCATTGATAACTTTAGCAATTGGAGCTAAACAGTTTGTAGTACAAGATGCATTTGAAACTACAGTATCAGTTGCTAAAGCTTTTGTATGATTTACTCCCATAACAAACATTGGAGCATCAGCAGATGGTGCAGAAATAATTACTTTTTTAGCTCCACCTTTAATGTGTGCGCTTGCAGTTTCTTTTGTTGTAAAGAAACCTGTACATTCAGCAACCACGTCTACTCCTACTTCATCCCATTTTAAATTTACAGGTTCTCTTTCGGCAGTAATTCTAATATTTTTACCGTTTACATAAAGTTTTCCTTCTTTTACTTCAACAGTTCCATTAAAACGACCGTGTACAGAATCGTATTTTAACAAATAAGCCAAGTGATCAACATCCAACAAATCGTTGATTGCCACAACTTCTACATTATCTCTGTTATAAGATTCTCTAAAAACAATTCTTCCAATTCTTCCAAAACCGTTTATTCCTAATTTTACTTTTGACATTCTTTTTTTATTTAATCGTTTATTAATTTAGTTCGAGGATTAAGGTTTTTTCTTGTACCTTATTATTTTTATATTGACATTATTTCTGAAACTCGTAACAATTCTCTGTCTATTTCTGTGTGCCCTTTTATTGCTTTAAGCAATGGGGTGAGTTCAACTTTATTATTCAAGATTCCAACCATGTAATTTGATTTTCCTTCCAATAAAGATTCGACCGCTTTAACGCCTAATCTACTGGCTAAAACTCTGTCAAAACATGATGGCGATCCCCCACGTTGCATGTGACCCAATACAGAAACACGAACTTCATATTCCGGCAAATTGGCTTCAACGTAATCTTTTAATTCGAAAACATTTTTACCAATTTTATCCCCTTCAGCAATTACCACGATACTAGATGATTTTCCAGCTGCCTTACTTTTTTTAAGTGATTCCAATAATCTTTCTAAACCTAAATCTTCTTCCGGTATTAGAATTTCCTCTGCTCCAGCGCCGATTCCAGCATTTAATGCAATATGACCCGCATCACGCCCCATAACTTCTACAAAAAATAGTCGGTTGTGAGAACTTGCTGTATCTCGAATTTTATCTATACATTCTACAACTGTATTTAAAGCTGTATCGTATCCCAAAGTATGGCTTGTTCCAAAAATATCATTATCTATTGTTCCAGGTATTCCCATTACAGGAAATTTAAATTCCCTATTGAAGATTTCCGCTCCTGTAAAACTTCCATCCCCGCCAATAACAACAAATGCGTCTATTTCAGCTTTAAGAAGTTTCTCATGCGCTTTTTTACGACCTTCGGCAGTCATAAATTCTTTGGACCGAGCTGATTTAAGTATTGTTCCTCCTTTATTAACCGTATTGTGAACACTTCTTGGGCCCATTTCTTTGAAATCACCCTCAATCATTCCTTGATAACCTCTATAAATCCCAACGCATTGAATATTATGATAAGCACAAGTTCGAACTACTGATCTAATGGCTGCATTCATACCAGGTGAATCGCCTCCTGAGGTTAGTACACCAACCCTTTTTATTGTTTTTGGCATTATTTTAGTATTAAAGTGTAAAATTAATAAACATTCAACAATTTGAAAGCGACGTTTATAATAAATTGTCAAAGAACATTAAATTCAAACGTTTTAGTTAATAAGTTAGCAATCTATCGCCATAAAAATTCTGCTAATTTGAGTAACATCTAGAAATTACAATATAAGTAGAACACTTTCCCAATTTATAAATACCTTGTTTTTATAATTCAAAGCCTATTTTAATCTTCTTCAGGCAAAGTGCCGTCTGTATTCAATGTTTGTTTTGAAGTAGTCGGCTTTTTTGATTTAGAAATAGCAAAGTCATCGGCTGATAAATTTGAATCTTCATTTGTTGAGTTTGACTTTTTAAGTCTTTCTAATTTTTGATTTTTAAATATTTTGTTTACTAAGTCTTTAAAAGTGTCAAAATCTACTTCGTAGGAAACACCTAATCCTTGTGTGTAACCAATTCCCTGACCAATATAATTGATGTCATTTTCTCTATTAAACATACGTAAGTTTAGCGTACCATCTTCATTCACCCTATATTGAATTTCAATATCTCCTATTATTGCAGTTTCACTTATTCCACCAAAAGGAACACCTACTTTACCATTAAATGTGACTCTTTCATTTATTTTTGAAGAAATGGTGGCCACAAATCTACCATCAGACTCATTTCCAATTCTTTTATCTGCAGAAATAACATTGAAATCAACATTGAATTTATCGTTGTTAGTTTTAATAATCCCACCTAATAAGCCTGTTGCTGTTTCGAAAATACTTCTTGAAAAATCAGATTGGCTAACTCCTTCCGAACTCAAAAAGCCACCAGATGACAGTAAATATAGGGCTTGTGTTTGTCTTACATCCTTATCGTTTAACTTATACTGAATCTCTGATTTTAACACATTGCTAACATTGGGAAATTCGAAATTAAAATCTGGCTCTGGACTCGCTAAATCACCTCTTACACCAATGATTACTTCAACAGGAACCTTCTTGTTAAACGAGGAATTCTCGAGTAATACAGCAGGATTTGCGCTGGTTTTGTATACTGCCTCCAAATTCAAACGAGCTTTCATTGGATCACCTTCCCAAGAAATATAGCCTCCTTTTTTTACATCAAATTTTCTGTCGATAATTCCACCATATTTAAAATTATAAGTTCCTTCATAAGCTTGAAAATCGCCCCACATATTAAATTTCCCTAAGGTGTTAATCTTAAATAACAATGTTCCATTGCCTTTTCCTTTCATTCCATGTCCAGAAATCCGATCTAAAATTACTTCAACTTCTGCATTAGGGGTTATATCTAGATCAAATTCCAGTTCAAGTCCCTTATAATTTATCGTATTTTCAGCAATTCCTTGTTTAATATTATATTTTTCTTTAGAAGTTAAAAAATGAATAAAACTGTTTTCACCTAAATTTTCGGCATCGTTAATAGGGATTTTTAACGCAGACCCTTTTTCTGATATTGCATCAACTTTAATGAACAATCCATTTGTTGGGCCTTTAATAGTTGCGTTACCATTTATAAATGCCTTTCCATAATAAGCCGCCCCTTCATGGTCAACTGTATTAAGTACCATTAATCTTTTTGAATTAATATCTAAATCTAATCTCCAATCCGAAAAATTATTGTGCTGAATACTTCCGTTTAAAATTCCTTTGGTGTCAAATTTAGAATCTGTAATAGTATTCTTTCTGAAAATAAACTTTTCGCTAGTCAAATCGACAATAGTTTTATCACTTAACCCATAATCAACATTCAAATATGGAATGGTTAATCCTGCATTATCGACATAAAGTCGTCCGTTCATATTTGGTTTTTTAAGATTGCCTTTTATACTAGAGTTTCCAGAAGCAAAGCCTCTTATATTTGACAATACATCTCCACCGAGGGAGTTTAAAACTGACAAATTAAATTTATTGAATTTTAAATTTAGATCCAAAATAGATTCTTTATTAACAATTTCGAAACCACCATTTAAATCTAAAGACTCCAGATTTTCATTTTCTAGATTGGAATTTACAGTAAAATTCTTAAGGCTTTCATCTCCATGAATATCAAATTTCAAAACACCTAAATCTGTTTTATTAATATTTAGATGGTCAATTTTTATTGAAGAAGCGGGCTGAAAAACCGCATTATCCTGTTTAAAAGTAACCGCCCCATTTATATTTCCATTAAAAACAAATTTAGGGTTTGTTGGAGTAATTTGATTTAAGTCAACATCTTTAAAACTTAATTTCAAATCCTTATTAGTGTTATCTTTTAGGTTTCCCATAAAGGAAATCTCTTGATTTTCATGAGATAATATTATGGTATCGAAATTGAAATTTTTTAAAGCCTTATCAAAAACAACCTGGTTGTTAGGTGTTTCTTTTTCGTTCAAAAACCACAAATAATCTTTAATTTTGATTTCGGATTTGCTAATTCCCACCACATTATTATCATCCTTGTTTATGGTATGATACAAGTTTAAATTAAAGTAATCTTCCCCTTTTGAACCGCCCTTAAACTCGGAACGAAAAAACAAAGTATCTTTCATGGTTACGTTAATTAAACTAAAATCACGAATTTTATAATACTTAGTTTTTATGCTGTCTAACTCAATGTAGGCATTATAGAGTGGATTTTTATTGTCAATTTTAAATCTGATATTATCAAAAGTATTTTTAGAAGCGGTAATTTGAGGAGAATTAAAATTGAGTTTGAATTCTTGATTATCCGAATTGATGTTTCCTTTGACAATCGTATTGGAACCAATATTGATTTCTGGATAAAATATTTCTATTATTTTATTGTAAATCGTGAAATCAAATTTCAGAAATTGTCCTTTACTTACCTTCGTGGGCTTATAATTCGTATACAAACTTCCTAACGAATTAGATACTAAATTTTTTAGTTGGCTAAATTCATATTTTCCAACTATTTCACCGTAAACAATATCAGGAGAATTTACCGTAATTGTTCGCACTCGATCGGCATCAAAACTAGAATCTACTGTGAAGTCATCAAAAACGTAAGTCCCTTGTGTATTCTGATAAACCGTTTTGTTGACAAATACACTTCCAGTCAAATTTTCTATAGAGTTCCCAGAGGCTTTAACCGCAATATCCCCCCTAAAAACTGAAATAGAATCCTTTATAAATTTCAATCTGTGCATGTCGGCATTTGCGACATTGATATGAAAATCGTACTTGCTGTCTTTTTCGCTCAAATCAACCAAACCTTCAAAATTCACACTCAAATTTGGGTCATTAATTGAAACTTGTCCCTTATAAATTGGCATCTTAAAATTACCGTTCACAACTATATTATTATAATTGTAGTTATTATAATAAACTTGTATGATATCTCCTTTTATTGATGTATCTAAATATTTTTTCGAAAAGCCCTGACCATCAATATCAATATTTAAGGTCATTTTTCCGACATCCTTTCTGTCCAAGAATGTTCCCATATCAAAATCATCTAAAACTACATTCCCCATATATGAAGCCTTGTCAATATAATCAATCCCTTTCATCTTGAAATTTGATTTCACTAATCCTAAATTGGTTGCCAAAATAAAATTGGCATCAATTGAAGATGCGGTAATCTGGGAATTTCCTTCAAGAACAAAAAAACCTAATTTTTTTAAATTAATTGGTAACTTTTTGCCCAAAACATTAGGAAGTAAAATAACCAAGTCATTGTAACTCGAAGAAAACTTTTCAAATTTTCCGTTCATGTAAAATCTTTGGCTTTTTTTACCGAAAAGATTTCTGAAATTTATATCCCCGTTTATTAGGGTATTTTTTGAGCCAATTAATTTTAAGTTTTTTAAAGACAAGTCGTTCAAAGTCCCTTTAATATGAGCTTTGGTGTAAAAAATTTGATTTCTACCCAATTCTTTATAAAAACAACGAATGTCATTAGAGCCTATTGATGACGCTTGCAGTTTTACATCAAATTGTACTTTGTCGTTGAAGTTTTTGAAATCCTCAATTTTATAACGCAACACAACTTGTGCTTTCAGTGTTGACTCATTAGTCAATAAATCAAGGTTTTCCAGTCGGATCTTCTTTTTGGTATAACTGAATTTGGAACTTAAATTTTTGACAAATACCCCACGGTGATCCAAGAAAGACATTTTGTTAATCATTGTATTAACATTAGGTCCGTAAATTTTAAAATCACTTATAGAGGTATTAAGTTTAGTAAAATCAACATCCTTGGGGATTATTCGGTTTTCATCCGTCAAAATAAAATGACCATTCGAAATTACTGCTTTTTGGGCCGTCATCAAAAAATGTTTTTCGGATGGTGGCTTTCCGGTACCAAAAGCATCAATAAATTTATCAAGATTGTTGATTTTTTCTTTCTTGTAGGTTTTCAAATTAAAAACCAAACCGTCCAACCCAATGTTTCCAATAATCAAATCACCATCTAAAAGTTTTTTTCCATCCAATACATTCGTTTTAATTCTATTGGTGTAAATCAAAGTATCGTTATGATGGTCTAAAATCAATATCTTTTTGAGCTTTACACCTCCAAAAACAGACACCGCAACTTCATCAATCGCAATGTGAATCCCATAGTCTTTATTGATTCTTTGAACAAAATATTTGGCGATTTTTGTTTGTGTAAAAGGTAAAGAAAGTGCTATTCCAAGTACCAGCAAAAGTAGGATTAGTCCAAGTAGAGAACGAAGTACTATTTTTTTAACTTTTTTGATACCTGTTGAATTTATTTTTTTAAAATTATATTTTGGATGGAGAAACGGCACTGCATTCCATAAAAATTCTTTAATTTTGGCTTCGCCGAAAATTCACTAAACCGTTCGTCAAATATAATTCAAAATTCACGCCTTTTTATGCAAAATTCTGAGGTTTTTATCCTTGCCATCGAAAGTTCTTGCGATGATACTGCCGCTGCGGTTTTACATAACGACAAAGTCTTATCAAATGTTGTGGCTAATCAGTTGATTCACAAATTATATGGTGGCGTAGTTCCTGAACTTGCCTCTCGAGCCCATCAGCAAAATATAGTTCCCGTTATTGACGCTGCGCTAGGCAAGGCAAATATAGGAAAAGAACAGTTATCTGCAATTGCTTTTACCCAAGGTCCAGGTCTTATGGGTTCGCTGTTGGTAGGGAGTTCATTTGCCAAATCTTTGTCCTTGGCGTTACAAATACCGTTGATTGCAGTAAACCACATGCAAGCTCATATTTTGGCTCATTTTATAGAAGAGGAAGGATTTGAAAAACCAATATTTCCATTTCTTGCCTTAACAATTTCTGGAGGACATACACAAATTGTAAAAGTGAATGGATTTTTTGACATGGAAATCATTGGGGAAACGACTGATGATGCTGTGGGGGAAGCTTTCGACAAAAGCGCAAAAATATTAGGCCTTCCCTATCCTGGGGGCCCATTGGTTGATAAATATGCTCAACTGGGAAATCCAAAAGCATTTACATTTACTAAACCAAAAGTACCCGGATTAGATTTTAGCTTTTCTGGTTTAAAAACAGCTATTTTGTATTTTATTCAAAACAAAAAATTGGAAAATCCAAATTTTGTTGAAGAAAACCTAAACGATATTTGCGCTTCCATTCAACATACCATTATCGAAATTTTGATGGATAAATTGAAATTAGCGGTAAAAGAAACTGGAATCAAACAAATCGCCATTGGCGGAGGCGTTTCGGCCAATTCCGGAATTCGTAACACTTTGAGAGCAGCCGAAAAAAAATACGGATGGAAGACTTATATTCCAAAATTTGAATACACCACCGATAATGCTGCCATGATTGGAATTGTAGGTTATCAAAAGTATTTATCCCAAAATTTCGAAACTTCCGCAGTCGTTTCAAAAGCCCGAATTCAATTCTAAACTATGCAATTATTTTATAATCCAAACATAAATGAAACTTCCGAAAGCTTTTCTTTTGACAAAGAAGAAAGTAAACATATTGTTAAAGTGTTACGAAAGAAAGACACCGATATATTATATGTAACCAATGGTTTAGGTTTTTTATTTAAAACTGAAATTACTTTAGCATCTGACAATAAATGTACCGTTCAAATTATTTCTTTCGAAAAAGAAGCATCTCCAAAATTTCAGTTGCATTTAGCGGTAGCGCCTACAAAAATGAATGACCGTTTTGAATGGTTTTTAGAAAAAGCCACCGAAATTGGCATTCACGAAATCACACCCATTATTTGTGACCGCTCCGAACGCAAAGTAGTAAATGCAGAACGATTTGAAAAAATTCTATTGACTGCCATGAAGCAATCCAATGTTTTAAATCTTCCAAAATTAAATAAATCCATAACTTTCAAAGAGTTTGTCAAACACAAAAAGGAAGGCTTACAATTGATTGCACACTGTGAGGAAACCCATAAAAAGTCATTGAAATCGGTTTTGAAACCAAATACAAACGTGACTTTACTCATTGGGCCTGAAGGGGATTTTTCGGAAAAAGAAATTGCTTTAGCGATTGAAAACAATTTCATCCCCGTATCTATAGGAAACACTAGACTGCGTACAGAGACGGCAGCAATTGTTGCGTGTCATAGTGTTGTTTTTGTGAATGAAGAAGAATAATTTTCAATAGTAACATTATGAAAAAAATATATTTGTTTTTTATTATGGTATCGGTTACAACTTTTTCCCAGGAAATCGCATTGTTAAAATACAGTGGCGGTGGCGATTGGTATGCTAATCCGACTTCCTTGCCTAATTTGATAAAATATTGCAATCAAAATATCAATACCATAATAAAGTCCAAACCCGGAACCGTCGAACCTAGTAGTCCAGATTTATTTTCTTATCCTTTTGTTCATATGACAGGGCATGGTAATGTGGTTTTTAGCGATGCCGATGTCAGTAATTTAAAGAATTATTTAACCTCAGGTGGTTTTTTGCATATTGATGACAACTACGGCATGGATCAATACATTAGGAAAGAAATCACTCGACTATTTCCCAATAATGATTTGGTCGAAATTCTTGGCAATCATCAAATCTTTCAAAAACCATATCTTTTTTCAAGTGGATTACCAAAAATTCACGAGCATGACGGAAAACGCCCACAAGCCTTTGGGATTTTTATTAAAAATAGATTGGTATTACTTTATACTTATGAATGCGATTTGGGTGATGGTTGGGAAGAAAAAGAAGTACACAACGACCCGATTGAGGTTCGGGAAAAAGCTTTAAAAATGGGTGCTAATATTTTAAATTACATTTTCAACAATTAATTATGTAATTGATATCATATCATATTTTTTTATGAATAACTATAGACAACCTATTCATTAGGTCGTTTTTAATCGAACTTAAGTACAGTTAATCGATTTTCCATCTAAAAAATTTGATTTTATTCTTTTTTGTTATAAAATTGTTCAAATTATCAATTAACATCTTCTATTATGAAAAAAATACTTTTATCAGCAGCGGTTCTGCTAACGATTCTTTCTTGTCAAAATGATTCAACAGATTCAGCTCTAACTACAACAAACACTATCTCCCGTCGTGGTTGCGCCTCTCAAGAAGTCCTTGAAGCACAAATGATAGCCGATCCAACATTAGCTATACGAATGAATAAAATCGAAGCTTTTACACAAAGCACAATAGCTAAGTCTAATTTTAGATTGGTAAACGGTAAAATTGTAATCCCGGTTGTTGTAAATGTATTGTATAGAACCGCCTCCGAAAATATATCGGCTGCTCAAATACAATCTCAAATTGATGTGTTGAACAAAGATTTTACTGCTACAAATCCGGATTACAATAGTATTCCTTCTTTGTTTACCGGTGTAGCTGCAAATGTTGACATCACTTTTGAGTTGGTTACGATTAATAGAAAAGAAACTAAAAAAAGATCGTGGGGAACCACAAGTGCAGTTAAAACCACATCATTAGGAGGAATAAACCCTACATCACCATCTACAAATCTTAATTTTTGGGTTTGTACCATAGGTGGTGGAATATTAGGTTACGCTCAATTCCCTGGGGGTTCAGCTGCAACTGACGGAGTTGTTTGTGATTCTAAATATGTTGGTGTAACATCAAATTCAGCCGGGGCTTATCCATACAATTTAGGAAGAACTGCTACTCACGAAGTGGGTCACTGGATGAATCTTCGCCACATTTGGGGAGATGCCACTTGTGGAAGTGATTCAGTTTCGGATACTCCTACTCACAATACAGCTAATTATGGTGTTCCAATTTATCCACATTTAAGCACTTGTCCTGGAACTCCTGTAGAAATGACCATGAACTATATGGATTATACTGACGATAGAGGCATGTATATGTTTACTTTAGGTCAAAAAACAAGAATGTCTGCCTTATTTGTTTCTGGTGGAGCGAGAGCTGCATTTGGAATATAATTTTAACATTTTTTCAGAAAATAAAACTCGCTACATCCTAGCGAGTTTTTTTTATCTTTATCTGTCCCGTCCTGAGATAGCGATACACCAAAAGGTGTTTTCACATCTTATCTAGATTTAATTATTTGGATTGTAAGGAATTACATTACAAAGGCATTAATTATCATACTGTAAATAAGTATTTTAAAAGGCATTTTGGCAAAAATTAAAAGTATATCGAAAAAGTCTTACCAAAAAAAACCAAAATGCAGTAGAATCCTTTAAAAAACTTTTGTGTAATTCTTGAAAACTCTTTAAAAAATGCTCCATAAATATAAGATCGCTTCAATATTTCAATGATAATTCGATTTATTTAGGACCTAATAGATTTAAATCCAAGTAAAAAAGAACTACAATAGCTGTCACTTTTTCTGGCACTCAATTGAAATCGTTTTGTAAATCATTTAATTTATATTCTTATATTTGAAAAAAATATTAATTATAATTATGAAAAATGTAATTTTGGTAATGATAATAGTTTTATTGGCTGGGTGTTCAAAAGGCGAAGACTCTCCTGAGACCCCTCCTTCTAACATTACTGATATAGATGGAAATGTTTATAATGTTGTAGTTATTGGAAATCAAACTTGGATGAAATCCAATCTTAATGTTTCCAAATACCAAGACGGAACCTCAATTCCTGAAGTTTCCGACCCTGTTGAATGGGCAAAGCTAACCACTGGTGCCTGGTGTTATTATGGTAATGACCAAGCAAATGCGGAGATTTACGGCAAGTTGTATAACTGGTATGCGGTGAATAATAAAAAGGGTCTAGCTCCCGCAGGATATCAAATTCCTACTGATGAACAATGGACTACTTTAACCACTTTTATAGGATCTGAAGCAGGAGGAAAAATGAAAGAAATTGGTACTGCAAATTGGTCAAGCCCAAACAAAGATGCGACTAACAGTAATGGTTTCACAGGTCTTCCAGGAGGATTCTTCATTAGCAAAGGGGGGTTTTATTTTATTGGAGATTATGGCTATTGGTGGAGTTCCACTAGTAATATTGATGTGGCAATGGCATGGAATCGTAGTTTGAATTATAATTCCGGTATTGCTTGCAGGAGCTATGACGATAAAAATTATGGTTTCTCTGTTAGATGTATTAAAAAATAGATATTTTAACTCTTTACTTTCTGCAAACTCACTTTTAATATATATTAAGTTTATTAAATAGTAATGGATTGAAGTTGTATTTAGCTAAATAGTAATGAATGTCAAAAGTCAATTTTAAGTTAACCCTATATGAAAGTAACCAAATTTTTTTTAAGTATTTTTTTTATATTTTGTTCCTTTGAGGGATTTTCTCAAATCATACAAGACACATCTATTTGCGCCACAATAGGATCTTCGGCAAGTTTCACTGTCGATTATCCTGACCCATCAACTTATGAGTGGCAGGTGAAAATTTCTGGATTATGGACAACAATCACTGCTTTAAATTCAGGGGCTGTATACTCCGGTTACACTTCCTCTACTTTAAATATTACGAAATCATTAACTTCACCAGTTACGGGTACATTATATAGGGTAATAGTAAATAATGGATCCAATACTTCAAATGAGGCTACATTAATTGTTGACCCCGAACCAACTTCTAAAACAATATCAGGAGCTTCTGCAGTCTGTGCAGGAGGGAGCAAAACATTAATTTATGGAACAGGTTCGGTGGGAACTATTCAATGGCAGTCTTCTTCCACCTCTAATCCAGAAGATTTTTATGATATTGACGGTGTAACGGTACGAACTTATATTGCTACTGATTTGCAAGAAACGACTTGGTTCAGGGTGATGAATTCCAGTGGGGAATGCGGTTCGATTTATAGCCCTGCAGTTCAGGTGGTTGTTAATCCATTGGTGGTTGCGGGGAATATAGATGGTGGAGACATTAATGTTTGTAATACATTAAACTCTACAGAATTGACGTTGTATAATTATGAGGGAACTATCCAATGGCAAAAAGCTTTAGATGCATTTGGAGCACCAGGGTCACCAGGCGAATTTTCAAATATCTTATTCGCCAATATGGACAAGTATACGGCCAGCATACTAACAGCTACTACTTATTTTAGAGCCGTTTTGTCTAGCGGAGTATGTGTATCAGAAACCACAGATCCTGTTGCAATCCTCGTTGACCCAAAACCAGTTTCAAAATTAGTAACTGGCGCATCAACAATATGCATTGGCGAAAGCAAAACGCTTGCTTATGGGACAGGGTCGGTAGGAGAAATTCTATGGCAGTATTCAACCACATCTAATTCTGAAAATTTTTATGATATCGACGGTGAAACGGAGCGAATTTATACGGCAAGTGATTTGCAAGAAACGACTTGGTTCAGGGTGATGAATTCAAGTGGGGAATGTGGTTCGGTTTATAGCCCTGCAGTTGAGGTTGTCGTTAATCCATTGGCTGTTGCCGGGAATATAGATGGTGGAGATATAAATGTATGTAAAACACAAAACGCTACAACATTGACTTTGTACAATTATGAGGGATCCATTCAATGGCAAAAAGCACCAGATTTAGGGGGGGCTCCAGGTAAATTTTCAACAATCGATTTTGCAACCTCGGCAACTTATTTAGCAGCCGCATTAACAGCCAACACTTATTTAAGAGCTCTAGTATCTAGCGGAGTTTGTGCATCAGAAACCACCGATCCGGTTTTGATTACTGTTGATCCATTGCCAGTTTCTAAAACAATAACAGGTGCTTCACCCGCCTGTATGGGGGGTAGTAAAGTGCTTATTTATGGGAAAGATTCATTAGGGGATATTCAGTGGCAATATTCAACCACCTCAAGCTCTACAGGTTTTGATGATATTAATGGTGAAACGGAATTGGTTTATTTAGCATCAGATTTACAGGAAACCACTTGGTTTAGAGTAAAGAATACCAATGGAACATGCAGTTCAGTTTATAGCACTGCGGTGCAAGTGCTTATAAACAGTCCCGCGGTTTCAGGAATTATAGAAGGCGGAAATAATATTGTCTCAAAAAGTTCAAACGCCACCGAGTTGACTTTAAATGGTTACAAGGGAACTATACAATGGCAAAAAGCGGCCTCTTTGACAGATACTTATACCGACATTACTTCGTCAATTTCCTCAACTTATTTAGCAAAAGATTTAACAGATAATACTTATTTTAGAGCGCTTGTGTCTAGTGGAGTGTGTTCTAAAGTAGCCACTGAACCAGTCTTTATTAAAGTAGATTCAGAATTTAAAGTTACAACTTTTCCAAATCCATTCGAAACGGAGTTTAATTTAAATCTAACTTCACTAAGTCTTGATCCAATAGAATTAAAAATTTATGATATGTTAGGAAGACTAATTGAAAACCATCAAATCAAATCTTCCGAAATTAATTCCATGCGAATAGGAACTACTTATCCACCTGGTTTTTTTACGGTTTTAATTAAGCAAGGGCAACAAGAAAGAAATGTTAAAGTGCTTAAAAAATAATATCTAATCTTCTATATTTGCTTTAAATTATGGAATACTTCTAAAAAAAGAAGATGAATTTTTAAATGAAATACGCATTAATAATACTATTTAGTCACATAAGCCTTCTTGCTATAGGTCAAATAAATTATACTGCAGTGCCTATAGATTTACAATTAGTTGCTAGAGATAAAGTTACTAATTTAGGAAATGTAAAAATTGAAGGGAATGTAGATCAGTCAAGCGGTTATGACTCTATAAGAGTAGAGATGTACAGAAATGAGGTATTATTAAATTCGGTCGATAACGAATTAATATATATTGATTCGAAAGCTCCATTTGAATTCAATGTTTCAATTCAGGCTGAATTAGCCAATTATTCCTTTAAAATATTCGGATATAAGTCTTCAGGAGCTATTTTTGAACTAAATAAAACAATATCTAATGTTGTTGCCGGGGATGCTTATATTATACAAGGGCAATCCAATGCTGTAGCTTCTAATAGAACAGGGAGCGCTAATAGTAATAAAAGTGATTTTATTAGAGTTTATGCCAATGGAACTTTAGATCCAATAGCTCTTTTAGCAAATGATGCTTGGTATTTGGCTAACGGAGATGTTAATACTACTTCTAATGGTAATACTGGTCAATGGGGATTAAAACTTGCACGATTACTTGTTGATAATTTAAAAATTCCAATAGCTATTTTTAATGGTGCTAATGGTGGCAAAGCTATATCTTTTTTTAAAGCACCACAAGATTATAAAACTTCTCAAGATTCAAATTATGGAAGATTGTATTATAGATTAAATAAAACGGGACTCAAAAATAGTGTAAGAGCGGTTTTATGGTCTCAAGGTGAGAAAGAAGCACAAGTTAGCACTACTTCAATAATAAATTACAAAAATTATTTTAAGTCATTAGAAAACTCTTGGTTAATTGATTATCCAAACATAGAAAAGTTTTATATATTTCAAACCAAAGATTGCCAATGTGCTACTACTGCTGAAGGAAAAATGAGAGTTAAAGAAGCTCAAAGACAACTAGCTTTAGAAAACGATGAAATAGATGTTATGCCCACAACATCTCTTTTACTTTCCGGTGATAATTGTCATTTTTCTTTTTCAAAAGGATATGAGTCTTTCGCTACCAGAATATATAAACTAGTGCTGCATGATATTTATGGTAAATCATTCAATGAAGAAATCAACGCGCCTATGATTAAAAGTGTAGAGTTTACGGCGTCGAACAATTTAGTTATAGAGACTGACGCTATTGAACTTAAATTTTCTTCTAATGAACAAACCACTATACTTACTCGTCTTAGGCAAGATTTTGAACTCACAAATGCTCAAGGCGTAACAATAACTGGAGTCTCAATATTAGGAAATAAAATTATATTTACTCTTTCTGGAGATCCTGGTCCGATTGGAAACATTTCATTTGTAGGTTATAATTCAAATATTGGATTTACAATTACAAATTCTTCCGACATAGAACTAATTAGTTTCCGTAATTTTCCAATAAAAAATTTAACTTATAACGAAGGGGATAGTTCAAACTACCCTACAATTGAAAACACATCGATTTGTAATATTCCTGGTTCTATAGCCAACATAGCTGTTACTTATCCTAATACCAATGCGAGCTATAAATGGTTGTATAAAACTCCTAATGGAGAATGGACAGAAATTACAAACTTAAATGCAGGGAGTGTTTTTTTTAACTATAATACAGCTATTTTAGAAATAAAAAGATCTGCAACTTTGCCAGTTACAGGAACTTTATTTAGAGTGGTTGCAAACTATGGAATATTAGATAATTTTACGTCTAATGAAACTTTATTAACTGTCGATACAGCCCCTGTTTCAAAATTAATTTCAAGTGCATCTACAATTTGTTCTGGTGGGAGTAAAACCCTTACATATGGGTCGGACTCAGTAGGAACAATACAATGGCAATATTCAACAACTTCTAATCAAGAAAATTTTATAGATATGTATGAAGAAAATGGACTTACTTATTCAGCAATTGATTTAACTCAAACGAATTGGTTTAGAGTAATGAATGAAAGTGGCGTATGTTCACCTGCATATAGTGCAGCGGTTCAAGTCCTAGTGAATCCAAAACCAGTTGCGGGATATATAACAGGTGGGGATGTTAATGTTTGTAAAACTTCCAACTCAACAGTATTGACACTGAATAATTCTGTGGGTGAAATTAAATGGCAAAAAGCAACATCTCTAACAGGAATCTATTCCAATATTTCTTCAGCTACTTCTTCTACATATACTGCTTCAGCATTGACAACTACCACTTATTATAGAGCAGTTTTATCTAGTGGAGTTTGTGATTTAGTGTACAGCACTATTGTTCAAATTGGAGTAAATGTTGTGCCAGTTTTTAATCCAATTTCTCCCATTTGTAATGGCTCGCCAATGTCACCCTTACCGACTATTTCTATTAATGGAGTAAGAGGGACTTGGTCACCAGAAGCAAATAATACGGCGACAACTTTGTACACGTTTGTACCAAATGGAGTTTGTGTCAATACCACTACGATGACTATTACGGTAAACACTAACACTACACCCGCTCCTATTGGAGATGTAAATCAAGGTTTTAATATCGATGTTCCAAAAACTATCTCAGACTTAGTAGCTATTGGAAGTAACATAAGCTGGTATACATCCATTGAAAATGCACTGGCAAATACAACTCCATTAGAGTTAAGTACAATTCTTGTTATGGGAAATACTTATTATGCCATGCAGACTATTGATGGATGTTCAAGTACTTATCCTTTAGCGGTCAAGACTTCTGTTAATCTTGGGATTACAGATTTTAATTTTAAGGGGTTACAATTTTATCCAAATCCTATCGCTGATTATTTTACTATTATTTATACGGAAAGAATTACTAGTTTACAACTATACAATACAATAGGAAAATCGGTATTTAAAGTGTTTCCAAACGCTTTACAAACAAGTCTAAATATTAATTTTTTACCATCAGGCGTTTACTATGTAGAAGTAAAAGCAAACAATAATAAAGGTCTCTTAAAAGTAATTAAAAAATAGCTATATTGATTTTATGATTTAATGCGTAAACTAAAACTATTATTCTACACAATGTAAATTATTCATGAAGTAGGTTTCGGGCTCATAAACCTGATTGTTTAATTCTGATTGAAATTCTTTTTTGAGAACATAATCTTCCATATCGGTCCAATATTTTATTCGCATCATATTTACTGGCGAGCTTTTTAATTCCTCCATAGAGCCTTTTAGAAACATAAAAGTACCTGTTAGAATTCTATTATCAAAGCCTTTATCGTCTCGAATAAGGGTGCCACAACTTTCTTGGTCTAAATGAATTAAAGTAATGATTTTTCCATTATTTAATTGTAAAAATAGTTTCGAATTTTTATCGAAACAATTTGCTTTCAAAAAATCTTTACTTTTTTGAATAAAATTAATATTTAAAGTTGGTGTTCCATTCGTTGATGCCAATGTAAAGAAGATATACTTAAAATTTCCAGCGAAATTTTTTTCATAAATCATGTAATCTTTGGTTGTTTTATAGGTTCCAATGGAATCGCTCACATTGGTGCTGTATACACAAGGTATTTGGGCAAATACAGTATTGCTTATAAAAAATAAAGAGAGTAAAATAGCTAGTTTCATTTTTATTATATTTTCGTGCAAATTAAAACTATTTTCATATCATTTTCGTCAGTTGTAAAAAAACAATATTGATTTCCGCCTTCTTTAATTTTCCATTTTTTTCGAATGATATCAACTGTATCAGGAAAATTTCGGGTGGTAATATTGGCTTTTTTCCCTTCAAGAAATTTTTTCATTTCAATTTTTTGATATGGAATTTTGGTTTCAATTTTAAACACTCTTCCGGGGAAAGTAATTAATGTAGAATTAGTATATAAATGAGAATGCTTGTGCAATTTGTTTAGTTTGAAAAAAGTTCCCACTTCATCAAAGCCACCAGATTTCATTATAGCACTATTGGGCTCGTATAAATACTTTTGGGGCAAACTATAAACGGGTGTTTGATAATAATCATCCAAAATAAAGTCGAAAATAAACTCGGTTTCTTTTGCTATATTAATGGTTTTTATATTTACTTTTCCAATATACTCTTTATGCAATTCCCATAATAATTCCTTCACTTCATTTTCAACAGCTACAATATGAATTGTTTTTACATTTTTCAATTCAGCTAAACCGGCAGAAATATCAAGTAATGGAGCCGTTTTTATTAAGATGGATTTTGAATAACTGAAAAACAAATCAAGATGTTCAGGGACATTTGGCAAACAATCTTGAAGCATAAAAACTTTCCCTTTTGTATCATTTCGTCTGGAAGGGTCAACATAAATCCAATCCCATTTGGATTCTAATAAAGCCAAAGTGGTTATGCTATCTCCGGAATAACAAGCTATATTTTTTATGTTTAATTGTCCTAAATTATGGCTAACGATTTGAGAAAGTTCAGGATTAATTTCACAATGTGCCACCCTTTTTAATTTCATTGCAAAATAATAATCGTCAACACCGAATCCTCCCGTGAGATCAATAAGGCTTTCGCCCGAAACAATCTTAGCTTTATAAGAAGCGGTTTTTTCTGAGGAAGTTTGTTCTATGGATAATTTGCTTGGGTAAATGATGTTTTTTTTTGAAAACCAACTAGGAATTTTGTACTTCGCTTTTGTTTTGGCTTCAATTTGGTTTACTATTGAAATCCATTCGACTTCTGGAAACGGATTTTTTCCAAGTGCTAATTTCGAAATGCTTTTGTCAATATTTTCATTGATAAAACATTGGATTTCGGGAGTTAATAAGGAATTCAGCAACATTAAATATTCTTTGTTACAATTTGTATAATTTTATTGTCGGGAAAAAATTCTTTGCCTACTACCTTCAAAATGGTGTAAAATGGAACGGCAATTATCATTCCGATTATGCCAAAGAGAAAACCGCTGATTAATATAACCAAAAAGATTTCCAATGGATGTGAATTAACGCTTTTCGAAAAAATGAATGGTTGTGAAATATTATTGTCAATTAATTGTACTATCCAAAAA
This sequence comes from uncultured Flavobacterium sp., assembly GCA_964535705.1. Taxonomy (GTDB): domain Bacteria; phylum Bacteroidota; class Bacteroidia; order Flavobacteriales; family Flavobacteriaceae; genus Flavobacterium. The sequence goes on from CAZHVE010000001.1 coordinate 38,099, forward strand.
CCAACTAATACAAATAGTGTCGTTGGTATTACTTCAGTTTGAAAATCACCACCTAAATTATTAATCATGGTGAGAATTGCGGCTAATATAGAACTAATAAGTGGTCCCACATAAGGGATAATGTTCAAAATAGCGCAAATAAATGCAATTATAAATGCATTTTCTATACTAAAAATAAGTAATACTGATAGATACAATACAAATACAATGAATAATTGGATCAATAGTCCAATGAAATAGCGACTTAACAGCTCGTTAATTTTAAAAAGGGAATTTATAATTTTTTTTTCATGCTGAACAGGAAGTATTGTTTTTATGCCAGTTATAAAAAGAAGCTTATCCTTCAAAAAGAAGAAAGTAATAAATAAAACGGAAGCTAATCCCATTCCAAAACTGCCTATCGTTCCAATAATTGAATTTAAAAATGCGGGAATAAATTTAAAATTAAATTTGGAAGCAAGATTTGTTTCTCGAATTAAATTTTTAGAATTAATATTATGACTTTCTAAAAAAATATAGATTTTATTAGCCAATTGAATGAGGTTTGTTTCAATTTCATGGGTATTCAGCAAAGATAAATTTTTACCTTGAGAAATCACAAGAGGAATAAATAGCATCATAAACCCAATAAGAATCAAAATAATAACTATCATAGTGCTTGTGACAGCCAAAATGTTTGAAAATCTAAATCGTCTTTTTAAAAATTCAACTACAGGATCTGCTATTAGCATCAGTATTAAAGAAACGATTAAATAAACGATGACTATTTGAATTTGGTAAATAAAGAATACAAGTAGCGCCATAGCAATAATTGTCAGAGTAGCTCTTATTATTCCATTTGCTATTATTTTTGATGGTATCATTTATTGATTATTAGATAAATTCTAGTCCTGAAAAAACGATACAGGATTAATAAAAAATAAAATTACAATTTTTAAACAGTAGTAAGCAACAGTTTACTACTGTTTTTTTTATTGGTTTTCATTCATCATTTTCATGAAATCATTTTCCGAAATTATCGGGATATTCAACTTAACCGCTTTCTCTAATTTGGCAGGTCCCATATTTGCTCCTGCAACCACATAATCTGTTTTGGTTGAAATAGAACTTCCCACTTTCCCTCCGTTGTCTTCAATAGCTTTTTTTAAGTCGTCTCTCGAGAATTCTTCAAAAACACCGGAAACAACGAAAGTTTTGCCGGCGAGTTTGTCTGTGGCATTCGGATTTATAATTTCGATAGTTTCAAATTGAACTCTATACCTTTTTAATCGGTCAATGATAATTCCGTTTTCTTTATTTTCGAAGAAATCAACCACGCTTTGCGCAATACGTTCCCCAATCTCGTCCACCAAAACCAAATCCATTAAACTGGCCTGACTCAATGCGTCAATATTTTTATAATGTTGAGCCAACTTTTTGGCTACTGTTTCTCCCACAAACCGAATTCCAAGAGCATATAAAACCCGTTCAAAAGGAACTTTTTTTGAAATCTCGACCCCTCGTACCAAGTTTTCTGCCGATTTCTGGGCCATTCTTTCCAATGGCAGAATTTGCTCCACGGTCAACTCATATAAATCCGCATAATTATGAACCAATTCATTATGGAATAATAAAGCCACCGTTTCTCCACCAAGCCCTTCAATGTCCATGGCTTTTCGGGATATAAAATGTTGAATTCTGCCAATAATTTGTGGTGGACAGCCATAAAAATTGGGGCAATAATGATTGGCTTCGCCTTCGCTTCTAATTAATTCCGTTTGGCATTCTGGGCAGTACGTAATGTATTTTGTAGGTTCGGAATTGTCTAGTCTTTTGCTAAAATTAACCGCAATTATTTTCGGGATAATCTCCCCTCCTTTTTCCACAAAAACGGTGTCGCCAATGCGAATATCTAACTTTTCGATTTGGTCAGCATTGTGCAAAGAAGCGCGTTTCACGATGGTTCCCGCCAATTGTACAGGCTCTAAATTAGCCACTGGAGTTATCGCTCCAGTTCTCCCAACTTGATAGGAAATGGAATTCAATTTTGTAGAAACTTGTTCTGATTTAAATTTGTAAGCGATTGCCCAACGCGGAGATTTGGCCGTAAAGCCCAATTCATCCTGATGCTGAAAACTATTCACTTTAATAACAACGCCATCTGTTTCATAAGGAAGATTATGTCTGTGAACATCCCAATAATCTATATACTGAAAAACTCCTTCCATATTATGGGCCAACTTGGCTTCTTTAGGCACTTTGAAACCCCAATTTCTAGCGGTTTCCAAGCCTTCAAACTGTGACCTAAAAGGTAACTTATTTCCAATAACGAAATACAGCAAACAATCTAAAGGTCTTTTGGCAACCTCGGCACTGTCTTGCAACTTCAAACTTCCCGAAGCGGTGTTTCTGGGATTGGAATAAGGCAACTCCCCTATTTCGATTAATTCCTGGTTCATTTTTTCGAATCCAGCAAAAGGTAAAATAATTTCACCTCGAACATCAAATGTATCAGGAAAATTACCTTTTAATTCTAGCGGAATTGATTTTATGGTTTTGATATTATTGGTGACATCATCCCCCTGAACGCCGTCGCCACGAGTAACGGCACGTTTTAGCTTTCCATTCTCATACGTTATACTTATCGAAGCCCCATCGTATTTTAGTTCGCAAGTATATTCCAACGGAACGTCTCCCAAAACTTTTTGAATCCGCTTTTCCCAGTCGATTAATTCTTCTTTAGAATAGGAATTATCTAGGGAATACATTCGGTACTCGTGCTTAACTGTTTGGAAATTCTTAGTAATGGTTCCTCCCACACGCTGCGTTGGGGAGTTTTCATCAAAGTATTCTGGGTGCTTATTTTCTAATTCTTGAAGTTGTTTAAGTTTTTGGTCGAATTCAAAATCGGAAATTATTGGTTTATCCAACACATAATAATTATAGTTGTGTTGGTTCAATTCTTCCCGAAGTTTTTGAATTGTATTTTGAATATCCATAGAAAATAAAATTGGCTATTTTAGCTTTTTAAATAAGGGACTAAAATAACCAATTTAATACAAAAAACGATACAATTACGATTCAATAATCGAAATTATTTGTTTGAATAATTGTCCGTCACTCAAAAAAGAACCTTGCTGTATCAATCCAAAAATAGAAGCGTTGCGCTCTTCGGTAAATACTTTTTTACCGGTTTTGATTTCGATGGTCTCCGTAAACATATTATCGCTCAACCATTGCAAGCCATCTTTTGTCAAAAAATCAGTTTCAGGAACCAATGATTTCACAACAATAGATTTCACATAAGTGTCAAAACACTGAAAAAGGAAAATATGATTTTTTGAAAAATGTTCCAAATACTCGGCTCTGCCCAAAACACCTTCCCAAACTAAATCAGAAAAAACATCGAGTTCTTGCTCTGCAACTTCTGGTTTTTCTGTTTTTATTTTGTCCCATTCCGCTTTATCAATAGCTTGGGTCGCAAGGAAATTAATAAATTCTTGGTGTAATTCCTCGAATTGCTCTTTTGTTAATCTTCTGTATTTCATTTCTATAATTCAATCATTTAGGCTTTAATTTTTCTGTTCAAATGCATTTATTCAATAAAATCCATGTCTTTATTATGGGTTTCTTCAATGGTTAATGTAGCATGTATAGCCAAAGTAAAGACTACTAACCCTACCACCGCTGCTGACAATATAATCCCCAAAGAAAACTTTAAATAATTAAACGAAAAAAGCATTACAGGCAATAACCCACGAACAATATTAGGGATCGTAGTTGTAGCTGTACTTCTGATATTGGTTCCAAACTGTTCGGCTCCCAGGGTAACAAACATTGCCCAATAGCCCGTTCCCAATCCCAACCATGTGCAATAAAAATAGTACTTATTCTCTGTATTGGTATTTCCGAAGAGCATCATGACAATCCCTACCATGGTAAAAAACATCATATAAAAAATAGCTTTTTTCCTAGATTTAAGCCAATGAGAAATAAAACCACTTGAAAAATCTCCAACAGAAATTCCTATATACGTCCACATAATTGCTTTGCCAGGATCAATTGTACTAATCCCTAAAGCGGGTGCAAACTGATTCGACATCATTGCCAAAATACCGATACAAAACCATGTAGGCAGACCGATAACAATGCATTTGATATATTTGGTAAATCTTTTGGAATCGGTAAAAAAGGACAAAAAATCTCCTTTTTTAATGTTATCCGATTTTTTTACCTTATTATAAATACCTGATTCTATTACACTCACGCGAAGCAACAGGAGCAACAAGCCCATTGCGCCTCCAATAATATAGGCTATTTTCCAATCTCCTGCCATTTCAACAGTCAATTGCGCTACAACAGCACCCAAAAGACCAAAACCCGCTACAATAGAAGTTCCTATGGCTCTTAGCTGCTTAGGCAATGATTCAGAAACCAATGTAATTCCTGCGCCTAATTCTCCAGCTAAACCAACACCAGCTATAAAACGAAGCAAGGCATAAGTAGTTGTTTTATCTTCAAAAGGGAAATAAGGTAAAAACCCACAGGCTATATTGGCTATGGAATACACCAAAATCGAACCAAACAAGACAGAGAGCCTTCCTTTTTTATCTCCTAATATTCCCCAAAGCACACCGCCAAGCAACAACCCTAACATTTGATAATTCAAAATCAGAGTTCCTGCTATATCCACATCTAATTCTAAATCTTTTAAACTAGGAATTCGAACGATTCCAAATAGAAGCAAATCATAAATGTCAACAAAATAACCAAGTGCAGCCACAATAACTGGAAATGAAAATAAATGTTTGCGTTTTTCTTTTAAGGTATAGGTTTTCATTAATTTTAATTGAGACTTCAAAAGTAGAAAAAATATCAATCATTCCATTTAGAACCTTAGTGGTTCAAGTAAATCATATCGGTAATTAATTAAGGTTGGAGGTTATGTCGCCTTTAAGACATAATTCTGATAAAGAATACAAATTTATAAATAAAAAAAATCCCGACTTTCATCGGGATTTAATTATAAATAATTTGAAATTATGCTTTTTCAGCAATAATCTCATAAGGCAATTCAACGATTACATCTCTGTGTAATCTTATGCTTGCAGCATATTTACCAATTCTTTTTACAATGCCGCTAGTGATAAATTTTCTTTCGATTGATTGACCCGACTTTTCTAAAGCTTCAGCAATATCGATATTAGTTATAGATCCAAAAAGTTTTTCACCACCCGCTTTCGCGAAAATTTTAATCTCAAGTCCTTTCAAGGTTTCAGCCAAAGCTTTTGCATCGTTTACGACCTTAGCTTCTTTGTGCGCTCTTTGTTTTAGATTTTCAGCCAATACTTTCTTTGCAGAAGGTGTAGCTAAGTGACCATGACCTTGTGGGATTAAAAAGTTACGACCGTAACCATTTTTCACATTTACAATATCATCTTTAAAGCCTAAATTTTGAACGTCTTTTTTTAATATAATTTCCATGTTGTTGTCCTTTGTTATTAGAAGTTAGTCCCGCTGTTGCGGGACAACAAATGTTAGTTTTTAATTATTTTAGCATATCAGCCACGTATGGCATTAAAGCTAAATGTCTGGCTCTTTTAACAGCTACTGACACTTTTCTTTGGTATTTTAATGAAGTACCTGTTAAACGACGAGGAAGTATTTTCCCTTGCTCATTAACGAATTTCAATAAGAAATCTCCATCTTTATAATCAATGTATTTAATACCTGATTTTTTGAAACGGCAATACTTTTTTGTTTTGTTTATTTCTATGTTTAAAGGAGTAAGATATCTGATATCTCCGTCTTTTTTTCCTGAAGCAGATTGTTGTAATGTTGCCATAATGATTATGCTTTTGCAGATTTAAGTTTAGTTCTTCTTCTTTCAGCCCAAGAAATAGCGTGTTTATCAAGACTTACAGTCAAGAAACGCATTACTCTTTCGTCACGTCTAAATTCAGTTTCAAAAGCAATAAGGACTTCTCCAGCTACTTTGAATTCGAATAAGTGGTAAAAACCACTTTTTTTGTTTTGGATTTCATAGGCCATTTTTTTAAGACCCCAATCCTCTTTAGATACCATTTCAGCTCCACGGCTAGTAAGAAAATCTTCAAATTTGCTTACTGTTTCCTTTACCTGAACTTCAGATAAAACGGGATTTAAAATGAAAACAGTTTCATAATGATTCATAAATTTTTATTTAAAATTAATTTGGGCGCGAAAGTAATAATTTATTTCAAATAAACAAACGTTTGATGTATTTATCCGTTAAAAGGCAAAAAAAGACGATAAAAATTAGGTTTTACCAAAAACATGTATTATTTTTACAGTCCCTAATCTTAAATAATAACAATTATGAAACTAAATTGTGTCGTTGTGGATGATAGTTCCATCCAAAGAATGATAATTGCGAAGTTAGTGAATAATCACCCAAACCTACATTTAATTGGTGATTTTTCTAATGCAATTGAAGCAAGAGGTTGTATGTCTGTACATAATATAGACTTAATCTTCCTTGACATCGAAATGCCCGTCATTAGTGGTTTTGATTTTTTGGATGGTTTAAAAACAAAACCACAAATTATCTTTATCACTTCAAAGGCTGAGTATGCCATGAAGGCATTTGACTATGATGCTACCGATTATCTTCAAAAACCAATAGCATTAGATCGATTTAATGCCTCTGTAAAAAGAGCCATGGATTTGCATTTGCTTAAATCTGAAGTTAACGAGGACGAAGGTGAGCACATTTTCATCAAGAGCAACCTTAAAAAACTAAAAATTTTTACTGCAAAGATAAAATGGATTGAAGCTTTTGGTGATTATGTAAAAGTAGTGACCGAAGAAGACAGTAACTTAGTTCTTTCGACTATGAAATCTTTCGAAAAAGATTTATCGAAAGACAAGTTTATCAGAGTACATAAATCCTATATTATAAATATAGATAAAGTAGAACGCTTCAACAGTAGGTTTGCCGAAATCGGAATTACAAAAATTCCGCTCAGCAGACATAAAAAAGAAGCTCTCGTAAAAGCATTAGCAATTAATTAGTAAAAATCGACATTTACAGATACTTTTATAGATCTGTATGCCGCGACTGACTCAAAACTATTCAGCATTTTCTGGATAGTTTTTTTTGTGCCTTGCAAGGACTGTTTTTGCGGAATTTTTATCAGAATAGTTCTAATGTATTCATTACGTATTCTGGAAATGGGAGGCTCTTCGGGCCCGAGAACAGGAATAGCCAAGTTTTGTTTTATCACCTGATACAACCACATCGAACCTTCTTTAAGTTTTTCAAAATCCCTGTGTTTCAAAGTCAGTTTTATGAGTTTGAAATAGGGAGGATAGTGATAAATTTGCCTGTCGTATAATTGCTCCTTGTACATCCCTAAATAATCATTGCGAACCACTTGTTGAATGGTATTGTGATCTGGATTATAGGTCTGGATAATTACTTTTCCTTGTTTTTGAGAACGACCGGAACGACCAGAAACTTGTGTCATCATCTGAAAACTTCTTTCAAACGCCCTAAAATCGGGATGATATAACATGTTGTCAGCATTCATGATTCCCACCAAGCTCACATTGTCAAAATCCAACCCCTTGGCAAGCATTTGAGTCCCCACCAAAACATCGATTTCTCGATTTTTAAAACTATCAATGATTTTCTCGAAACCAAATTTTCCCCGAGTTGTATCCTGATCCATTCGTCCTATTTTCGTACTTGGAAATAACTCGATCAATTCTTGCTGAACTTGTTCCGTTCCAAAACCTTTGGTAGTCAAATGAATACTCGAACAAGCATGGCAATTGGTTGGTTTTGCCATCGAATAACCACAATAATGACAACGCAGTTGATTCTTGTGTTTATGATACGTCAAACTCACGTCACATTGAGCACATTGTGGCACATGACCACAAGTCATACATTCAACAACAGGAGAAAAACCCCTCCGGTTTTGAAACAAGATGACTTGTTCGCCTAATGACAAAGCTGTGGCAATCGCCTCTATTAAAGTATCACTAAAATGCCCCGACATTTTTTTGCGGAAGTATTTGTCTTTCAAATCCACCAATTCAATTTCAGGCATGCTGACATTTCCATATCTTTCCGAAATTTCGACTAAGCCGTATTTCCCGGATTGGGCATTGAAATAAGTTTCAATACCTGGCGTAGCGGAACCTAACAAAACCTTAGCCTTGTGGATGTTTGCCAAAACAATCGATGCATCACGTGCGTGATAGCGAGGCGAAGGATCGACTTGTTTGAATGTTTGCTCGTGCTCTTCATCGACAATGACCAATCCTAAATTGGAAAAAGGTAAAAATAAGGCCGACCTTGCCCCAATGACGATTTGTGCTTTCGACGATACTGCCAGCACTTGCCGCCACACTTCCACCCTTTCGTTATTGCTGTATTTAGAATGAAAAATAGCCACTTTATTGCCAAAATAATCGCGTAATCTTCCCACTAATTGGGTTGTAAGTGCAATTTCGGGGAGTAGATATAGTATTTGTTTTCCTGTCGTTAAGTAATCCTCAATGAGTTTAATATAAATTTCTGTTTTACCGCTAGAAGTAACACCCTGCAAAAGACAAACCTCTTTCTCGATAAAATTATCTTTGATTGCCCCAAAAGCGATTTGTTGCGCGTTGCTTAATTGCAGTTGTTCCTCCTTGGTTTTTCCGGAGAAATTGACACGATCTACTTGAATATAATATTCCTCAAAAATTTGTTTATCAATTAATACTTTTACAACCGCCGAAGTTGAATTAGCCACTTCAATTAGCTTTTTCACAGTAATAGGCTTTTTCTCTGAAGCACTTAATTGAAAATAACTCAATACAATTTCCTTTTGCTTTTGAGCGTTTTTTAGGATATCCAATAATTCCATCAAACTTTCATTGGATTCGTATTTAGAATGTAATTTAACATATCGAACGAGTTTTGGCGCATAGCTTTCCTGGATTTCTTCTTGGAGTACTAAAATGTTTTTATCAACCAATTTTTGAATTACAGGAAATATATTTTTCTTGTTCAAAATACTCATGATATCCTGCACCTTCAAAGAACTTTGCTGCTGAAGTGCTTCGTAAACCAAGAACTCCTCGTCTGACAACAAGTTTTCGTCCACAAAAACCGCAGTTTTTTGAGAAATTATGGTTTCACTTTCCAATAAAAGTGCCGATGGCATCGCCCCACGATAGACATCACCAATAGCGCACATATAATACGAGGCAATCCACTGCCAATGGGCGATTTGGATTTCGGTAACTATGGGACTTTCGTCTAGGATTTGATGAATTTCTTTCGCTTCGTATAAAGCGGGTTTGTTTTGATGCACTTCGATAACCAGTGCAGTGTAGATTTTACTTTTTCCGAAAGGCACTGCCACTCGCATTCCTTTTTTGATATAATCGTACTCGGCTTCCGAAACGCAATACGTAAAGGTTTTGGCAAGAGAAAGCGGTAAAATTACTTCGACAAAATGCATTTATAATTTGGGATTAGACTCTTCAATATTCTTGTGATGATGCTTTGTTTTTGAATGTTTCTTTTTTAACTTGTGTATTATAGCGTTCAATTCGAATCCAAGGAGTAAAATCATGCAGTTAATCCAAATATAAAACATCAAGATTAACAAGGTACCTATGGACCCATATAGTTCGTTGTACTTGGAAAATCGAAGGACCCAAATTCCAAAAATATAAGAGTCCAAAATGATTAGTATAGTAGTAAATACAGAAGCTATTGAAATAAAGGGACCGCCAATAAAATGTTTTGTACCAAATCTAAAAAGTATGGAAGTCGTAATTAAAATCATCAGGATTACAAAGGCATAACGTCCCAAAATAATCAAGGAAACGGTGCCACTTAAAACATCCTGAATATTTGTTTTTTGGAGGAACACCTCAAAAACAACAATTGTAGCCACGGTAACCAGTAACAAAAGTGACAATACCAGCGACATTCCTAAAGCCACCAAATATTGGTGCAGGAAACCCCGCTTGATAAGCACATGTTTTGAGGATTCAAAACCTCCCAAAATACCATTCAATCCATTTGCCATCAGGAAAATAGACAATATAAAACCAGTAGATAGCAAACCGGAATGGCTATTATTTAGAATATCATTGACGATGGTTGCGATTGCATCATAGGTATTGGGAGGCACTCCATCTTTTACAAATTGGAGGAAATCAGCCTGAAAACCTTCAATGGGAATGTACGGAATAAGGTTTAATATAAACAGCGCAAAAGGAAACAAGGCCATAAAAAAACTGAACGCAATTGCACTGGCATGGTAGGTCAATGCACTTTCGGCAATTCCCAGCACATACAATTCCAATAAATCATAAAACGACAACCCTTCCAACCAAGGCAGTTTTATCCTTTTTAGCGGACGGGCTAAATTGCGCAGTATTGGGATTCGCTCTATTCTTTGTTCTATTTCCTTACTCATTATTTTCAGATTTCAGGCGGCAGGCTTCAGATGACAGGTTTCAGATGGAAGATTATAGTACTTATAAAAATTTGTCTGGATTATTCATCATATAATTTAATAGTTTTCCGACTTCAAGACTTTTTGATGTTAAGATATCTAAATCATTTTTATTAATGTAATTACAGGCATTTGCATATTCTAACCAAACCTGAGTTTCTGCATTTTCAGCATCACTATCAGTAAGCTTTGATGTAAAATGCTTTTCATATCTTCTTTTCCTGGTCGCTTCAGCAATATTTGCAGAAACACTTCTGGAGGAACGTCTAATTTGATCCGTCAGTGAATATTTTTCTTCAGATGGAAAAGTTTTAGATATAGAATAAATATCCATTGCTAATTCAAAAGATTTCTTGTAAGCCAATAAGTCCTGAAATCTCATATTTTTATATTTATTACTACTATTTACAATCTGCTTTCTGCTTTCTGTGTCCTGCCATATGCTACCTACTACCTGCTTTCTGCTATCTGCCGTATGCTTTCAGCTTTCTGCCGTCTGAATTTAAAAAGCCTTCAAACTCAAATCCATATTGTAAATTGAATGGGTCAATGCCCCTGACGAAATGTAATTGACACCACATTCGGCATAACTGCGAATGGTTTCTTCATTGATGTTTCCAGAAGATTCCGTTTGGCATCTATCTCCTATTAGCGCTACCGCTTTTCGGGTATCATCAAAATCGAGGTTGTCTATCAAAATTCTGTGGACACCCTCATTTTCTAAAATTTCCTTGACTTCATCTAGGTTTCTAGCTTCGACAATGATTTTCAAGTCGAGATTTTTCTCTTTTAGGTAGAATTTGGTTTTGGCTATGGCCAAAGAAATACCTCCCGCAAAATCATTATGATTGTCCTTGAGCATAATCATATCATAGAGAGCAAAACGATGATTCTCGCCTCCCCCTATTTTTACTGCCCATTTTTCGCAGGCTCGGAATCCGGGAGTTGTTTTGCGGGTATCCAGAATTTTTGTATTGGTTCCTTTGAGCAAATCAACATATTTCTTGGTTTTGGTGGCAATAGCACTCATTCGTTGCATGGAATTCAAAACCAGGCGTTCCGCTTTCAATATCGATTGGGAACTTCCTGAAACATGAAAAACTATATCGCCTTTTTTTACCGGAGTTCCATCTGGTATGAAAATTTCTGTTTGTAAGGCTGAGTCAACATATTCGAAAATCATTTTGGCAAAAGCCACACCAGCAATAATACCGTCTTCTTTGACCAAAAGTTTGGCTTTGCCCATTGCCAAAGGCGGAATGCAAGCCAAGGAACTGTGATCGCCCTCGCCCACATCCTCTCGGATCCCGTTTTGTATAATGAGTTGTAATTCGTTTTCGAACTGTGTTTCGCTAATCATTTTGTGGTGTCATTTTCAAAATGCTAAAATAGGATTTATTTTGTGTATTTGAAAATATACAGGAATGGCAATTCTGCAGATTAAGCTATTTAAAATTGTAGAAAAAAGATGCAGCTAGGACTTTTTTATTGTGGGTTCACCGAAAAATGCACACATGATTTATTGTGACAGCTTTACGGGCAGATATATAATAATGTTAATAGAAATTAGAAAATGCATACGGAGTTAGACTTCAACAATAACATTGGCAATAAACTACAAAAACAATTATGGAATCTTATTTTGGAAAAATACCGTTGCTTTCTAATAGCGCCAGAAGATAAATACTTTCATTGGGGTCATATTTTTCTACCCCACTCTCATACCATTTCTCGATACAATTAATTTGGTAAGGGGTATATCTGTCAGCGTCGATGTTCATGCCAAGCATGCCAGCAAGAAGAAATTCTTCCAAAACCTTATCGGTGACAATTTGATTCGGTATTCCATCGGATACAGACCCATTCAAACTTTCATATTCCAACCGCCCAGATTCGAATCCAGAAGCGAAGGCTCGACTTTTTTGTCTGTAAGTGGAGATTTGTAAAAATGGGTTTAAACCACTTGAATATCCTGAAATATAATCTTTTCTATAAACTGGGTTAAATATATCGTCCATGTAAATTTAAAGTTTTTTTATAATAATATTTTTCAAACGTATTGACATTATTTCGATAATAAAATTAAAATCGTTTAAAGGAGAAAAAAATCTACATACGTCACTTTTCGGACCATTCGACAAAGAGTATAAATTCATATCGAATGTGTTAAAACGGCAAAAGATATTATCACCTGTAATTATTAAAATATTGTTAAACAAGATATTAACTGTAAAATAACGATGAAAATTAGTGTAAAAACAAACAATTATTCCTAAATTTACTATATAGGCTTTAACAAGCAGAAATACCTACTAATCTTCTTCAGCCATCAATAATGTTTCAAAATACAAGATATGGCAAACTCAAAACACATTCTTTTTTTTAATGAAATTAGCATTTCAGATAGTGCCAAAGTAGGCGGTAAAAATGCTTCACTTGGCGAAATGTTCTGCCAATTAAATCCAATAGGCATTAAAATCCCCAATGGATTTGCGGTCACAGCCGATGGGTATCGCCTATTTCGCAAAGAAAATAATCTCGAAAAACCATTGGAAGATTTGTTACTTTCCTTGGATACAAAAGAATATTCCAATCTTTCCTATATTGGAGAAAAAGCCAGAAATCTTGTTTTATCGGCTACTATTCCCGAAGAAATCAATGTCGAAATTCGAGCTGCTTACCTAGAACTCTGTAAACAATGCAATATAAGCTATCTCGACGTTGCCGTTCGCAGTAGCGCCACTTCCGAAGATTTACCCTCGGCTAGTTTTGCAGGAAGAATGGAGTCCTTCCTGAACATCAGCGGAGAAAAACAATTGCTCGAGGCTGTTCTACGCTGTTATGCATCCTTGTTTACGGATCGTGCCATCAAATACCGCCACGATATGGGTTTTGTGAATACAGATATCGCCATATCAGTTGGCGTACAACAAATGGTGCGCAGCGATAAAGCTTCGTCCGGAGTGGCTTTTACCATCGATCCCGATAGCGGATTCAGAAATGTGGTAGTCATCAACGGCACTTTTGGTCTGGGCGAAAACATTGTCCAAGGAAGAATCACTCCCGATGAATGGGTAGTTTTTAAACCCACACTTTTTAATAAAAAACTTAACCCAATATTGAAAAGCCGTTGTGGCAAAAAAGAATTCACAATGATTTATGCCGAAAACACCCTAGGTCTAGCAGCAAATAAAACGATTGTGAATAAGGACACACCATTGGCCGAACAAAATAAATTTTCACTAACGGATAAAGAAGTCATCCAACTGGCGCAGTGGTGCCAAAAAATTGAAAATCACTATAACAAGACCATGGATGTCGAATGGGCAAAAGACGGATTGAACGACCAAATCTATATTGTTCAAGCGCGTCCGGAAACCATTCACGGAAAAGCACGAAAACAAATCGTGGAACTCTATTCCCTAAAAGAAAAAGGCAATGTATTAGCAAGTGGCACTGCCCTTGGAAACAAAATCACTTCAGGAAAAGCGCGAATCCTGAACAGTCCACAAGAAGGAAATCTTTTGTTACAAGGAGAAATACTGGTGACAGATGTTACCAATCCCGATTGGGATCCCATTCTTAAAAAAGCGGGAGCCATTATTACCAATAAAGGCGGCAGGACAAGCCATTCGGCCATTGTGGCAAGAGAACTTGGAACCGTTGCCGTGGTGGGTTGTGGAAATGCAACTTCTACCATAAAAAGCGGGCAAGAAATCACGGTGTCTTGCGCCGAAGGCAAAGAGGGATATGTATATGAAGGGGTATTGAAATGGGAAATTAAAGAACAGGATTTCAGCAAACTCACCTTGCCGGAAACGGATCCAATGTTTATCCTCGCAGATACTGAAAGAGCTTTTGACTTGAGTTTTTATCCCAACAAAGGCGTGGGTTTGATGCGAATGGAATTTGCCATTTCCAACACTATTAAAATCCATCCAAACGCCCTGTGCGAACCCGAAAAAGTAACCGATGAAGCAACAATTTCGAAAATAAAGGAGTTGACCAAAGGCTATGAAAACGGTACCGATTATTTTGTCAATAAACTTGCCGAAGCTGTTTCTACGGTAGCTGCTGCTTTTTATCCAAAGGACGTGATTGTGCGAATGAGCGATTTCAAGAGCAACGAATATGCGAATCTCATTGGTGGAAAATATTTCGAACCCGAGGAAGAAAACCCTATGATAGGCTTTCGAGGTGCTTCACGTTATTACAGCGACTTTTATCGAAAAGGTTTTGCATTGGAATGTGAAGCGATGAAAAAAGTGCGAAACGAAATGGGATTACACAACGTGAAACTAATGATTCCTTTTTGCAGAACTGTCGAGGAGGGAAAAAAAGTTATTGCAGAAATGGCGAAAAACGGATTGGTCCAAGGAGAAAACCTGTCTGACCGGCAGGCAGACGAATTGGAAATTTATGTAATGGTAGAAATTCCAAGCAACGTTTTATTGGCAGACGAATTTGCCAAAATTTTCGACGGATTCTCCATTGGTTCCAATGATTTGACACAGCTCACTCTTGGTTTAGACCGAGATTCCTCTTTGGTCAGTTTTTTATTCAGTGAGCAAAATCCGGCGGTCAAATCTTTAATCCGAGAAACGATTCACGCTGCCAAACGAAATAACATAAAAGTGGGATTGTGTGGCCAAGCGCCAAGTGACATTCCAAAATTTGCCCAGTTCTTGGTCGAAGAAGGCATTGACAGTATTTCGTTCAATCCAGATGCCATTATAAAAGGAATCGAAAATATTTTGCTTGCCGAAAAGAAAAATACAGTACGAATATAATATAAAACAACACCATTATGGAAGCAACATTCAAAAACAAAGTGGCCTTGGTTACAGGAGGTTCCTTCGGAATCGGAAGAGCCACTGCCCTAGCCTTCGCAAGAAAAGGCGCAAAAGTCGTTATTGCCGATTGGGAAGAAAATCAGGAAACTATGGATCTTATCGAAAATTTAGGAGGCGATGCCATCTTTGTAAAATGCGATGTATCAAAAAAAGCTGAGGTAAAAGCACTCATCAAAAAAACCATTGACACCTTCGGACGACTCGATTTTGCTTTTAACAATGCCGGAATAGAAGGAACTTCGGCTACTGTGCAAGAGTGTTCCGAAGAGAATTGGGACAAAACCATAGGCGTCAACCTGAAAGGGATTTGGCTCTGTATGAAATATGAAATTCCCGAAATGCTCAAAACAGGCAAAGGCGCTATTGTCAATTGTGCCTCTGTGGCTGGACTAGTCGGTTTTCAAGGTTTACCCGCTTATGTGGCTTCCAAACACGGGGTGATAGGTTTAACAAAAACAGCCGCACTAGAATATGCTAAACTCGGAATTCGAGTAAATGTAGTTTGTCCCGGTGTTATCCAAACCCCAATGATTGACCGGCTAACAGGAAAGAAAAAAGAAACCATTGAACAATTTATAGACCTAGAACCCGTAGGGCGATTTGGGGAACCCGAAGAAATAGCCAATGCCGTAGTTTGGTTATGTTTGGATGAAGCTTCGTTCGTAACCGGATTGGCAATGCCTGTAGACGGTGGTTTTGTGGCGCAGTAAAAAACAATATTCTCATATACTTACAGATGAATTGGCATTTACTATCAATTACCGAAATAGAAAAGTTGCTGAATTCAACTCCCTCAGGCATTGATACTATAATTGCCTCAGAACGCTTGTCCGAATACGGAAAAAACGAAATTGAAGAAACAAAAAAGAAGACCGTTTGGCAAATGTTGTTTGATCAGTTAACGGATTTTATGATTCTTATTCTAATCGTAGTAGCCATCATATCTGGTTTTTTGGGCGATTTAACAGACACCATAATTATTCTTGCCATAATTATCCTCAACGCTACTGTGGGTTTCATCCAAGAATACCGTTCCGAAAAAGCGATGGAAGCCTTAAAAAAAATGGTTCCAAATATTGCTAGGGTTATGCGGGAAGGTGCTATAATCGAAATTGCAACTACTAATTTAGTTCCTGGAGATGTCGTATTGCTCGAAGCCGGAAACATCATTCCTGCAGATATTCGGTTTATTGAAACGCACCAAATTAAAGTCGACGAATCAGCACTGACTGGGGAATCACACAATGTCGAGAAAAACAGCGACACACTTCCTGATGGCGATTATTCTCTTGGCGACCGAATCAATATGGGATTCAAGGGAACCCACATTACAAACGGTCGTGGAATGGCTTATGTCATGGCAACGGGAATGAATACAGAATTGGGGCTTATCGCCAAAATGATTCAAACCGAAGAAAGAACCACTCCATTGCAAAGAAGATTGACTGTTTTTGGCAAACGATTATCGGTTTTTGTTCTGCTCATTTGTTCCGTAATTTTTGTATTTGGATGGTGGCGTGGCGAAAATGCAGTGACAATGCTGCTCACTTCCATCTCCCTCGCTGTTGCGGCCATCCCAGAAGCATTACCGGCATTAGTAACCATTGCGCTTGCCTTTGGCGCCAAGCGATTGGCTAAAAACAATGCACTTATTCGAAAACTTCCCGCCGTTGAAACGCTCGGTGCGGTAACTTATATCTGTTCCGACAAAACGGGTACGCTTACCATGAATAAAATGACCGTGCAGGAAATTTATGAAATTCCAAACCTAAATTCAGATTCACTTTTTTTTCAAAAAGATTATTTACTTGATGCAATGGCATTGAATAATGATGTTTCGAGAGACAGAAACGAAAAATGGTTAGGCGATTCCACCGAAGTGGCTTTGGCACAATTCGCTTTCGATAAAAACAAGGAAAGAACCCATTTAGAAAAGACATTCCCAAGAATTGCAGAGTTGCCCTTTGATTCTACCCGCAAATGCATGACCACCTTTCACAAAACCGAAAATCGGCCTACCGGACAGGCGGCTGGAATTATGGCCATTACTAAAGGAGCCATGGAATTATTATTGGATAAATTGATCGAAAACCAAAAACATCTAATTCCAAAATTGGAGTCCAAAGCCAATGAAATGGCAGAAAAAGGCTATCGCGTGATTGGTTATGCCGTAAAAGAAATGGATACTTTGCCGGAATTACAAAATTTTGATGCTATAGAATCGGGATTGACCTTAATAGGATTTACAGGAATTATTGACCCGCCAAGAGAAGAAGCAAAACAAGCTGTTGCCGAATGCAAACAAGCCGGAATTATCCCCATCATGATTACAGGCGACCACAAACTCACTGCAATAGCCATTGCAAAACAATTGGGAATAATGGATTCTGAAGAAGATTTGGTGTTAAACGGTTCAGAACTAGCAGCATTAACAGAACAGGAATTTGACATGATAGTCGAAAAAGTTCGTGTCTATGCCCGTGTAAATCCAGAGCAGAAATTAAAAATTGTCAACGCTTTACACGATAAAAATCAGATAGTTGCCATGACTGGCGATGGCGTAAACGATGCACCGGCACTCAAAAATGCAGATATCGGCATCGCCATGGGAATCAATGGTACCGAAGTTTCCAAAGAAGCATCGCACCTCATTTTATTAGACGATAATTTTGCTACCATAGTTATTGCGATCAAACACGGACGAAAGATTTTTGACAATATTTTGAAATTTGTCAAGTACATCATGACCGGAAATTCGGGAGAAATTTGGGCGATTTTTTTGGCTCCATTTTTTCTGTTGCCTATTCCCCTATTAGCTATCCATATCCTTTGGATTAATCTGGTTACGGATGGTTTACCCGGATTGGCTTTGGCCTCAGAGCCTGCAGAAAAAAACATTATGAAAAGACCGCCAAGAAATCCGAAGGAAAATATTTTTTCAAACGGAATGGGAAGACATATTTTATGGGTGGGTTTTCTAATGGGAATAACAACTTTAGGAATGCAATTTTGGGCAATGAACAGGGAAAACACGCATTGGCAAACGATGGCTTTTACAGTTTTGTGCTTCAGCCAAATGGGACATGTAATGGCCATTCGTTCTGAGCGAGAATCCCTGTTTAAAATTGGAGTATTTTCTAACAAGCCGCTTATGGGAGCATTATTTTTCACTGTCATTCTACAATTGATAATTATATATGTCCCATTTTTCAATACTATTTTTAAAACGCAACCGCTATCTATCGCTGAATTGGCGATAACCATTGTTGTTTCAAGCGTTGTTTTTTGGGCAGTTGAAATCGAGAAATGGATTCTGCGATTAACAACTAAAGAAAATGAGTAGATAAATCAATACTTATAATTGGTACAAACGGAAGACTTTGTACAATCTGCTTTTGGCATACCAAAAAAGCCCTTCACAATTTGTGAAGGGCTTATTACAAACCATTGCTTTGATCTATTATTTTTTAATCACCCGCAGGGTTTTCACCTCGGTGCCTTGAGAAACAGTTACATTATAGACCCCTGATGGATAGCGATCCCCAATTTGAAGCCCAGCCACTTTACTTGGACTAACTTCCATTTTGTTGATTAATTTGCCAATCATATCATATACTTTCACTTCTACATTTTTTGCACTCGAGGTGGTGATGTTCAAAAACGGTATAAAGGACGCGAAAAAAATCACCAAGGGGTAAAAATTTAAAACATTACAATTCTGTAGCTCGATTTTTTGTAGCTTTGTGTTTTAAAAGATTAAATTATGGAATTTACTATAAAAATAGATCCAAGAAAAAAGGAAGCAAAAGCACTGTTGGAGTATCTGAGAAACTTACCATTTGTTGAATTTGAGTTAGAAAAACGGCGTTATAATGCCGAAACAGAAAAAGCAATACAAGAGGCAAGAAATGGAATTGGAGTAACCAAAGTAAAAAATGTTGCCGATTTGTTTCAAAAACTGAATGCATAGATATACACCATATCCTTTTCAAATAAATTCAAAAAAGACTATAAACTTTGTCTAAAAAGAGGATATGATATTGCTAAACTGGAAGAAGTTATTAATTTATTAGCAATAAATGGTAAACTTCCTGCAAAATATAAACCTCACGTTTTAAAAGGAAATTATCACGGTTTATGGGAATGTCATATAAAGCCCGATTGGCTTTTAATTTGGCTACAAGAGGATAATGAACTTACGTTACTATTTATCAATACAGGAACCCGCAGCGACTTATTTTAGTCGCTTTTTTAGTACTACCAAAAAGTCATATAAAATAATCCAAAATGTATGGCTATTTGTCACTCCTTAGGAGTCGCAATGCACGAGAGTAGGGACGCTTTACAGCGTTACAAACAGGGTCATAAGATTGGATTAAATATAATAATGTATGGTATAAAAAGAATTAAAACTAGATTCTACAAATTACAGAAAGTAATGGGTTGCGGTTTGGATTTTAGTAAAAAATACTCCACACTCCTCAAATTCTGGGACTTTGAGGATGTGTTTGTCAGTCTTTGACTGAAAAAAATAAATAGCACAAAACTAAATCGGTTGAAAACCGAAAGACCCTAGCTCAAAGTCGTAGACTTTGCGGAGCGAGTTCAGGGGATGGGATTATTTATGTTTTTTTCCTCACCCCAGCCCTCTCCGAAAGAGAGGGAGATGAAGCCGGATTTTGTTATTGCTTTTTATTTTTTTAATCTGAATACTCCAAACTGCAAACTAAAATACTGCAAACTGATTTTACCCGCCCACGCGTTTTACCTTAAATCCTTTTTCTTTTAAAAGCTCCATTATTTTATCGCGGTAATCGCCTTGATTTAGTATGCTAAGTTAACTATGCTACCGCGGTGAAATTGTTGCTTGGTCAGGACGCATGAGAATCTTTGTCTTGAGGAGCAATAAACAAGCTCTTGAACAGCAGTATATTTCATTTTAGACATTTTTTCTCAGTCTTTATTTATTTTTTGAAGAAAAGAGTTTCGAAACGAAAGTAAAAAAAAAACGATATACGCCTGATAATAAGTATTTTTATTCTTAACTTTATAGAGAAGATTAGTGGGTAATTTCCTGTTTTTTTAGGTACGATTAAGACTTAATCCCATTAAAAATAAAACCAAATGAAAGGAGCCATAAAACTAGGAAAAATTGCGGGAATCGATCTATTTATCCATTGGACTTTTTCGTTGCTCATTCTGTTCATTGTTTACATCAATCACAAGGCGGGTCAAAATGCGACACAAATTTTATGGTCGGTGTCGTTTATTTTATGCCTTTTTACAACTGTTATTTTGCATGAATTAGGGCATGCACTGACAGCAAAAAAATACAATATCAAAACCATAGACATTACCCTTTTGCCTATTGGCGGCATGGCTCGATTAGAAAGGCTTCCCGAAAAACCTTCAGAAGAATTAGCGGTTGCTTTTGCAGGTCCTTTGGTAAATATAGTCTTGGCGCTAATTACCAGTTTGTTTATTACCCTGCCCAATACTTCGGAGCAAATGCTTTCCCAATTATCAAATGGGGTCAACTCGAATAATTTCTTGCTGAATTTCTTTTTGGTAAACATCGTGTTAGCCGTTTTTAATTTAATTCCGGCATTCCCAATGGATGGCGGAAGGGTATTACGAGCCCTTTTATCCTATAAATTAGAAAGACATGTTGCCACAAAAATTGCGGCACGAATTGGCCAGATACTGGCAATAGGCTTTATTTTCCTAGGTTTCTTTTCCAATCCATTCTTGATATTTATTGGACTATTCGTATTTATGGGTGCCCAAATTGAGTCGGAATATACCGAGTCAAAACACCTGCTTAAGGGCTTTACAGTTCGGGATGTGCTGATGAAACACTATCAAACTATGGATGTTAATGAAAATCTAGAAACCGCTGTAGCCATGTTACTTGACGGCTCGTACAAGAATTTTTTAGTAACTCAAGAAAACTTACCCGTAGGGACACTTAACCGCGATCAAATTATAGAAGCGCTTTCTAAAAAAGAGGAAGAAACAAAGCTGTCTTCCATTATGGACAGCCATTTAATTCTACTTCAAGCCGACTCCTTTTTGGAAGATATTTTTGAGCTTGTTTACAAAAACAAATCCACTTTAATGCTCGTCATGGAAAACGACCAACTCATCGGCACCCTAGATACCGAAAATCTTTTGGAGTTTATTTTGATAAAAGAGTTTAAATCAAAAGGAGCACATGTTTAATGCCGAAACTACACTTTCCGAAACAAAATATGCAGCGTTAGTTCATAGCGGTGAAGATTATTTTTCTCGGCTGGAAGGGATTATTTTAGAATCTAAATCTGAAATCCACATTCAAACCTATATTTTTGAATATGATGGCATTGGAAAAAGAATCATTGCTGCACTGAAAATAGCGGCTTCGCGCCATGTCAAAATATACATTTTATTAGACGGTTTTGGCTCGTTTTCGTTCCCAAAACAGGTGTTGAACGATCTCAAACAAAACGGAATTCACATTCGGTTTTTCTCTCCTTTTTTCTCCGCAAATTCTTTTTATCTTGGTAGAAGACTGCATCATAAAGTAATAGTTTCTGATTGCAAAATAGCCTTAATTGGAGGGATCAATATTGCCAACAAATACCATGGAACCGAAAATTCAAAGCCATGGCTAGACTATGCTGTTCAATTGGATGATGAAAAAATTGGGGCAGCACTCTCTAAGCTGTGTTGGAACATTTATTACAGGAAAAGAGTCGGGAACAGAAAAAAAACAGCCTCTGCTGATTATTGCAATAAAACCGTTGCCGTTCAAATTCTTCAAAATGATTGGTTGAAAAGGAAAAAAGAAATCTTAGATACGTACATAAAATCCATTGGCAAAGCCAAAAATGAAATCGTAATTGTGGGAAGTTATTTCCTTCCCGGTAGAAAATTGATTGCCACCTTAAAAAAAGCATCCCAAAATAAGGTAAAAATCAAGTTAATCCTATCTGGAATTTCAGACCTTCCCATGGCAAGACGTGCTAGTTGCTATTTATATTCAAAATTGTTGCGGTATAACATTGAACTATACGAATGGAAATCATCTATTTTACACGGAAAAGCAGCGATTGTGGACAATACTTGGACGACCATTGGTTCTTTTAACCTGAATAATTTGAGTTCGTTTGCAAGCATCGAAATGAATGTGGGAATCAACTCTGCCGAATTTTCTAATCATTATCTTTTACACCTCAACCAAATCATGGCGCAATGCGAAAGAATAACCTCTGAATCCCTAGAATTAAGCGATGGAGTACCTACTAGATTCATCAACTGGGTTTCGTATTGGATTACAAGAACAATCGAGATCCTCGTTACCTACTTGCCCCATAAACGATTCAGAGGACTGTATTGAAATCTACAATAAGGAAAATAACCGTCTCTAATAAAACCCATTCTTCTGTTTTAGTAAAGAAAAATTCACTAAATTTATAATAATGATTCAACATTATTATTACACGAATCTAGGCGAAGTATTTAGAAAAAAGATGAAAATGGCATTTGTAGACTACTACAAAATATTGGGAATCGACAAAAACGCAACCGAAGCCGAGGTGAAAAAAACGTACCGAAAACTTGCCCGAAAATACCATCCCGATTTAAATCCCAACGACAAAGCAGCCGAGTTAAAATTCAAGGAAGTCAATG
Source organism: uncultured Flavobacterium sp. (assembly GCA_964535705.1). Taxonomy (GTDB): domain Bacteria; phylum Bacteroidota; class Bacteroidia; order Flavobacteriales; family Flavobacteriaceae; genus Flavobacterium. Next base: position 61,110 of record CAZHVE010000001.1, read on the forward strand.
AAGCTAACGAAGTATTAAGCCATCCTGAAAATCGCAAAAAATACGATCAATATGGCGAAGACTGGAAACATTCTGAAGAATTTGAGAAACAAAGACGGCAACAACAATCTAGCAGTCGTGGGGGGCAGCCCAAAGGTTTTGCGGGATATGGAGGATTCTCGGGTGGCGGAGATTATTCTGATTTTTTCGAGTCCATGTTTGGCGGGCATTCTAAAGGAGGAAGAAGTCGGACTGCACAGTCGAAAGGTGGCGATTACAATGCCGAATTGCATTTGGATTTAAAAGATGTTTACACCACCCACAAACGTACCTTGACCATTAACGGCAAGAATATTCGGCTTACCATTCCCGCAGGTGTTGAAAATGGTCAGGTTATAAAAATCAGCGGGATGGGTGCTGAAGGTTTAAATGATGGTCCAAAAGGAGATTTGTACATTACCTTCACCATTGAAAACCGAACCAAATTTAAGCTGGAAAAACACCATCTTTATTCCACTGTGGAATTGGACTTGTACAGCGCCATTTTGGGTGGCGAAATTACAGTTGAGACTTTTGATGGAAAAGTAAAACTGAAAGTACTGCCGGGAACCCAAAACGGCACCAAAGTAAAACTAAAAGGAAAAGGCTTTCCTGTCTATAAAAAAGAGGGCGTGTTTGGCGATTTGTATATAACTTATCAAATCGGCATACCCACAAATCTTAGCGAAAAAGAAAAAGAATTGTTTGAAGAACTCGCCAAGTTAAAAATGACTTAAGAGCATAAAAAATATTACTCTTAAAACCTTAAAATCAGAAGGTTATTCGTATATTTGAGAAGCCCTTTAAAAAAATTAACTCCTTTGTTGATGGATACTATTTTTAAAATAATCGAATTATTAAAGGCTTTCTTGCTAGATATTGGTGAACTCTCCCATTTTGCTGGTCGTTTTTTCAGGGAAGTTTTTAAACGCCCCTGGGAATTTAAGGAATTTATTCGGCAATGTTTTTATATGGGAAACCGTTCCTTACTCTTGGTAGGTGTTACAGGTTTCATAATCGGATTAGTTTTTGACCTTCAGTCAAGACCTACACTACAAGAATTTGGGGCTGTTTCCTGGATGCCCAATATGGTTAGCATCTCCATCATTCGAGAAATAGGTCCCATTATTACTGCCTTGATATGTGCTGGACGAATCGGTTCTGGAATTGGTGCTGAGTTGGGCTCCATGAGAGTTACGGAACAAATTGACGCCATGGAAGTTTCGGGAACAAATCCCTTTAAATATTTAGTAGTTACCCGAATTTTGGCTACCACCTTAATGCTTCCCATTTTAGTTTTTTTTGGTGACTTTATAGCTATATACGGTTCTTATTTAGTTGAAAACATTAAAGGGAATGTGTCCTTTTTATTGTATTACAACAAGGTTTTTACCGCCTTGGAATTTGGCGACTTGATCCCGGCAACCATTAAGACTTTCTTTTTTGGCTTTGCTATCGGCCTAGTGGGTTGTTTCAAAGGATATAATTGTAAAAAAGGAACTGCTGGGGTAGGACTCGCCGCTAATTCTGCCGTGGTTTTCACCTCAATGTTACTTTTTATAATTGACTTTGTTGCTGTATTTATTACTGATATTTTTTATGATTTATAAAACTTCTAGATGAACAAACAAAAAATTGTCATAGAAATAAAAGACTTACGAAAAAGTTATGGAGATAATCATGTTTTAAATGGTTTCAATATGCGTTTGGTCGAAGGAGAGAATTTGGTTATTATGGGAAAATCGGGCTCCGGAAAATCGGTGATGATAAAATGTTTGATTGGACTCGAAGAATATGATCGTGGAACTATCATGGTAATGGGCAAAGACATTAGCAAACTTGAACATGAGGAATTGGATGAACTTCGAACTGAAGTTGGATTTCTTTTTCAAGGTAGTGCCCTTTATGATTCGATGACGGTCAGGGAAAATTTGGAGTTTCCTTTAAGACGACATACTAAGAAGTTTGGTAAAATAAAAGACACCACGCCAATGGTGATGGAAGCACTTGAAAATGTAGGTTTAGCCCACACCATAAACTTGATGCCTGAAGAACTTTCAGGAGGAATGAAACGCCGGGTTGCATTGGCTAGAACCTTGATACTCCAACCCAGTATTATTCTTTATGATGAACCTACAACCGGATTAGACCCCATAACAGCAAAAGAAATATTGTTGTTGATGATTTCTATCCAAAAAAAATACAATACCTCATCCATCATTATTACACATGATGTGGATTGTGCAAGAGCGATTTCGAATCGAATGATTTTATTAGTCGATGGTATCAATTATGCTGAAGACACTTTTGAAGAATTAATTGCTTCAAACGACCCCAAAATACAAGCATTCTTTAAATAAGCAATAAAATGGAAAAAACAACCTCACAAAAAATTAGACTTGGTCTTTTTGTAATCATCGGATTATTGATTTTCATACTTGCCGTTTATTTTATTGGCGACAAGCAGAAAATGTTTGGAAAAACAAATCATTTGGAAGCTGTTTTCAACAATGTAAATGGTCTGCAATTGGGAAATAATGTTCGCTATTCCGGAATAAGTGTGGGAACAGTTCGTGGGATTGAGATGGTTAATGATACGACCATTCGTGTCGATATGATAATAGATAAAACCATTTTTCCTCACATTAAAAAAAATGCCATTGCCACAATTGGTTCTGATGGATTGGTGGGGAACATGATTATTAACATTATTCCAAGTGAAGGCGATGAGACTTCTGTTCAACCCGGCGACGAGATTCGTTCCCGTAATCGTGTGAGTACCGACGATATTTTTAACACCCTTAGCAAAACTAATAAAAATGCTGCCACTCTTAGCGCCAATTTACTTAAAATCACCGATAAAATGATTGACGGAAAAGGAACTATGGGTTCCTTGCTCAACGACACCTTACTGTCGAGAGACCTCAAAGAAACCATGCGTTATTTAAAAATAACGGGGAAAGGAGCCTCTGAAACAGTGCTCAAATTAAACCAACTTATCGAATCTTTAGACAACAAGGACAATGTTATTGGGGTCATAAAAGATTCGGCTGTAGCCCAAAAATTAAAAAATATGGTCACTAATTTAGATCAGTCAAGTGTTGGGATTGATAAAACGATTACGAACCTTAATGCAACCATTCAAAATATCAAAGAAGGGAAAGGCGCTATTAATTATCTTTCTAATGACCCCAAATTAGTCAGAAAAATTGATTCGACAGTGACCAATATTAACCAAGCTAGTTTCCGATTGAATGAGAACCTAGAAGCCTTAAAACACAATTTTTTGTTTAGGGCTTATTTTAGAAAATTAGAAACCGAAAAGGTGAAAGCTGCCCAATTGGGCAAAACTAAAAAGTAGCCCATTTAGAATAAAAATATGTTTTCGAAACAATAAATAGTTATCCCCAAAACGCCCCTAAAATTTTTATAAAAACCTAGAAACCTAGAAAAAGAGATTACAGTCAACATTTTTTAAATCCTCTCTTCCAAATTTATTGGAAATTTTAGGAGTATTGAAATCAATATTGATAAGAATCTTAAACATGATTTCTATGCAAATCTATTATTCTAGGCATTGGAAACTGCAAATAGTCTATGGCATTATTACGAATGTTTACTAAAAAATAAATCATGGTTACAATAGAAAAAATTGGAATAATACTGAGTCCCACCAACAATGAATTTGAAAACAATGGTGTGTTAAATCCCGGAATATATCAGGAAGGAAATACTGTACATATTTTATATCGAGCAGTACAAAACGGAAATATTTCGACTATAGGTTATGCAAAAACCGATGGTCCATTTAATATTGTCGAAAGACGAAATTATCCCTTGATTAACCGGGATTTCGATTATGAAAGTCGCGGAGTGGAAGATGCGCGAATCGTCAAAATTGAAGATACTTATTACATAACCTACACGGCTTATGATGGTTCAAATGCAATGGGAGCACTCGCCACTTCAAAAGATTTGGTCACTTTTGAAAAACATGGAATAATCACGCCAAAAATAAACTATGAAAATTATGAACGCTATGCGCTTTGCAATGGCTATAAACTAAATCCAAAATACCATCATTACTATCGGCTTCATAAAGAAATGGGATTAATTAATGACGATTTACGATTACTAAGAGACAAAGATGTGGTACTTTTTCCAAGAAAAATAAAAGGGAAGTTTGTCATGTTACACCGAATCTGGCCTGGAATTCAGATTGTATTTTTTGACCATTGGAGTGAATTGACAGACCTATTTTGGAAAAAATATATCGAAAATCTGGCGGATTATATTGTTCTTGATCCGAAGGGAATTTTCGAAGTAAATTACATTGGAGCTGGAGGCCCTCCTATCGAAACGGCTGATGGCTGGTTACTAATTTACCACAGTGCACAAGAAACAACAACAGGGTGTATTTATCATGCCAAGGCTGCCTTATTGCAATTAGACAAACCCGAAGTTGAAATCTCAAGATTGGATATGCCGCTCTTCTCCCCCACCAAAAATTGGGAAATAGAAGGAGAAGTCAACGATGTTGTCTTCCCCACCGGTCACGCCTTGTTTGGAGAAGATCTCTATATCTATTATGGGGCTGCTGACAAACATATAGCTGTTGTTAAAATGAAAATCCATGAAGTGTTGAATGAATTAAAAAACAATCCTAAAAATAAATAACATGAAATATGAAAAAGGAATAAAAATGCTGATTGTGAGTTCTTATCCACCTCGAGAGTGTGGGTTGGCCACTTTTTCGAATGATATCGTCAACTCCGTAAAAAAAGTTTTTGGGAACACCCTCCCCATTGAAATTTGTGCGCTGCAAAATAGCGAACAGCAATTTGAATATGGAGAGGACGTAAAATATATTATTACATCTTCTTCAATAGAAGATTACAGACTAATTGCAGAAAAGATAAATGAACGTAACGACGTCGGATTGGTATGCATACAACATGAATTTGGACTTCATGGTGGTGAATATGGCGATTATTTCCTCGCTTTTCTATTGGCACTTAACAAACCCATAATTACGGTTTTTCACACGGTTTTACCTGATCCCGACGAAAAAAGAAAAAAAGTAGTTCAGGCAATTGTTGATTTGTCTAATAGAATTGTGGTGCTAACCAATAAATCAAAGGCGATTTTGACCAAACAATATGGTTGTCAGGAATCAAAAATAAATATGATTCCCCATGGAACACATACCGTGCTTTGGGAACAAAAAGAACTGCTGAAAAACAAATATCATTATTCAGATAAAATCGTGATGTCCACCTTTGGACTGATTAGCGAAAACAAAAACATTGAAACTGTGTTATATGCCTTACCCGAAATCGTTACCAAAAATCCTGAAGTCATTTACATGGTCATAGGAAAAACACATCCTGAAATCCTCAAAAGAGAAGGTGAAAAATACCGCAACAAACTTATCGATATTGTTCAAGATCTCGAGTTAGAGAATAATGTACTATTTATAAATGAATATCTAGAATTGAAACAATTACTAGAATATTTAACCTTATCGGACATTTATTTATTTTCTTCCAAAGATCCTAATCAGGCAGTAAGCGGCACCTTTGCCTATGCTTTAAGCTGTGGTTGCGCTGTTATATCAACACCTATACCACATGCCTTAGAAGCCTTGGAAGATGGAAACGGAATATTATTGAAGGAGTTTGACAATCCTCTAGAATTTCAAAAAGCCATACTGAAACTTATTGAAAATAAAGAAAAAAGAGTTGCAATGGGAAAAATTGCTTATTCTCTCTCCCATTCGACAATTTGGGAAAATGTTGCCATCAAATATGGACTGTTATTTGGAGAATTAACGAACCGAGAAGAAGATTTAAAATTCAGTTTGCCTCCTATAAAACTGGACCATATTAAGAAACTTACGACGGATTACGGAATGTTGCAATTTTCAAAATTTAGTGAGCCGGATCCTGAATCCGGTTACACCCTAGATGACAATGCGAGAGCATTAATCAATATTGTGATGTATTATTCTATTTATGAAGATGAAGACGTTTTAAAATTGGCGGATATCTATTTGAATTTCATAGAAGAAATTCAACGAGAAGATGGTTTTTTTGATAATTATAAAAATTTTGATCGCCAATTAACTTCACAAAATTTAGATGTCAATCTTGAAGATGCCAATGGCAGAACGATATGGAGTCTGGGTTATGTCATTTCACACAAAGAAATACTTCCTTTGCATTTAGTTCTTCGAGCTGAAAATTGTTGGAAAAAAGCATACAAAAGAATATACGAGATAACCTCGCCAAGAGCTATCGCCTATACCCTAAAAGGATTATATTACTACTATTCCCTATATCCAGAAGAAACAGTTCGGGTATATATTGAGCAACTTGCCGATAAGTTATTGGAACTTTATAATATCAATTCTGAGGAATCTTGGTGCTGGTATGAGGATTACATGACTTATGTGAACAATGTTCTCCCCGAAGCGATGATGTTTAGCTATTTAGCAATAGGAGAGCCCAAATATTTAAAAATCGCCACAATAACATTTGATTTTCTTTTATCACACTATTTCATGAAGGGACAACTCAAGGTAATATCGAATAGAGGTTGGTTCAAAAAGGAAAACGAAAGAGTATTTTACGGAGAACAACCTATTGAAGTGGCAACTACAATAATCACTTTAGATTTATTTTACCAAATAACTGGAAACGTGAAATATAAAGAACAAATTGAAGTAGCTTTTAATTGGTTTTTAGGAAATAATCACCTGAAGCAAATTATGTATAACCCCGAAAACGGAGCATCATATGATGGATTGGAAGATACTATCGTTAATATTAACCAAGGAGCCGAATCGACATTATGTTTTTTTAAAGCGCGATTAATCATGAATAAATATGCAGAAAAATCCGTTCGAAAAAGAAAGATTTTGGAGATATGAAGGATTCTATTTTAAATACTTTTCAGGGCTTCAATCAATAAATTCAAATCTTCTTTAGTATTAAAATGACTAAACGAAATTCGTAAACTTGATTTTTGTAAATTATCATCAGAGAGTATCTCCTCCAACACATGAGAAGGCCTGTTACTTCCAGATTGGCAAGCGCTACCACGGGAAACAGCAATACCTTTCATATCTAAATGAAACAAAATCATAGCGGTCTTATCTTCCGAAAATGACAATAAAACATTCAAAATAGTGTAAAAACCCTCTTGAGTACCATTGATTTCAAAAGTCGGAAATTCAATCTCGAGTTGGCTAATCAAATAATTTTTTAAATCCAAAATATGACTCCTTTCCTTATCCAAATTGGCGCAGGAAAGCACCATAGCCTTTGCCATTCCTGCGATTTGATGTACCGCTTCTGTTCCTGGACGCATGCCTTTTTCTTGATCCCCACCATAAAAAAATGGCCGCAATCCATAATTTTTTCGGACAAAAGCAAAACCAATTCCTTTTGGACCATGAAATTTGTGAGCGCTTGCTACCACAAAATCAATAGGCAGTGTTTGTAAATCAATTTCTGTTTTACCTATGGATTGCACCATGTCCGAATGAAAAAGTGCATGGTGTTGTTGGCAAATACGTCCTACTTTATCCAAATCCAACACCGTTCCTATTTCGTTATTGACATGCATCAGGCTTACCAAGGTTTTTGTTTCTTGGGAAAGCAAGTCTACTAAATCCGTAATGTCAATTTCGCCATTAGGCTTAACCGCCACATAATCCACTTGAATCTCGAATTCTTTTTGCAAAGCTTGTGCCGTGAATAAAACGGCGTGATGTTCTATTTTACTAGTAATAATTCGTTTTACCCCCAAATCTTTGACCGCGGAACGAAGAATCCAATTATTAGCCTCTGTTCCGCAGGAAGTGAAAATAATTTCTTGGGAAGAAGCATTTAACTGTTTAGCGATTGCTTTTCTAGAAAGTTCTAATACACTTTTGGCGTTTCGCCCAAAACTGTGTGTTGATGAGGGATTACCATAATCTTCCGACAACACTTTTATCATTTCCTGAACGACTTCCGGACGGAGTTGCGTGGTAGAGGCGTTATCGAGATATACTTTTTTCATCGGTGCAAAGTTATGAAATATCAATTGTGATTTCACTACTATAAATTCGCGTTTTTTTTCTATTTTTGAGCAAATATTTTATACAATGAAAATAATTGTTGGCCTATTGGTTTTAGTATTACTATTAAACGGTTGCGATGACGGGAACTTAGTTCTGGAAACCATTAATTTTGAAGAAGCCACCACACAAAGTTGCAGCACCAACAACATTCTCTACAAACTAAAGGAAAAAGAAGCTTTGTTGCTCGAAATCCCCACCAACTCTTTCACAAATGAACCTTCCGAGATTGGAATTCCTACCGAAATAAACATTAGTGGAAGCAATCGTGTCGTCTACCGTTTTTATAACGGAACCGTGGCTGCCAATAACATTTGCGAAACCATACCACCGGCAACGCCTAGCGTTACTGACCAATGGACTGCCACGGGAGGGACTATCCAAATCATCACAACTGTCCTAAAAACCACAAATACGACTGACAATAGCACCAAGATTACAGGTTACAACCACAATATTGTTTTCAAGAATATTACTTTTGCAAAAGCAAATGGAACTCAGGTTTACGAAACCTTCCCTTTTGGAAATTATATAACAACAGCAACCAATTTACCTTTTGGCTTTGACAAAACGATAGAAAGATGTGCTGCAAACACACCAAATCTGCTCTATAATTATACGGGTAGCGAGGCTTTAACTTTAGACATTGACCCTGATTTAATAATCAATGCCGTAACACCCCTCAATACTCCAAGAACGGGATTAATTGGTTCATCAACTAATACACTAACCTACCGCCTCTATGCTGGACTTATACCAACCAGTTATTTCTGTAACACTTCAATCCCCACTACCCCTGCTATAAATCAAGAATGGAATGCTATAGCAGGAGTTTCTGGCATAAGTGGTATAGTCGAGGTTACGACTACCACTAACGGAACGGGTTTTAAGCACACCATTTTACTCAAAAAAGCCACTTTAAAGAAAGGCAACAGCGATTTCTCTCTTGGTGACAGCTACATCTACGGAGAGTTACTGACGAATTAACTAAGCTTATTTACTATTCTGCTTGATAAAAACCTCCGTGGCTCCCAAGCCGTATTTTTGATAATTGGCATCTTGAAATGCAATGTTGTCATAACGCCCCAATAAAAAATCAAGTTCTGACTTTAAAACTCCTTCTCCAACACCGTGAATAAAAACAATTTTAGGAATGCGATTTCGTATAGCAAATTCTATGTGTCGTTTTGCCGTTTCGGATTGCAAGGTAAGAATGTCATAATTTGACATGCTACGATGGTTGGGAACTAATTTTTCGATGTGTAAGTCAAATTCCGGTGCCGAAATCTCATGCTTGTCTTTACGTTCTTTTACAAAACTTCGGGGTTTTGGAATTTCTTTTTCCTTAGCAATAGCACGAGTATTAATACTTTTAATAGAGTCCAATAAGTTACTGGAATTGTTTATTTTAAGCAATTCATTTGCAAAAAATGTCATCATAAAACCATCCTCCGTTTCTATAGTTACTTCCTTATCTTTGATTGAAACAACAACGCCATTTATAGCCTCATCGAGTACGCTAACTTGGTCTCCTTTACAGAACATCTTCTTCTTTTTTTTCTTGATTTTTACTCGGTGTTTTACTACTCAAACGCATCATCCCGAACATAAAAACCACAATGGCAATAACCATTATGTATACATTTTTTTTGCGCACTTCGTTGCTCGTACAAGGCAACTAGAATTGCCAAAATCAATATCGGAATTACAATCTTTTTCATATCTTTAACCATTGAATCTCCAAAAGTAAGGAACTTTAAAATAGCATCATTTAGTATTGAAAATGTTTTTTTGTTAAATAATAATTCGAAAAAAGGAACACCATTGAATTTAGAAAACTACATGCTTCCCTGTTGGAGCAAAACCCTATTCGGAGTGGAATGCTTGGGTTGTGGTTTGCAACGCGCTTTACTCCTCCTGCTCAAAGGAAACTTTGTTGGCGCTTTCGAAATGTATCCTGCAATTTATGTAACGCTGTTGTTTTTTGGTTTAATCGGTTTAAATGTGGTAGACAAAAGCAGAAATTACCAGAAATCCATCATAGTGATGGCGATTCTTACAGGATTTTTTATGCTCGGGGGATATCTCTATAAAAACTATTAAAATAGAACCATCAGACCTCTTGTTGTGCTTATTTGATATATTTGCAGTGCTTTTTTTAAAATCAACCAAAAAAAATCCATGAATTTTTTAAAACTCATTCGTTATCAAAATTTACTGATGCTAGCTTTAATGCAGCTCCTTTTTAGATACGGATTTTTGAAATTACAAAACATTCCCTTGGCTTTAAGCGATTGGCAATATGGGTTATTGGTTCTGGCAACCGTATTCATAGCTGCTGGCGGTTATATAATCAATGCTATTTTGGACGTAGCAACTGATACGGATAATAAGCCGGACGCTGTTATTATTGGCAAATCCATTTCTGAAACTAAGGGGTATAACTTGTATATTGGCTTCACCATTATTGGAGTAGTCTCCGGGTTTTATTTATCAAACATCATCAATAAACCGAGCTTTGCCTCCCTATTCATTATTATTGCGGCTACACTTTATTTTTACTCCTTGAGTTTAAAAAAAAGCTTACTAATTGGAAACCTAATTATTGCCCTACTTCTTTCGGTTAGTCTTTTAATTGTTGGAGTTTTTGATTTGTACCCTGTTACTTTTGAAGAAAACAGATCCGTCATGGGATTACTTTTTGGCATCCTTTTAGATTATGCTATTTTTGCTTTTCTCCTGAATTTTATTCGAGAAATTGTCAAGGATTTGGAAGACGTAAAAGGGGATTCCAACCAAGGGATGCATACCCTGCCGATTGTTTTTGGGGTGAAACGAACCACAATATTGGTTTTTGTATTGAGTATAATTCCCATTCTTTGTGTCTTATATTATCTCAACTACTACCTATTCCAGTCGGGATTAATCCTTAGTACCATTTATGGGGTTGTCTTTATACTAGCGCAGCTTATTTATTTTACTCTTAAAATTTGGTCTGCAAGACAAACAAAAGATTTTCACCACCTGAGTACCGTTCTAAAATGGGTGCTTCTTTTCGGAATACTTTCGATTGTGGTTATCAGCCTAAACATAAAAAACAATGCTTAAAAATAAATTACAAAACTATCACCTGGTTCTAGCTTCGGGTTCGCCAAGACGCCAGCAATTTTTCAAAGATTTAGACTTGGATTTTGAAATCAGACTGAAAGAAATAGAAGAGGTTTATCCCCAAGAATTAAAAGCAGAGGAAATCACCAACTATTTGGCCGAATTGAAAGCAAATGCTTTTGAAGGCGAATTGCAAGCCAATGAAATCCTCATCACGAGCGACACCATCGTTTGGCACAACAACAAAGCTTTAGGCAAACCAAAAGACGAACAAGACGCTTTTACTATTCTAAAATCATTATCGAACGCGACTCATGAAGTAATTACTTCCGTTTGCTTTAAAACCAATAGCGAAACCAAGCTGCTTCACGAAATAACCAAAGTAACTTTCAATGAATTAAGCGAGGATGCAATTCGCTTTTATATTGAGAACTTCAAGCCGTTTGACAAAGCTGGCGCTTACGGCATTCAGGAATGGATTGGTTTTGTGGGTGTTTCAAAAATAGAAGGTTCTTATGCCAATGTTATGGGAATGCCTACGGATAAAGTTTATGAGTATTTGAATAATTTAGCCTAAACTGAAAGTTATGGAATTTATAATGATTTCGTTGCGGAAGTAAGTTTACCAAAAAATTACTGTTGCAAAGGATAATTTCAATCATCGAATATCCCTCGAAAGTACTAATTTTCACGTTTTGATTGGTTCAAAATAGTCCTGTTTTTGCCAAAGAAAATGAAAAATAGTATTTAGAAATTCATTTAATTACTACATTTGGTCTTATTGCAAATTAAATTCTCAAAAAATGCAAAAAGCTTTTTTACTTACCCTAGTTATCTTACTTTTTACCTTCCAAATAATAAACGCACAAAAACCCCAGAAACTAAATTCTGTTGAAATTTACAATCAGATTAATAAATTAAATTTCCTGGGTTCGGTACTATATATTGCCGCACATCCCGATGACGAAAACACCCGTTTGATTTCCTATTTATCGAATGAAACTAAGGCAAGAACCGCTTATTTATCACTGACACGAGGCGATGGAGGTCAAAATTTGATTGGGTCGCAACTAAGGGAATTATTGGGCGTCATTCGAACGCAAGAACTCATTGAAGCTCGAAAAATTGATGGTGGAGAACAGTTTTTTTCGCGTGCCAATGATTTTGGTTTTTCCAAAAATCCAGAAGAAACCCTGCAAATTTGGGATAAAGAAAAAGTCCTCGCCGATATTGTTTGGGCAATCCGAAAATTTCAACCCGATATTATCATCAATCGGTTTGACCATCGAACGTCCGGAACTACCCATGGCCACCATTCGGCATCGGCAATGTTGAGTGTCGAGAGTTTTGATTTAACCAATAACCCAAATGTATTTCCTGAACAGTTAAAATTAGTGGAACCTTGGCAAGTCAAACGTCAATTTTTCAATCCTTCATGGTATTTTTATGGAAGCAAAGAAAAATTTGCGGCTGCTGATAAATCAAACTTCATTTCCTTACAAACCGGTGTCTATTATCCTTCCATTGGAAAATCAAACCAAGAAATTGCAGCCTTAAGTCGGAGTTGCCATCAATCGCAAGGTTTCGGAAGTACCGGAAGCCGTGGTGAAGATACCGAGTACTTAGAACTTATAAATGGAGTCGCTCCAACGGATAAAACCACCATTTTTGAGGGAATTGATACCACATGGAATCGGGTTAAGGGCGGAAAACCTATTGGCGAATTATTGACTAAAATTACCACCCAATTCGACTTTACAAATGCTGCTGCTAGCATTCCAGATTTGGCAAAAGCCTATTTGATGATTCAATCATTGGAAGAAAACCATTGGAAACCAATAAAATCAGAAGAAGTAAAAAAAGTAATTGCTGCCTGTTCTGGATTATTCCTTGAAGCAGTAGCGCAAAATCAAGAAGCTACACCAGCGAGCCTTTTAAAATTAAAGCTCGAAGCCATTAATAGAAGTTCGGTTCCCATGCAACTGTTAAGCGTTACTACTTTGCCGAACCAAAAAACAACCATTGAAAATGTGGTACTAAAAAACAATAGTGCACAAACCATACCTCTTGATTTGCAATTACCATCAACGATTGAATACACCCAACCCTATTGGCTAAAAGAAAAAGGGAATATGGGCATGTACACCGTTGCTGACCAAAAAAACATTGGGGTTCCGGATGTCATTCGGGAAGTAAAAGTGGTTTTTAATATTCAAATTAATAGCGTTGAAATACCGTTTGAACAAACCGTAATTTACAAATACAATGACGATGTGAAAGGCGAAGTCTATAATTATTTGGATATTGTTCCCGATGTGACTACAAGCATTCTTGACAAAGTGTCTCTTTTTAAGAATAGCACAACTACCCCAATAGCCGTAAAAATCAAAGCAGGAAAAGACAACCTAAAAGGGGATCTGCAACTGGAATTGCCTCAAAATTGGTTGGTTTCACCAAAATCCATTCCTTTTCATTTAGATAAAAAAGGAACGGAGGAAGTTGTTTATTTTGAGGTGACGCCACCAAGTAAAGCTGAGGAGGTTATTGCGAAAAGTGTCGCCTTTATAGATGGAAAAAGATACGACAAAGACCAAATTATCATTGATTACAACCACATCACAAAACAACAGGTTTTAAAACCCGCCGAAGCCAAGTTCGTTCGATTGGATTTAAAAACAAATGGAGAAAAAATCGGCTATATTATGGGAGCCGGTGATGAAGTTCCTAATAGTTTAAAACAAATGGGGTATAAAGTAACGTTACTTAAACCCGAAGAAATCACTCCCGAAAAACTGGCGAATTTTGATGTTATAATGACTGGAATCCGAGCCTATAATACCGTGCAAGAATTGGCAAAAAAACAAAACATCTTATTTGATTTTGTAAAAGGCGGCAAGACAATGCTCGTACAATACAATACATCAAATGATTTAATAACCGATAATTTAGCACCATTTCCCTTGAAAATTTCACGCGACAGAGTCACGGAGGAAAATGCTGAAGTCCGATTTTTAGCTCCCAATCATCCCGTTTTAAATTATCCTAATACAATTACTTCGAAAGATTTTGAAGGATGGAAACAGGAGCAAGGATTGTATTATCCGGTCGAATTTGACAAAGCCTTTACTCCTATTTTATCGTCAAACGACAAAGGGGAAACGCCTAAAAATGGATCGTTGCTGATTGCTCCTTATGGAAAGGGGTATTATGTTTATACTGGACTAAGTTTTTTTAGGGAATTGCCGGAAGGCGTTTCAGGTGCCTATAAATTATTGGCCAATATGATTTCTTTAAATAATCCAGTAACTATTACCGCTGAAAAAACAAAACTTTAAAAAGTCAAATTATGGAAACCAAAAAAGTTAAAACTTGGAAAAAAAGCTACACTTGTGTACTCGTGGCAAATGCAATCTATATTTTGATATTTTATTTTTTAATGAAATTATATTCCTAAACTATGCAGTTATTCGATTGGATTGTTCTTGTTGTTACTTTACTCTTTATAGTAATTTATGGAGTTTGGAAAACGAAGGGAAGCAAGAACGTAGAGGATTATATTTTGGGAAACAACGAAACACCATGGCATACCGTGGGACTTTCGGTTATGGCAACGCAAGCCAGTGCGATTACCTTTCTTTCGACTCCAGGACAGGCCTATCATGACGGAATGGGTTTTTTGCAATTCTATTTTGGTTTGCCCATTGCGATGGTGGTTATTTGTGTCACTTTTATCCCCATATATCATAAATACAAAATTTTTACTGCTTATGAATATCTTGAAAAACGCTTTGATTTAAGAACTCGTTCCTTAGCGGCTATACTTTTCTTGGTACAAAGAGGTTTGGGAACTGGACTTACCATTTATGCACCCTCAATCATTTTGTCGGCACTATTGGGCTGGAATCTAACTTTAATGAATATCATCATAGGGGTTCTCGTAATAATCTACACGTTTTCGGGCGGTACAAAGGCGGTAAACGTGACCCAAAAGCAACAAATGTTCGTTATCATGTCAGGGATGTTCATCACTTTTTTACTTATTTTGTATTATTTACCCAATGACATGACTTTCAACAATGCGTTGCATATTGCAGGAGCCAATGACAAAATGAATATCGTTGATTTTTCATTTAACCCAGAAGAAAAATATACTTTTTGGAGTGGAATCACGGGCGGTTTTTTCTTGGCGTTGGCTTATTTTGGCACCGACCAATCCCAGGTAGGACGCTATTTGTCAGGGAAATCTGTTAGGGAAAGCCAAATGGGATTAATAATGAACGGGCTTTTAAAAGTACCTATGCAGTTCTTTATTTTGCTTACTGGAGTCATGGTTTTTGTGTTTTTTCAATTCAATCCGGTGCCTTTGAATTTTAATCCCAATAACAAAATAATCATAGAAAAATCCCAATACAAAAATGAATACCACGTTTTAGAAAAAAAACTAATTGCCTTATCCGAAGACAAGAAAGTAATCAACTTATTATATATCGACCAACTCAACCAGGACTTCGACAATCCGATTCTTCGAAAAGAGTTAATTGGATTATCCAATAAAGAAAAAGATTTGAGGGATAGAGCCAAGGAAATTATTCTCAAGGCGGACAGTAACAGTGAAACGAATGACAAGGATTACGTGTTTTTTCACTTCATACTGCATTATTTGCCTAAAGGATTAATTGGATTGTTGCTTGCCGTAATTATTTCGGCTGCAATGTCCTCGACCGCTTCGGGACTTAACGCACTGGCATCGACAACTGCAATCGATATTTATAAACGTAATCTAAAGGAAGAAAAATCAGAAAGGCATTATGTGAATGCAACCAAATTTTTTACCTTGTTTTGGGGAATTGTTGCTATTTTATTTGCCAGCATAGGAACATTGTTTGAGAATTTAATCCAATTGGTCAATATCGTGGGTTCCATTTTCTACGGAACCGTTTTGGGTATTTTTATGGTGGGTTTTTATGTAAAACGAGTACAGGCAAAAGCCATTTTTTTCAGTGCAGCCATTAGCCAAATTACCATTTTTATCATTTATTATTATGCCATTTTCATATTTGAAAGTGGCGAAGAAAAGCTGGGTTATTTATGGCTCAACTTCATCGGGGCTTTACTCACCATTGTTTTGTCGGTATTGATACAAGCTACTGTTTTCAGTAAAAAAAGGCAAGACCAATAAAAAATCCCGTCTCGAAATAATCAGGACGGGATTCATGTTAAAAGACAACGCACTTATTTTTTACTCCATTCTTCTATGCTTTCTTTATTCATTTTTATATAGTCTTGGTTTTTGGCGATTTCAGCAGCGGCAAGGGAAAGTTTGGCCGTTTCGATAGCGCCTTTTTTGTCGCCTAGTTTTGACTGAATCAAGGATTTCAAACGATAATAATGAAATGGTTTTTCTTGCTTCATATCCAACGCTTTGTTAACATAAATTAGGGATTTTGCCACATCGCCATTGGAGTCAAATAAATATTTTGCGGATGAAAAGTAATCTCCGGCAGTGGGTCCTGCCAATACTTTTTCAATGCTCGTCATAGCCTTTTTCTGAGATGGGACTTCAAACTTCAGGGGAACAATTGTTTTTTCCCAAGACAATTCTAAATGAGCAAAGTTAAAATCTAGATTGTTAATCCCAATGGTAAAACTTTCCACATTTCTATCTAATGTTTCAGGTGTTGCGTTCGTCCTCAATGCCACTTTGGTTTCGTCCCAAACTTCTGGAGTTCCCCAATTATCTGTTTTGGAATAAAAGATGATTTCCCAATTATCGGCTTTAGGAATGGCATATAAAGCATATTTCCCTTTAGTCAATATTTTGCCATCGATAACAACATCATCACTGAAGGATAGGGTTGTATTCTCGTTGGCCCCTGTTCGCCACAATTTTCCAAAAGGCACCAAATCCCCAAAAATAGGCCTTCCCTTAGTACTTGGCCTCGAATAATTAATCTCCACTTCGGTTAAACCAACCATTTGGGTCAATGTCGACTTCGGACTTTGCTGTGGTGTTTTAACTTGTGCCTCAATAATAAGCGGAGCAATAAAAAAAGTCAATGCAAAAATTATTTTTTTCATAATAGAATATTTTAGAAGTTTTTCCAAATTTACAAATACCTGCCATCTAAACAAAATTATTGCAATAAATTATAAAACAAGCACTTTTTCAAAACTCAACTCACCAAAATGATTAATAACGAAATCCGCCAATGATAAATCCTGCATTTTTGAATGTTCGCTATTGTAGCCTACACAAAAAATCCCTGCCGCTTTTGCAGCAATAACGCCATTGGTGCTATCTTCTATCACGATGCAATTTTCTTTTGAAGCAACTGACAAGGAAGCTGCATACTCAAATATGGCAGGATGTGGTTTCGAATTAGGGAAATCCTCACCGCTGACGATATGGGTAAAATATTGATACAATCCAAAACGTTTGAAAACACGATCAATAGTCACTTTAGAAGCTGAAGAAGCCACTATCAATTGTATTCCGTTTGCGTGTAAATCTTTGATCAATTTCTCCACGCCATCCAATAATGCCAAATCTTCTTTCGTATCGAAAGCGTCATTGAAAATAGTGCGCTTCCTTTGGATTAAATCTTCCACTTCCGCTTCGATAGGAAATAAATCTTTCAATTTTTGAAAGGTATTACGAGTAGAGTTTCCCGTGAATGAAGTATAAATTTCCTCTGATACGACTATGTTTAGTTCGGCAAATTGTTTAAAATAAGCGTAATGGTGAACGGGTTCCGTGTCAACGATTACGCCATCCATATCAAAAATTACGGTTTGAATCATATTGGGTATTAGGTCTTGGGTTTTGGGTTATGAGTTTTAATTTGAGACTGATTACTGATGATTGATTAGTCTTTTTTAAGTAAATGTCGAATCACGGTTTCGGCGGCATACAAGCCAAATAATCCCGGCATATAACTATTAGTTCCGTAAAAGGATTTCTTATAATTAGACCCATCGGTCATTTTTAAACTGGAATCATCTTGAATTTCCGACGAAAAAACCACTTTCAATTTGTCAATTTTCACTTCTTTCAAACGTCGGCGAATCGTTTTAGCCAGAAAGCAATTTACGGTATTGGTAATATCGGCCACCTTCACTTTAGAAGCTTCCATCTTCCCTCCCGCTCCCATACTGCTGATAATTTTCACTCTCTTGCGCTTGGCACCAATAATCAAATTCAATTTGGGTGTGATGCTGTCAATACAATCCAAAACATAATCATATTCCTCCGAAACAATTTCGAAAGCGCGCTCTGGCGATAGAAATTCTTTAATGCGGGTTAGTTTCAATTCGGGATTAATATCCATCAATCTATCGCCAACAATAGTTACTTTGGGCTGACCAACTGTTGAATGCAAGGCCGGCAATTGTCGGTTGATATTGGTAATATCCACTATATCCCCATCCACAATTGTCATGGTTCCCACGCCGGCTCTTGCCAAAAACTCGGCTGCAAAGGAACCCACGCCTCCCAATCCCACAACCAAAATATTGGCGTTTTTTAATTTTTGTAATCCTTCGGGTTTAAATAAAAGTTCCGCTCTTTCTGTCCATTCGGCCATAAGTAATAAGTTATGTGTTGATATGTATGGGGTGAAATACAGTATTGAAATTTAAATTCACCATTTCCTGTAGCGCTATCAATTGAATATTTTTATATTTCGCTGCCAATTCATAAACGCCTTGAATTCCCTTTTCAATAGTATCGGTTTCCAAGAAAAACCGATCGTTTGGAATACTCGTAAAAACAGATTCCAATGCTGGATTTCGTAACAAATTTTTACCAAACGAAACATAAAATCCAGCATCAATTACTTGTTGGGCCAACTGTTCGTTTTTTGAAAATCCGTGAATGAGCATTGGGACGGTAATTTTCAATCTTTTCTTGATTTCGATGAGTTCCTGAAAAGCCGCAACACAGTGTATCACAACTGGTTTTTGGTGTTTCGCAGCCAAAGCCAATTGTTTTTCGAATACCGCTTGCTGCAATCCAAAAGGCGTTTCACTACGTTTGTCCAATCCACATTCGCCCAAAGCTAGGCATTCCGGCAAAGCCAATTTCTGGTCTACGATTTGGAAATCCTTTTCCAATCGATTTTCGTCAATATACAAAGGATGAATTCCAATCGAATAAAACGGAATCGTGGCGTCAAATTCTTGTGGATATTGATTGACTAATTCCAAGACATCCGGTTGATTCGTGAATTGGTGGGTATGTAAATTGAAGAATTGCATAGCGCAAAAATAGTTTAAAGTTACTATGCCACAAAGTTTTTTATCTTTGTGAAAATAAATAGTATTTATGTTCCAAATTTTAGCCCAAATAAACAAACTCCTGCTGCCTAGTTTTACCAAACAAGGAGTGGATTTGGCCAAAGCCAAGAAATGGCAAAAAGCGCTCATTGGCCATCGGTATTACGTAACCGCAAGAGCATTAGATTGAAGAATGACGATTTTAGATTCTTGATTTAAGAATGAGAAAAAAAGAATGTTTTTTTAATTTTCAATTTGCAAGGTTGTCAAAATTACCTATATTTGCACCCACAAAATAGGCCTTGTGGCGCAACTGAATAGCGCACTTGATTACGGCTCAAGAGGTTACTGGTTTGAATCCAGTCAAGGTCACAAATAAATACTACTATAAGAAAAAACGCCAAGCTCGCTTGAGCGTTTTTTTGTTATTAGTATTTTCAAAGCGGAGCTTTATTGGATGTTGCGGAGCAAAATCCAGCCAAAAACAATATATTGAAATCTTTGATTGAAAAGATTTCCCATTTCCACTACGGAGCTCTATCTGGAAGGACGAAGTCAATCCACGTAAATACGCATTCCCTTAAATAAATGATGGACTATTTCCTAGATATTGAATACAACAACCTTACTTACGGCGAGGAAGAAGTCAATTTCAAGGAATTCGAATGTTGCACATTCAATTACTGTGATTTTTCGCAATGTGTGTTTCTGGCCGTCACTTTTATCGATTGTGTTTTCAATGATTGTAATTTCAACGCTGCCAAAATCAATTATGTGGCGCTGAGAACGGTGACTTTCAATCGTTGCGAGATGAAAGAAGTCAATTTTGCCATGTGCGACAAATTGATTTTCGACATTGCCTTTACCCATTGCTTGCTGGATTTCTCCAAGTTTTACACCTTAAAGCTCAAAGGCACTTCCTTTGAGCATTGCAGCCTTATAGCCGTTGATTTCATGAGCGCCGATTTAACCGAAGTCGTTTTTGACCGTTGCGATTTGTACCGCTCAGAATTTGCCAAAGCCATTGCCAACAAAGCTAATTTCAAAACCAGCTACAACTACACCATTGACCCCACTAAGACCAAAATCAAGAAAGCCGTTTTTGCTTTGGACGGTTTAAAAGGACTTTTAACAAAATACGAGGTAGTGGTGGAATAATTTCTATTCATACCCGAACAATCTAGATTTAGTAGTATATAAAAAATCCTTTTGAGACTTATAAGATAAATTTGATATATTTGGACTGCAATCCGCTAAGGAGTAGCGACAACCTAACCAATTTTGGGTCTATAATCGCTACTTTATAGCGAGTATATACAAGTTTACAAGCAACCCTAAGAGAACTGCAAAAAAGAAAATTATTGCTAAAATTTAATTTTTATCATAAGTCGAATATGCAAACTAAATTTTACGATATTTACCAAAATATAAGATTTAACAAAAATGTACAATACTGTCCCAGAACAACTAAGAAAATTAGCAATTGAAAATGTTTTTAGTACACCTACCTATAAAAATTGTTGGAAAATTTGGCAACCAGAAATTATAAGACTCTTAGGAAATCACTATTCTGAAAATGAAATTTTAAATCTAGGTGACAATCTTTCAGATATATTCAAGTCAACTGGAGGTGGCGGAAGAGGTCAAGGGGAATTATCAGCAAGCGGAACAGCTTGGGAATCTTTAGTTTGTTGGTATATTAATCTTTGTACAGCAGGAAGCAGAGTTGTCGCCATAAAAAAAATGAGTATTGTTCCTAAAGCAATACAAGATGCAATAACGGTGAATTATGGTAATTTTGCTTGTAATACCGAATCTGATATAACAATTATTGTCTTTCCTGATTTACCCGAGTATAATACTGATGTAAATCAATTAAATATTTTAAATAGTAGCGGAAATCAAATTTTGCCAATTTTAAAAAACAAATTTAATCTTGAACTAACAAATCATTTAGCAGAAAGAGATTTCAATCTATTTGAAATCGGAATTATTCAATGCAAAACAAACTGGAATGACAACGCTCAAATACCAATGTTATGGGATATGATTTATTCTGCTGGCGGTTTTCGTGGCAGAAATATAACAATAGGTAGAAATGGTTATAATATTCAAAATGCACAAAGTTTTAGTTATTCGTTTGTAACAGTTCCATCAAACGCAAATACTATTTACAAACCTGATGGAGTAGCAGTTAAGCGAGTTACTAATTTATCTGGAGGAAACTATTGGGGTAATCCAAGTGTACAAAATGTTGCCAAATCATTAAAAGAAATTTTTACTAATAATTTCAATTCTGGCTCAAGAACTGGATTGAGAACTGACATTCGAACAGCAATTCCTGAATTGACAGCAAACAATCCATTGTCTTATTTTGGTCTTTATTGAATATTTTTCAATATTTCCATAGCAACCGCTCTAGCCATTAGTGGGGGAACTGCGTTCCCTACTAATGTAAATTGGGGAACTTCAAATTTACGTTTATTTCCACCTGTTGAGCGTTTTCCTTGAAAAACAAAAGAATCATCAAATGATTGAAGTCTAGCCATTTCACGAACAGTTAATGCTCTTGGATTTGAATAATGAATATAATCATCCGCTATAGTCATAATTGTAGAACTTTGTCCTTCGGGTTTTAATACAGTATAACTTCTTTTGTCAGATTCTAAACCTATTTCTTTAAGATTCGACTTTGCAGATTCATAGTTTCCTGATTTCAAAATAACATTTAATCTTTTAATTACATCACTATTTTGCTTGCTTGTTTTATGATTTTGTAATGGTGCAACTAAATGAGCTAAGGTATTTTCAAGTTCTTCAAAATTCCTAACATAAAACGGATTCTTTGCATTTGCAAATCGTCCATTTAAACGTCCTTTTTTTGACCATTCAGAATAACTTAATCCATCATTATCATTTGGCTTTCCATCAATGTTTCTTTTTTGAATTAATTTTTTCATTTTTTCAGTAGAGCCATTGTATTGAGCTTTTAAATCTATTTTTTCATAATCAAATCTTTCATCATCATTTCCGACAAAATCCAAATCATAAATAGCTTCAAAAACATTAACCTTTTCATTGTGTTTTACGGTTGCTGGAACATCATTTATAAGTTTTTGGTCTTTTCTACAACCAATAAATAAAACCCTTTCACGGTTTTGTGGCACTCCATAATTTGATGCTAATGCAACAAATGGTTGCTCAATATTATATAGTCTTATTTTTGATAAAATAGTTTCAAATTCTTTCTCTTTATTTGCTTTTGTCACAAATAAATCGAGTCCTTTTACACATTCATCAAAAGAGTAATCAAATATTTCAAGTGCAGTAATAATTTGTTTTACGTCATCTAAAAAAACTTCATTTGGTTTTAAATTATTAAAAGCGGTATGAATTTTATTTATAATTGTTTCAGACTCTATTGAAGTTAAAAAAAAATCAAAATCATCAGCAAAAAAATCGTTGTCCACATTTGAAAATGCTTTTTCGTTTATAACTTTTTTTCTAATATATTCAAGTTCTTTAACACGTTTTAAAAGATTAAATCCGTGACGAATTGTGCTTATGTTTTTATCTGTTTTACTCGTCTTGTAATCAACAATTTTAGGTGTTAATAATCTGAATTTATTTTCTAAATTATTAATGTAATTGTTCTTTAAAGCATCAAGTTCTTTATCAGTAGATTTCTCAAATTGCAAACGCAAATTGTAACACTCCAAAATAAAAGATTGCTCAATTTCAACTTTTTTAAGTTGAGCAACAAAATGAATAAGTTGACTAAATTCTTTTAAATCTACAATCGATCTAATTTCTTGCAAAATCATATCTTTAATTTTGCCTTGTTCTTTTGTCAAAATTCCTTTGACATTTTCCATAACAAAATACTTAGGACGTAATTGTCTTATTACTTTTAAATAATGTGCAAATAAATCATCTTTTTTATCAAATTTTTTTCTTTTACCAGCCAAACTAAAACTTTGGCAAGGTGGACCGCCACAAACAATATCAATCTCTTTATCTCCTATTTTTTTTAAAAAATTATCTAAAAAATCTGGCTCTGTAATGTCTTGACGAAGAAATTCAGCATCTAAACCTAGTTGGTAATTATATCTTGCCAAATGCGTAAGTTCACAATTTTCATTTATATCACTACCTAATCTAAAATCATAATATTTGTTTCCGTATTCAGCTTGAAGAAAGCCTTCGCTAAATCCACCCGCACCAGCGAATAAGTCCACAAAAGTAATTTTAGATTTCTTTTCATATTCAGTTGAAGGTTCTGAAACAATATTAATATCAGTGTTTTCTCTTCTACTATTAACCAACGAAGCGATTTTTTCTTTAATTTTTTTATCCGTAAAATTAGAATGTAATTCAGTTTCAAAATATTTTTCAACTTCTTGTTTTAAAAAATTTAAAAACTTATTTATTGACTTATGAGAATATTCGGAATCCTTTACCAACTGATTGGTATTATCCCAATCTTTCTTCATTATCTTTTCACCAGTTGCAACTTTGATTTGCAAATCTTTTTGACGCAATACCAAATGAATTGGAAATCTTTTGCTTTTATCTTCTTTATCGAGGTAGAACTTAACATTTATCATTTTACGGACGTTTTTACGGATACGGACAAATTTACGGACAAATTTTAAATACACAAGAAAAAAAGGATATATTTTTGAAAACTATAAATTAAAACAAGTAGATTTGAAGTAAATAAAGGGCGGCTTGTAACAGCGCCTACAAAAAATTGGCGGTTCAGTGCTTCGTATGACAGTTTTGTGGTCTAACAAACATTTATTCTTCGTATGAACATTTGTGGTAAAAATCGCCAACTTCTTGCAGCAGCAACCCGTTACCAGTAATTTTTCGAAAGTGTAAAAAAAACAAACTTTTTCTTAGAGTATTACCAATTTTTGGTAACTTTACAGAAAATAAAAAATTATGGGACGTAACACATCAGTTTCTTTAGGAGACTATTTTGAAAATTTTGTTGATAATACTGTTTCTGAAGGCAGATTTAAAAATGCAAGTGAAGTTATTCGAGCAGGTTTAAGATTATTGGAAGAAGAAGAAAACAAAATAGTTGCTCTTAAGAAAGCAATTAGCGAAGGTGTTGAAAGTGGATTTGTTGAAAATTTTAATCCTAAAAAACATCTTGAATTACTAAAAGCCAAAAAACGAAATGGCTAGATACATTCTTACCAACAAAGCTGTTGAAGACTTATCAAAAATTTGGGAATATACATATGAAGTTTGGTCAGAGAATCAAGCTGACAAATATTATTTTGAGTTATTAGTTGATTGTCAAGAATTGGCTGAAAATCAATCTTTAGGTAAAAATTATAATGAAATAGAAAAAAATATTTTTGGTTTTAAGTCTAGTCAACATCTTATTTTTTATAGAATACTGAATACAGCAAAAATAGAAATTATTAGAATTTTGCACTCAAGAATGGATTTGAAAAATAGAATTCAAGAATAAAAAACTACTGGTAATCCCCGTTTGAAGCAATTGCTGCAATTGCTTAAACCAGTTGTCGTTTTCCGCTGGAAAATCTTATCTTAGCAGGAAATAATGGTTCACGAAGCCGCTACACTGGCTTCAAGCCGCGAAACGTTAAACAATCCTCCCGTCTTCCATTGTAATAATCCTATTGGTTCTTTTGGCAAAATCAATATCGTGGGTGACAATCAACAAAGTTTGGTTGTTTTCTTGGGTCAGTTTTTTATGAAACAGGAAAGACTACTTAGAAAAAATATAGAAAGGAATGATACTATCGTAGCCCTCATTTTTGATACTTTTAAAAACTATTGATAAATGGGTAGAATTTTTCACACTCAAACACACGACAAAAAAGCGTCGTTTTATCACTAAAAAATTGAGCTACAAATTCAACTCCATTTTATAATCTTCCATGAAATAGCCTTGCCCAATAGCTATATCTTCCTCAGCAACAATTTCAAAACCCATTTTTTGATAAAAAATAAAAGCCTTGTTGAATCGGTTCACATTCAAAGAAAGGGTGTCGGAGCGGTTTTCTTTGGCTAAAGCCACAATTTTGTCCAGCATCAATTTCCCCAATCCTCTACCATGAGCATCCGGGAGAAGGTATAATTTGTGCAATCGGGTGCAGTTGGTATTCAAATAATGGTGTTCATAAGAGGTATAGCCAAGGCAATCTGTATCTTCTTTTAGCAACAAAAAATGATGTCCTATGTTCACTAGCTTATCCGTCAAAGTTTCTTCGGAATAGAAACTATCCAACATAAAATTGATTTGCGCTTTGGATAAGATTTCAGCATAGACCACTGGCCATGTTGCAAAGGCTATTTTCCGAATTGTTTTGAAATCTTTTATCGTAGCCTCAGAAATTGTTATCATGATGGGTGTATGAATTTCGTTAGAAACTTCAAATTGTATTCAGATACAGAAAAACTACAAAAGCAGGCTACATACTAATCGAGCTTGCCATCAAAATAGGACATCCATTTTCCTTGTACTTTCATAACCTGTTCAATAACGTCACGAGCGGCTCCTTTCCCTCCGTTTCTATGGGAAATATAACTAGAAATGGCTTTGATCTCTGGGCTTGAATCTTGGGGACAAGTTGGTAATCCTACTAATTGCATCACATGATAATCGGGAATATCATCACCCATATACAAAACCTGTTCTGGTTTAATATCGTAAAGTTCGATGTATTCCTTAAAAGTGGCTACTTTGTCAGGCGTTCCCAAATAAATGTCCGTAATACCCAGATTTCTCAATCGCACCCGAACTCCCTCGTTACTCCCTCCTGAAATAATGCATACGTTATACCCACTTTCTACGGCGGCTTTCATCGCATAGCCATCGCGAATATTCATCACCCGCAGAATCTCCCCTTCATTGGTCACAAAAACGGAACTGTCGGTGAGAACTCCATCGACATCAAAAATAAAAGTGGTGATGTCGTTCATTATTTGTTTATAGCTTTTTGCCATTATTTTGTATGGATTGGGTTATTATTTTATAGATATTTTTCCGGTTTTCGTCTGATAAAAAATTCAAATGACGCTCAATGGTTTGCTTGTCATTGCGACTAGCAGGACCTGTTTGCACCTCTTTTGGCGAAAGTGTTGTTCCCTTATTTGCTGTTTCCAAAATTAAGGGTTTTAAAACTTCAAAAGGAATATTATTTTCAAGGCAAATTTCATTGCCAATTTGGTATAGCTGATTCACAAAATTATTGACAAAAACTGCCGAAACGTGCAAGGCTTGTCTTTGCAACTCAGTAATTTTTAAAACTTTATTGGAAATTGAGTCAGCTACTTTTCCCAATAGGTCAAAATCTACCTCATTTTCACTTTCCAAACAAATGGGAATTCCACTGAAATCAACAACCACATTTTTCGAAAAAGTTTGTACGGGATAAAAAACTCCTCTCCTATTCTTAGAGTCCAATAGATCAATGGAAATACTTCCCGAAGTATGGACAACAAGGCGTTTTTCGAAAGGCAATTGAGAAGAAACCGCCGCAATGGCATCATCAGAAACCGCTAAAATATATAGGTCAGCTTCAGCCAAATCAGCATATTTATCGGTGATTTTATGAGAATCTAAAAGGGGTACTAATGATTCTTTTTGTCTTGAAAACACTTGTACCAAATCGATTTTTTTGCTTTTGGAAAAAGCATGTATCAAATGTTGGGCAACATTTCCGGAACCAATAATTATCACTTTAAGCATTGGACAAAATTAGCAAAAAAAAATAAAAACCAATACTCGATGTCAACAATTGAAATTCAAAAAGAAATTACAATAAAACTGCCCTTTATAAGTCTTAATTTTAGATTAAATTAACAATTGTACAAATAAGCAAGTGAACAATTTTAAGTACTTTTGTCCCACTTACACAAAATGTAATTTCTTACAGATGAATTCAAAATTAGTTTCCATTTTATTCTCCACACGTTTAATGGCGATGCTTTTCCTGACTTTTGCCATTACAATGGGTGCCGGAACTTTTATCGAAAGCAAATACAATACCGATACCGCCCGAATTTTAGTCTATAATGCTTGGTGGTTTGAAGGAATCATGTTGCTTTTTATGATCAATTTTATAGGAAACATTAAACGCTATCAGCTGCTAAGAAAAGAAAAATGGGCTACCCTCTTGTTGCATTTGTCTTTTGTTTTTATCATCACCGGAGCTTTTATTACCCGATACATCAGTTATGAAGGCATGATGCCCATTCGCGAAGGTGCTGCCGAAAATAAATTTTATTCAGACAAGATATACCTCACCCTTTTTGTCGACGGGGAATATAAAGGCGAAATGAAACGAAGAGTTTTCGAAAAACCGTTGTTGCTTTCGCCAGTTACCAATAATGATTTTTCAATTTCAGACCACTTTGCCGACACCCAATTCAAGATAAAGTATGACAACTTTATTCTGGGGGCAAAACAAATTATCAAACCCGATGCAAAAGGGGTTTTATATTTGAAATTAGTGGAAGCCGGAGACAGCGGTCGGGAAGAACATTTCCTGAAAGAGGGAGAAGTTCAAAACATTCATAACGTTCTTTTTGCCTTAAATAAATTTACGCAAGGTGCTATAAACATTACTATAGAAGGAAACACTTCCACAATTCAAACGCCATTTGAAGGGAATTTTATGCGCATGGCTGACAAATTACAAGGAAAAGTTGTCAAAGATATAACACAACCCTTAATGATGCGTTCGTTATACAGCATTGGAGAAAAACGTTTTGTTTTTCCCGATCCCGCTGAAAAGGGGGTGATAGATTATGAATCAAAAAATGATTTTAAATCGAAGGAAGGAGATAATGCTTTGACAGTAAAAGTACTGGCTGATGGACAAGAGAAATCGGTAACGGTGTTGGGAACCAAAGGCAAAATTGGAGAATCTAAATCGGTTAAAATTGGTGATTTAGACTACACTTTTTTCTATGGAAGCAAGGCCTACACCCTGCCTTTTAATATCAAACTCAATGATTTTATTGCTCAAAAATATCCTGGAACAGAGAAAAGTTATTCTTCTTTTGAAAGCCAAGTTACCGTTCAAGACTCTATTAAACCTTTTGATGCCAGAATATACATGAATCACGTTTTGGATCATAAAGGATTCCGATTTTTTCAATCTTCATTCGATCCGGACGAAAAAGGAACCGTGTTATCCGTAAACCATGATTTCTGGGGAACTTTGATTACGTATATTGGTTATTTTATGTTGTTTTTTGCCATGATGTCGATACTGTTTACCAGTCATTCCCGATTTGCTGATTTGAAACGAAAACTGGAAGTGGTGAAAGATAAAAAATCGAAACTGATTCCAATGTTAGTTTTATTGTTCGGTTTTACAGCTTTCGCCCAAAATCATTCCGCACATGCTCCAAGCCTGAAAGAATTAGACTCCCTAATCAATAAACGCAAAGTAACCGAGGTTCACGCGGCTAAATTCGGAAGATTGATTGTTCAAGATGCCGGCGGAAGAATGAAACCCATAAATACCTTCTCGTCTGAATTGTTGCGAAAAGTAAGCCACAAAGACAGCTATAACGGAATGAATTCGGATCAGGTCTTTTTATCGATGATAGCCGATGGAAATCTCTGGATACAAGTTCCCATGATTTATATCAAGGCCGGAAACGACAGTATTCGAAAAATTATTGGTCTCGACAAGAATGCAAAATACGCTTCTTTTATATCCTTTTTTGACACCACTGGGAATTATAAATTAGGGCCTTATTTAGGTGATGCCTACAAGAATGCAAATCCCAACCAATTCGAAAAAGATTTTATCGAAACCGATAAAAAAGTAAATCTGATGGACAACGCGCTAAGCGGAAGCATTTTGAAAGTTTTTCCTATACCAGATGACAAAAACAACAAATGGATTTCTTATGCCGAATTAGAGCATGCCGGTTTAAAAGGAATGGCAGCAACCTATACCCGCAGTGTTATGCCCTTGTATTTTGGCGCATTAGACCGCGCTAAAACTAACAATAATTACAAACAAGCTGATGAATTATTGGAGAGTATCAATGGATTCCAGAAAAAATTTGGTAGCAAAGTAAGGCCAAGTGAAGAAAAAATAAATCTCGAAATCCTGTATAATAAATATGACATACTACCAAAATTGTTTTATTATTATTTGTTGGGTGGTATTTTTATGTTGGTGTTTGCATTATTAAACATCTTCTTTGATAGAAAAATATGGAGAATAACAGTCAATACATTTCATGTTTTGATTGGTTTCTTTTTTGGCCTGCATACTTTGGCTTTAATCGCCCGCTGGTGTATTTCCGGTCACGCGCCTTGGAGTAATGCCTATGAGGCCATCGTATATGTAGCTTTGGCTACCATGTTTTTTGGATTGGCCTTTGACCGAAAATCAAAACTTACCGTGGCTTCGGCGGCTTTTGTTACCTCCATGATTTTTATGGCTGCCAACGCCAATTGGATTGATCCAGAAATAGCCAATCTCCAACCCGTATTAAACTCCTATTGGTTGATGATACACGTGGCGGTAATCGTGGCAAGTTATGGCCCATTTGCCTTGGGAATGATTTTGGGAACCGTTTCCTTACTGTTGATTCTGTTTACCAACGAGAAAAACAAAGCTAAAATGAATTTAAACATCAAAGAAATCACTTATATCAACGAAATGTCATTAACGATTGGCTTGATTATGTTAACGATTGGTAATTTCCTTGGTGGACAATGGGCAAATGAAAGTTGGGGCCGCTACTGGGGTTGGGATCCAAAAGAAACTTGGGCATTAATCAGTATTATGGTGTATGCTTTTGTAATTCACTCTCGTTTTGTACCTTCACTTAGAGGGAAATGGTTTTTTAATTTGATGAGTATTTTTGCCTTCTTATCCATTTTGTTCACTTATTACGGCGTGAATTTTCACTTGGTTGGACTGCATTCCTATGCCAGTGGCGAAGCTCACTCCTTAGCTTGGATTTGGTATTCATTAGGAACAATTTCGTTGTTTGGAGCAATCACCTACCCAAAATACAAGAAGTATTATAAAAAGTTACCTAATTAATTCTAAAAAAAAACCATATGAAAAACCTATTTATTTATGCCTTTGGAATATTACTTTTTTGGAATTGTCAAGGCCAAAACAAACCAAGTAAAACAGATGTAATTATGCAAAAGCAAACCATTTACCAATTTAAAGTAGAAGATTTATCAGGAAAAATATTTGATTTTGCTTCTTTGAAAGGAAAGAAAATAATGATTGTAAACACCGCTTCAAAATGTGGCAAAACGCCACAATACAAAGATTTAGAGGCAATTTACAAACAGTACAAAAATAAAAACTTTGTAATTGTAGGCTTTCCAGCCAATAATTTTGCCTCTCAAGAACCGGGGACTAATGAAGAAATTGCTTCTTTTTGCCAATTGAATTATGGTGTCACTTTCCCGATGATGGCAAAAATATCAGTTAAAGGTAAAGACATCCACGAAGTATATCAATACCTAACCCAAAAATCTAAAAACGGGCTGGAAGATTCTGAAGTGGGATGGAATTTCCAAAAATATCTTTTGAACGAAAAAGGGGAACTCGAAAAAGTAATTTCTCCGAAAACATTGCCAACAGATCCTGAGATTATTGATTGGCTGACAAAATAGTGTTAATCAACATTTTTGTCTAAAACTATTCGGGGCATTATCAGAAAAAAAAGCTGATTAATGCCCTTTATAATTGTCTACCGCTTTTCTTACGCTACCATATTTAGTGAGTAATTCGGATGCTGCTGCATACGAAACAGGAATTTCTCCCATAATCATTTTTACGCCACGATCAACGAGTTTACTGTTGCTCAATTGCATGTCGACCATCTTATTTCCTTTCACTTTCCCAAGCTGAATCATGGTGGCTGTCGAAATCATATTGAGTACTAATTTCTGAGCCGTTCCTGCTTTCATTCGGGAACTTCCCGTTACAAATTCAGGCCCCACAACCACATCTATTGGAATTTTAGCGGTTTGTGACATTGGACTGGCAGCATTACAAGAGATACTTCCAGTAATAATATTATTTTCATTGCAAGCTTTTAACCCTCCAATAACGTAAGGTGTTGTTCCCGAAGCGGCAATCCCAACGACAACATCATATTCGTTGATGTTGTGTTCTTGCAAATCAATCCAAGCTTGGTTGGCATCGTCTTCGGCATTTTCTACCGCTTTGCGAATGGCCTTGTCGCCACCAGCAATGATTCCGTTGACTAAGTCAAAAGGAACGCCAAATGTAGGCGGACATTCCGATGCATCAACAACTCCCATACGCCCCGAAGTTCCTGCGCCAATGTAGAACAATCGTCCTCCCAATTTCATTTTCTCAACGATTTGGGTTACTAAAACCTCGATTTGTGGCAAGGCTTTTTCTACGGCAAAAGGGACAGTTTTGTCTTCTTGATTGATATTGGACAGTAATTCCGATACAGACATTTTTTCTAAATGTTCGTATATCGAGGATTGTTCGGTAGTTTTTGTAAAGGTCATTTTTAATTTTTTAACGTATGCATTCGACATGATTTTCTTTTGCAATAATAAGTCTTGAATTTTCTATTTCAGATTGAATTTTAACCCAATTGTCATTAAAATATTGGTGTAATTGTTTCAAAGAACAATTACCTAATTGAAAATAAATTATTTTTGGAGTGTTTTTCGAAACCAAGAAGCGGTTATAAAAATCGGTGTCTTTTGTTAGTATAATCAACTCGTTTTTCAACGCATAATCCCATATTTCACTATCTGTCATTTGCAAATTAATGTCAGAAACAAAAACATAACGATTGTCATTAAAAAAGTTGAAATGTTTTGGTAAATTGACATCGACTAAAAATGAACAATTCATTATTAACTAGCTAATTGAATGTCATTTTTGTACGAGGAAAGATTTTTCAAGGCAAATGCTATACAAGCCTGAATATCTTCTTTTTCAAGAAATGGATAAGCTTCTAAAATGGCTTCCATTGAATCTCCGGCTGATAAATACTGTAAAATGGTTTCCACAGTAATTCTCATTCCTCTCACCGTGGGTTTGCCATTGCAAAGGTCAGGTTTTATGGTAATTCTTTCTAAAAGAGTCGCTTCCATCTTTTTATTGTTTTTACAAATTTAGCAAAATAAATCAATAAAAGCCTAAATAAAATACGCCAACACAATTCCAAAAATTATCATCGAAACTTTGGCGATATTGAACTTGTGTCCTTCGCTACTTTCAAAAATAATGGTAGATGAAATATGGAATAGTATCCCAATAACGATGGCGGTAATTTCAGTATAATAGGCATTTAATTGAGGCAAATAATCTGATACAATTGTACCTAATGGAGTCATAATAGCGAAAGTAATCATAAAAGCAAAAATTGCTTTTTTGTTCAGACTGGAATTGATAAAAAAAGTGGTTAAAATGATGGCAATAGGCAAGTGATGAATAGCAATTCCCAACGCTAAGCTGTGAAGATGACTAACGGGAAATCCTTCTAAAAAAGCATGAATACATAGACTGATAAAAAGCAGCCATGGGATGTGAAATATTTTATCGTGACCGTGTACATGTCCGTGTTCAGCACCTTTGGAGAAAAACTCCAATATGATTTGGAATAAAATTCCAGTCATTATAAAAAGTCCTATGTTGTGACTGTCACTTTTGTATACGTCCGGCAATAAGTGCATAACAGTTAACGACAGTAAAAAGGAACCGCTGAAAGCCAATAATAATTTAAGATTGGTTTTGTTTTTCGGTTTCAAAAACAAGGCAATACTATAACCTATCAGGACAGAAAATAAAGGTAAAAGGTAATTCATTACTTGAATATCATGATTAATCGTTCGCTTTCGGTTTTGTGGAATTTTTTCAATTTATAATCTCCAAAAATGTCCAAAAGATAAATCCCTGCTTCTTCCATTAATTCTTCAAAATCCTGGAGCGTTAATGCTTTTACTTTTTCGGTAAAATGAAATTTCTCGCCTTGGTCTACAAAATCAATTTCTTTGTAAATATGGCCTTCACTCACATAGCGTTTGATACGAAAATCAATGTTTTCAACAGTTTTGACTTCTTCTGGAACTAAATTAGTAATGACCTGGTTGACGTTCATAAAATCAATAACGGCAAATCCATATTCCGTCAGGCTTTCTTTCATCGCCTTCAAAGTGGTCAGGTTGTCTTCGTCATTTTCGAAATAACCAAAACTAGTAAACAAATTGAATATGGCATCAAATTTATCTTCAAAAGTTTCCCGCATGTCATGAACCTGAAAATGGAGCGTTTCATTCTGGTTTTTATTGGCCTCCATAATACTATTTTCGGACAAATCAACACCCACAACTTCATAGCCCAACTGGTTCAAATAAATAGCATGACGCCCTTTGCCACAAGCCAAGTCCAACACTTTTGCTTTCTCAGGAAGATTCAGGTAGTGCGTCAAATTGTCCATAAAAATCTGGGCTTCCCGATAATTTCTTTCTTTATAAAGAATGTGATAATAAGGAGTGTCGAACCATGAGGCAAACCAATTATGGGTTTTGGGATTTGGGATTTGGGATTTAGGATTGGTCAAATCTGACATTTATTAATTTGAATTTCAATTAAAGTGCAAATTTAGACTATTTTTGCACCGAATACGTGATTTTACAATGGAAAATAATTTTAGAATGATTGCCAAAACCTTTTTTGGTTTTGAAGAAATACTAGCAAATGAATTGAAAATGCTAGGCGCACAAGACGTCGATCAAGGCGTAAGAATGGTTAGTTTCAAAGGCGATAAAGGTTTTATGTACAAGGCAAATTTGTCTTTGAGAACCGCTTTAAAAATCTTGAAACCTATTTATTTTTTCAAAGCAAGAGACGAACAAGGGCTGTATAAAGGCATTTCGGGTGTAAACTGGTCGAAATTCATCAGTGCCAACCAGACTTTTGTAATAGATGCGACTGTCCATTCAGAGTATTTCAACCATTCGGAATTTGTTTCCCAAAAATGTAAAGATGCCATCGTGGATCAATTTCGGGAACGAACGGGACAACGTCCAAGTATAGAGAAAATACATCCCGATTTGAGGATTAATATTCATATTGATAAAGACCAAGTTTCTGTAGCTTTAGACACCTCTGGGAATTCGTTACACCAACGCGGGTACAGAACCGCAACTAATATTGCTCCTATAAATGAAGTTTTGGCTGCAGGAATTCTGCTCCTCTCCGGCTGGGATGGTCAAAGCGATTTCTTGGATCCCATGTGCGGTTCAGGAACTTTTCTAGCCGAAGCAGTGATGATTGCCTGCAATATTCCGGCAAACATCAACCGCAAGGAATTTGCTTTCGAAAAATGGAACGATTGGGACAATGATTTGTTTGATCAAATCATGGATTCCCTGATGAAAAAAATCCGGGAATTTCATTACACCATAAAAGGATACGACAAAGCACCGTCTGCGGTTCAAAAAGCAAAGGACAATATCAAGAATGCTAATTTAGACGAATATATCTCTATCGAGGAACGTAACTTTTTTGATACGGAAAAAACATCTCAAGGAAAATTGCACGTAGTTTTTAATCCGCCTTATGATGAGCGATTGGATATTCACATGGAAGAATTTTACAAAAATATTGGCGACACCTTGAAGAAAAATTATCCGGGTACAAATGCTTGGTTCATTACTGGAAACTTGGAGGCTTTGAAATTTGTTGGATTGAAACCCTCCCGGAAAATCAAACTTTTCAACGCCAGCATCGAAGCCCGATTGGTAAAATACGAAATGTACGAGGGAAGCAAGAGAACAAAATTTCAAACAGTTGATGACAGTGTTCAATAATTAGAGTTTGAATTGTAAAAAATAACAACTAGAACCCTACACCCAAAACCTAATACCACTAAAAACATGACCAAATTACAAGTACGAGCATTTCTATACCAACTAGGTTGTTTTGCTATTTTATTTATTTCGTTACAATTTTTGATAGACAAATACACCCAATTATCTGGTTTATGGATTCCAATGACGGCTTTTGTTGTGGGAACCATTCTGGCACCGAAGTTTCAAGCTGTTAAAACCAAAGACGGTGAAAAACTATTCATGAAATGGATGTTCGTAAAAGGAGTAAAGGATATAACATAATCATCAATTCCTAATTATTTTTCTGATTATCATTTTGGGTTATAATCTGCGATGTTTGCAATAACAGGATAACTCTTTTAAATTGCTTATTTTTGTATAAAAAGATACAAAATGCAACATATCATAGACCGTTTTATTAGTTACGTGATTATCGA
This sequence comes from uncultured Flavobacterium sp., assembly GCA_964535705.1. Lineage (GTDB taxonomy): Bacteria > Bacteroidota > Bacteroidia > Flavobacteriales > Flavobacteriaceae > Flavobacterium. The sequence goes on from CAZHVE010000001.1 coordinate 96,940, forward strand.
CACTGAATCAGATCCAAATTCAGAAACCACACCAAGCACAAAAAAACAATGGGACTTAGCCAATAAATTGGTTGAAGAACTGAAATCCATTGGAATGCATGAGGTAACTATAGACAAAAACGCCTATATCATGGCCACTTTACCCTCTAATGTTGACCATAAAGTACCCACGATAGGATTTATTTCGCACTTTGACACCACTCCGGATTTTACTGGCGCCAATATAAAACCACAAATAATCAGTGATTATGATGGCAAAGACATTGTATTAAATGCCAAGCAAAACATCATTTTATCTCCAAAGTATTTCAAGGATCTATTACAATACAAAGGGCAAACGTTAATCACCACAGACGGAACCACCCTTCTTGGTGCGGATGACAAAGCTGGAATTACCGAAATTGTGACTGCAATGGAATTTCTAATACAGAATCCCGAAATCAAACACGGAAAAATTAGAATCGGATTTACCCCGGACGAAGAAATAGGACGTGGAGCCCATCATTTTGATGTAGAAAAATTTGGTTGCGATTGGGCTTACACTATGGATGGAAGCCAAGTGGGCGAATTGGAATATGAAAATTTTAATGCGGCTGGAGCCAAAATTACGTTCAAAGGAAAAAGCGTTCATCCGGGCTATGCCAGAGGAAAAATGATCAATTCAATGCTTATCGCCAATGATTTCATCAATGAGTTGCCCAAAGGTGAAACCCCTCAGGAAACAAAGGGTTACGAGGGATTTTTCCACGTGCATCATTTAGCAGGAAGTATTGAAGAAACAGTTTTGCAACTCATTATTCGAGATCACAGCAAGAAGAAATTCGAAAAACAAAAAGAATTAATCGAAAAAATCACCAAAAAAATCAATAAGAAATTTGCCAAACAGTTTGGCGGGGATATCGTAATTACCGAAATAAAAGATCAATACTATAATATGAAAGAAAAGGTTTTACCCGTAAAACATATTGTGGATATTGCCGAAAAAGCGATGAAAGAACTAGGCATTAAACCCCTTATTAAACCAATACGAGGTGGAACTGACGGTTCCCAGTTATCTTATAAAGGTTTGCCTTGTCCCAATATTTTTGCGGGGGGTCACAATTTTCATGGAAAATATGAATATGTTCCCCTGGAAAGTATGCAAAAAGCGGTTGAAGTAATTGTGAAAATTGCTGAATTGACCGCTAATTTTAATACAAAATAAATTAACAAAAATTCAACAGAATTACAAAAAACCATCACATGAGGGTTTTTTTTTTGAAAAATAATTGATAAAAAACTTAACATTGGCGCATTGATATAATGATTACATTTGTTAACAATATATTTACAATTAATTAACATTAAAGATAGAATCTATTATGGAAGAAAAAAAAGAAGAAATTGCAAATGAAATTACTACCAAAAAAGTTGAAGTATTTACAACGCCAAAAACTAATAAACCTAGAGTAAGCAAAATAACCAAAGATGTAAAAGCCATTGAAATTGCTGTTGTCGAAGAAAACCAACAAGAACCTTTGATAGAAGAACTTGATTCTTCAATAGAATTATTAGAAACAAAAAAAGAAAAAAAAGACAAGAAAAAAAACAAGATGAAAGAGAAAGAAAAAGAGAAAGCCAAAAAGGCTAAAGCGAAAGAAAAAGCTAAGTCTAAAGCAAAAAAGGCAAAAAAAGCTAAGAAGGAAAAAGCCAAAAAAGCAAAAGTAAAAGCGAAGGCGAAAGAAAAAAAGGCTAAAGCAAAATCAAAAAAAGCAAAGAAAATAAAGAAAAACAAAAGTAAGAAAAAGTAATTTTTCTAAATTATATTAAAACAAAATTCCCAACTCTTCTAAAAGAATTGGGGATTTTTTTTATGAATGGAATTTGGTATTTAATCCTTTTTATTAAAAGACGCGCTCATTTCCATAGAAATGGCAGAACGCTCCATTTTAAGTTTTCCGGCCATTGTTTCGATAACAACAGTAGTTTCTGAAACTTCAGCTACCTTACCGTGAAGTCCACTTTTTGTGATGATTTTGTCGCCTACTTTCAAAGCGCTTTCAAATTCTTTTTCAGCTTTTGCCTTCTTCTGTTGCGGTCTGATCATAAAGAAATAGATAACGACGAACATTAATAAAAACGGCGCAAATTGAGTTAACTGTTCCATAATTTTGTTTTAATTTTTTTGTTTATAAATTGGTTTTACATTAATCCACGACCAACTTTTACAATTCTGTTGCCGGTCTGTAGTTCTTTTACTAAATTGTCTAAAATTCCGTTGATAAAAATACTACTTTTTGGAGTAGAATATTCTTTGGCAACTTCTAAATATTCATTAAGTGTAACTTTTACAGGAATTGAAGGGAATTTCAAAAATTCGCAAATCGCCATTTTAAGAATAATAGTGTCAATTTCTGCAATTCGATCACTATCCCAATTTGGAGTTTTATCCATATATTCTTTTGCAAATTCAGATTCGTTGAGAACTGTCTTTCTGAACAAGTCTTTAACAAAATCCTGATCTTCATTGTCTTTGAATAATTTTGGAACCCTAAAATTCCCTTCCTCAATAGGTGTTATGGCTTTCAATTGTTTGATAATATGTGTGTTTACCAAAGGAATATCATCCACCCAAGTCAATTTGTCATCTTCTAGATAATCGTATAATTTCTCATTTGGAACAATCACGTCCATAAATAAATCAACAATAAATTCCTTGTCTTCTTCAAATGTATTAATCGCATTACTCATGTATTTATCATACAATTTGCTTTGCTTGATGTCATTAAGGAGTAGTAAAATATAATCATCGTTTAAAACCCAATTGTTTATTTTACGATTTTCAAGGGCAATACGAAGTGATTTATTTTCGGTTAATATTTGGAAAATACTGTTCTTAATAAACTTTTCGTTGGGTTTTCGCTCTTGGGCTGTGGCGAGATGTTTTTGGCTTGATTTCTGTAAAAAGATAGTTTCTTTTTTACAAATTTCTATCAGGGAGGATATCATCGTAAGGTATAAATCTTGAATGGAGTCTATACTATAAAATAAGAATTTTTCTTCTTTTTCTAGATCATCTGACCCATTTTGATGCATCGCATAAATGGACTGCATGACCTTAACGCGAATATGTCTTCTATTTACCACCTTGTAAGAACTTTTATTAATTAGTTGGCAAAAATAAGAATTTCATTTTTTAAAACAGAATTAAAACACAAAAAATAAGGCTATCTTTTTTTGTCATTAAACATGTATCTTTGAACATTAAAAAAACTACCCGGATTATAGAATTCAACATATAAAAAATGAAAGAATTAGGCTATTTAAATAAGTATTTCATCAAATATAAATACAGTTTTCTGCTAGGAATTTTTATTACGATAATTGCACAAATATTTTCCCTGTTTACGCCAAAATTAATCAGCAAATCTTTTAAAGTGATTGAGGGATTTTCAAAAGATAACACGGTATCGAAATCAATCATTCAGCAAGAATTAATTACAAATATTTCCCTAATAATACTCACCACGATTATCGCTGGATTTCTTTCTTTTTTGATGCGACAAACCCTAATCGTGATGTCCCGTCACATTGAATTTGATTTAAAAAATGAAGTTTTTCGCCAATATGAAAACCTTTCCCAAAATTTCTACAAGCAAAATCGAACAGGCGATTTGATGAATCGCATCAGTGAAGACGTTTCAAAGGTAAGAATGTACGTGGGACCGGCAGTTATGTATACCATAAATACTTTTATACGCTTTACCATCGTGATTGTGTACATGTTTAGTGTGTCACCGAAATTAACTTTGTATACTTTACTTCCTTTACCGATTCTATCGTATACCATATTCAAATTAAGTTCCGAAATCAACAAAAGAAGCACTGTATTTCAACAGTATTTATCCAAAGTTTCGAGTTTTACCCAAGAAATATTTTCGGGGATTCGGGTGATAAAAGCGTATTCACTTGAAGAGCAACATCAAAACAACATGGTGGAATTGGCTAATGAAAGCAAAAAAAAGAGCATGAATTTGGCTAAAATTCAGGCTTTATTTGGGCCATTAATGATTGCCTTAATCGGAATAAGCAACTTGGTGGTTATTTATTTTGGTGGATTAATGTACATTCATGGAAGTATCAAAAACATTGGTGTCATTGCCGAATTTATTCTATATGTAAATATGCTTACCTGGCCCGTGGCTTCTTTGGGTTGGGTTTCATCCATGGTTCAGGAAGCCGAAGCTTCCCAAAAACGTATCAATGAGTTTCTAAAAATCGAACCGGAAATACATAATAAAAATCAAGAGAATTCAATTATTGAAGGTGCTATTTCTTTCGAGAATGTAAGCTACACCTATGCAGACACCCTCATAAAAGCTTTAGAAAATGTATCTTTTAAGGTACATAAGGGAGAAACTCTGGCCATCCTAGGAAAAACAGGTTCCGGAAAATCGACTATTGTTTCCCTGATTTCTCGTTTATATGACACAACCGAAGGTCGGATCACCATTGATGAAAAAGAAATTTGCAGCTTAAACTTGAATGATTTAAGAAACAGTATCGGGATTGTGCCGCAAGATGCTTTTTTGTTTTCAGATACTGTGAAAAATAACATCAAGTTTGGCAAAGAAAATGCTACCGATGAGGAAGTGGAAACTGCCGCAAAAAGTGCCGTAGTTCACGACAATATTATGGGATTCAACAAGCAATACGACACCATTCTTGGCGAAAGGGGTATTACACTTTCCGGCGGACAAAAACAACGGGTTTCTATTGCAAGAGCGATTATTAAAAATCCTAAAATTTTACTTTTTGACGATTGTTTGTCAGCTGTGGATACCGAAACCGAAGAAGCAATTTTGAATAATCTACAGGAAATATGCAAAGACAAAACCACAATTATTGTGAGTCATAGGGTTTCTTCAGCAAAAAATGCAGACAAAATTATTATTCTTGATGAGGGAAAAATTTTGGAACAAGGTTCTCATAATCAATTGATAAATCTTGAAGGCTACTATGCTGCCTTGTACACAAAACAACTTTCTGAAAAAGAATTGGAGTAATTGTTGTTTAATACAACTATTTTTTAGATTTTTGATTACTGATTAAGTATACTAAATAGACAGAAAGATTATGAGAGAAAATGATATGTTAGAAAAAGAAGAGATATTTTCGAAGGTTTTACGTGCCGGAAGAAGAACTTATTTCTTTGATGTTAGAGCCACAAAAGCTGATGATTACTATATTACTATTACTGAAAGTAAAAAGTTTACGGAAGTAGATGGCTCTTTTCACTTCAAAAAACATAAAATATATTTGTATAAAGAAGATTTTGCCGCTTTTGCTGAAATTTTAGAAGAATTGACTTCCTATGTTTTGAATCACAAAGGCGAAGAAGTAATTTCTGAAAGACACCAAAAAGATTTCAAAAAAGAGTATGAAACCGAAAAATCAGAAGAAGACGAAATACCTTCAACATCAAGTTTTACCGATATTGAATTTGACGATATTTAATACAAAAACGAACCAAACCATGCTAATTAAGTCCAAAAAAAACATTTTTGGACTTTTTTTATTAAATTCAAACAAATAACGCACATACTATTCTAATGTCCAAAACCGCTTCAAATATGGTTCCGCTGGGAACTACTGCTCCCGATTTTTATTTAAAAGACACCAATTCTGCTGATGCCTCTTTTTCTTTTGCAGATATAAAAGGCGAAAAAGGAACTCTCGTCATGTTTATATGCAATCACTGTCCGTTTGTGCATCATGTTATTCGCGAAGTGGTGCGAATTGCCAATGATTATCGCGTACAAGGCATTGGCATTGTCGCAATTTCCAGTAATGACGTATTGAATTTTCCTCAAGATTCCCCTGAATTAATGACCAAATTTGCATTCGAAAACAACTTTGAATTTCCTTATTTGTATGATGAAAAACAGGAAGTTGCCAAAGCATACAATGCTGCTTGCACACCTGATTTCTTTTTGTATGACGATCAAACCAAATTAGTTTATCGTGGTCAACTTGACGATAGCCGACCGGGAAATGGCATTCCGTTAAGCGGAAGTGATTTACGTGGCGCCATTGATGGCGTGATTTATAACCGAGTTATAAATCCCACCCAAAAACCGAGTATAGGTTGCAATATTAAGTGGAAATAAAAAGCACTACAATATTTGTCAAGTCGAGCGTAGAATAGACCTATGACAATCTCGACTGCGCTCGACTTGATACAAAAAAATCCCAAAACTTTCGCTTTGGGATTCTAAATGAATTCGATTGCTCAATTCTGCAAACTGCGACTGAACACTGAAAACTATTATTTAACGTCCATTAATTCTACGTCAAAAATCAAGGTAGCATTTGGTGGAATTACTCCTCCTGCTCCTGCTGGTCCGTATCCTAAATCGGATGGAATAACGAAACGGGCTTTGTCTCCTACTCTCAACAAGGCAATTCCTTCATCCCAGCCTTCGATAACTTGACCTTGGCCTAATCTAAATTCGATTGGTTTTTTTCTTGGATAAGAAGAATCAAAAACTTTTCCATTTTCTAATGAGCCCTCGTAGTGAACCGAAACTGTTTTTCCAGCTTCTGCTTGTTTTCCTTCTCCTTTTTGGATGAATTGGTAACGCAAACCACTTTCTGTTTTTTCGAAACCGGCCGCTAGTTTTTCCATTTTTGCTTCTGATTCTGCTTTTAAAGCCGCATCGCGTTTTAGACGAGCCCCTTTCAAACCTACGAAAGCCTCAATGGCATTCCAATTCTTGGCTTCCTCACCCACTCTAATGATTTCAACCGATTCCAAAACATCACCTTGAGCAATGGCGTCAACAACATCTTGTCCTTCTATTACATTTCCAAAAACAGTGTGTTTGTTATCCAACCAAGGCGTGGCAATATGCGTGATGAAAAATTGAGAACCGTTGCTTCCCGGACCTGAGTTTGCCATTGACAAAACACCTGGTGCATCGTGACGTAAATCTTGATGAAACTCATCATCAAATTTGTATCCAGGATCTCCAGTTCCGGTTCCTAAAGGACAACCACCTTGAATCATAAAATCTGGAATAACTCTATGAAATTTTAATCCATCATAGAATTTTACCCCTTGAGGTTTTATTTTATTCTCCATATTTCCTTCTGCAAGAGCTACAAAATTCCCTACAGTTCCTGGAGTTAAATCGTGTGTTAGTTTTACTAAAATCGAACCTTTTGCTGTGTTGAATTTAGCATATATTCCGTTTTCCATTTTTATTGTTTTTTATTGAAGGGCAAATTTACGAATTAAATAGAGAATTTGAAAATTTGAAAACCTTGAACTTTTCAATCTTCAAACTTTGTACCTTTGCAACCTAGAAACTCAATTATGCGCATTGATATTATTACTGTCCTCCCCGAATTGCTGCGAAGTCCTTTTGAAGCCTCAATGATGAAGCGCGCCATCGACAAAGGAATTGTAGAAGTTCACATTCACAATTTACGGGATTACACGACCAACAAACAAAAAAGTGTGGATGATTATCCCTATGGCGGCGGCGCTGGAATGGTAATGAATATTCAACCTATTGACGATTGCATCACGCATTTAAAAAGCGAGAGAACCTACGACGAAATCATTTATATGTCGCCTGACGGAAAAACCTTGAACCAAAAAATGGCTAACACAATGTCAATGTATGAAAACATCATTATTCTTTGCGGTCATTATAAAGGGGTGGATCAACGCGTTCGAGACCATTTTATTACCAAGGAAATATCAATTGGCGATTATGTTTTGTCTGGCGGAGAATTAGGAGCCTTGGTTTTGTGCGATACCTTAATACGACTGATTCCTGGAGTTTTGAGTGATGAAACCTCTGCATTGACAGATAGTTTTCAGGATGATTTATTGTCGGGACCTATATATACTAGACCTGCCGACTACAAAGGCTGGAAAGTTCCCGAAGTTTTAACTAGCGGAAATTTTGCAAAAATCGACAAATGGAGAGAGGATATGGCTTTTGAACACACTAAAAATAGAAGGCCGGATTTACTTGATGAAAAAAAATCATAATTCATAATTCATAATTCATAATTATTTTTTAGTTTTGCATGCTCATTAGACCAACCTCTGGCGAAATCCGTGAATGTTGCTCTTTTTAAAACCATAATAAAAAATAAAATGGCAGATTTAATGAAATTCGTTCAAGACGAATTTGTAACAAGAAAAGATTTCCCTGTATTCGGAGCTGGTGATACCATCACAGTTTTCTATGAAATTAAAGAGGGTGAAAAGACAAGAACACAGTTTTTTAAAGGTGTTGTTATTCAAAGAAGAGGTTCTGGAAACACAGAAACTTTCACTATTCGTAAAATGTCAGGTTCAGTTGGTGTAGAACGTATCTTCCCAGTCAATTTGCCAGCTTTGCAAAAAATTGAAATCAACAAAAAAGGTCATGTTCGTAGAGCTAGAATTTTCTACTTCAGAGAACTTACTGGTAAAAAAGCCAAAATTAGAGATAAAAGAAGATAGTCAATTATCGACTTATAATAAAACTCCCAACCTGTTTGGGAGTTTTTTTTGAATAAAAATCGGGCTTTTGTTATAAAAAAATTTACACCCCTTTTAGTTGAATCCTTTGTATTTTGATTTCGATAAAAAAAGAACTCAATTTTCAACAATTCACTTTCAGGAAAATAAAAAATAAGTATTCCGTAATTTTTTCAATAAAACCAAACATAATCGGGGTCTATTCCCTTTTACGAAAACGTTTTTCTTACATTTGTACCCCAAAAATAAATATTAAAATATTTTATTAAAATGTCAACAAAATCTAAAATTTTTTACACGCTTACAGACGAGGCTCCTTTGTTAGCAACTTACTCCTTTTTGCCAATTGTTCAAGCATTTACAGCAACTTCCAATATAGAAATTGAAACTAGGGATATTTCTCTTGCAGGAAGAATCTTGGCCAACTTTGCAGAGTTTTTAAAAGAAGATCAAAAAGTGGAAGACGCCTTGTCTGAATTGGGAAAATTAGCCACCTCTCCAGAAGCAAATATCATAAAATTACCGAATGTTTCTGCATCGGTACCGCAATTAAAAATGGCTATTGCAGAACTACAATCTCACAATTATGCAGTACCCGACTTTCCTGAGGAACCTGTAAACGAAGCTGAAAAAACAATAAAAGCAAAATATTCTAAAATATTGGGTTCAGCCGTAAATCCGGTTTTGCGTGAAGGCAACTCTGATCGTAGAGCCCCAAAAGCGGTTAAAAATTATGCAAAAGCCAACCCGCATTCTATGGGTGCTTGGTCGGCTGACTCAAAAACTCAAGTAGCCTCTATGGATACCGGTGATTTTTACGGCAGTGAGAAATCAATCACCGTTACTGATACCATTGACGTAAAAATAGAATTTGTAGGCAAAGATGGTTCAACCACAGTTTTAAAAGCAAGTACTCCTTTAAAATCTGGAGAAATCATTGACAGTTCCGTAATGCACTTGAACGCTTTGAAAAGTTTTGTTGCCAAAACAATCCAAAAAGCCAAAGAACAAAACGTATTGCTTTCGGTTCACTTGAAAGCCACGATGATGAAAGTCTCTGACCCGATCATTTTTGGAGCCATTGTAGAAGTGTACTTCAAAGATGTTTTCGAAAAATACGCAACCTTATTCAATGAATTAAGTATTGATACCAGAAACGGTTTGGGTGATGTGTACGCAAAAATTACGGGACATCCGATGCAGACTGAAGTGGAAACTGCAATCAACCAAGCGATAGCAAATGGTCCAGCATTGGCGATGGTAAACTCCGAAAAAGGAATTACCAATCTTCATGTTCCTTCAGACTTAATTGTGGATGCTTCAATGCCGGCCATGATTCGTACTTCGGGACAAATGTTTAATAAGGAAGGAAAACAACAAGATACTATAGCGATTATCCCAGACAGATGTTATTCTGGAATTTATACTGCCACCATTAATTTTTGTAAAAAACATGGTGCTTTCGACCCAACCACTATGGGAAGTGTGCCAAACGTAGGTTTGATGGCGCAAAAAGCAGAAGAATACGGTTCACATGACAAGACTTTCCAAATTAATGCAGACGGCGTTGTTCGTGTTGTTGACACCAATGGAAACATTTTAATGGAACAAACTGTTGAGGCAAAAGATATTTTCAGAATGTGTCAAGCGAAAGATGCCCCTATTCAAGACTGGGTAAAATTAGCCGTAAACAGAGCCCGTTTATCTAATACTCCAGCCGTTTTCTGGTTGGATGAAAATAGGGCTCACGATAGCCAATTAATTAAAAAAGTAACCCAATATTTAAAAGATTACGACACTACAGCGCTAGACATCCGAATTCTTAATCCTATCGAAGCCACGAACTTTACTTTGGAAAGAATCATAAAAGGACTAGATACCATATCCGTAACAGGGAACGTACTGCGTGATTATTTAACCGATTTATTCCCCATATTGGAAGTGGGAACTTCAGCAAAGATGTTGTCTATCGTTCCATTGATGAATGGTGGTGGGTTGTTCGAAACTGGCGCAGGTGGATCGGCCCCTAAACACGTAGAACAGTTTACACAAGAAGGATACTTGCGTTGGGATTCTCTTGGGGAATTCCTCGCTTTGGGTGCTTCATTGGAACATTTAGGCCAAACTTTAAAAAACTCAAAAGCACTTATTCTATCAGAAACACTGGATATTGCCACAGAAAAATTCTTGGCGAATGATAAATCTCCAGCACGTAAAATTGGCGAAATTGACAATCGAGGATCTCATTTTTACTTGGCGATGTACTGGGCAGAGGCTTTAGCGGCACAAACCAAAGATGCCGAGTTAAAAGATACCTTTACAAATATCGCAAGTGAATTTTATCAGAACGTAGCTAAAATCAACTCGGAGTTAATTGGAGCACAAGGAAAACCTCAAAATATTGGGGGCCATTACCAACCTAATCCTGAATTAACTAGCAAAGCAATGCGTCCAAGCGAAACATTCAATTCGATATTAGCAAAAATTTCTTAATATAAAATAGTCGAATCTATTTCATTTTTAAAGGCAACTGGAAACAGTTGTCTTTTTATATTTACAAAAATTTAACAGTTGTTAAAAAAATTATCAATACAAATTAACGAATTTTGCGTTGCTAAATTTTATAAATGAAATCACACAAAATTGTTGCGTTTTTCCTGTTTTTTTTAATCCCATTTTCTTCATTTTCTCAGGAAAAAACTGTAGAATCAACCAAACAAAAATATACCATTAGCGGAACTATTTCCGATGTAAACACCAACGAAACTCTAATTGGTATAAATGTTTCAATTCTAGAATTGAGAACAAATGTCACTACAAATGAATATGGTTTTTATTCGTTAACAGTTCCCAGAGGAGACTACACTTTACAGGTTAGTTATTTAGGCTACCAATCTATCGATGAAAAGATTCAATTATCGCAAAACATTAAAAAAAGTTTTAAACTAAAAAGTAGCGAGCAACAGCTAGAGGAGGTCGTGGTTACTGCCAATAAAAAAAGTACCAATATCAAAACTCCCGAAATGAGCGTTAACAAACTCACTATGGCAACCGTCAAAAAAATGCCTGTAGTTTTGGGCGAAGCTGATATTTTGAAATCTATTTTGCTGCTTCCGGGAGTCACCAGTGCAGGCGAAGGACAATCAGGATTTAATGTTCGTGGCGGGGGGGCAGACCAAAACTTAATTTTATTAGATGAAGCTACAATATTCAATTCTTCGCACGTTTTTGGGTTTTTCTCGGTTTTCAATCCTGATGCCGTAAAAGACTTAAAACTATATAAAGGTGGAATTCCTTCAAGATATGGTGGTAGGGCATCTTCTGTTCTAGATATTTATCAAAAAGAAGGCAATAGTAATTCCTTCCACATGAACGGTGGAATTGGCTTAATTTCTAGCCGATTGCTAGCTGAGGGCCCACTTGTAAAAGACAAAGGTTCTTTTATAGTTGCAGCTAGAACGTCTTATGCGCATTTATTTCTTAAGTTAACCGATAATGAAAATTCAGCCTCTTTTTATGATTTGAATGCCAAATTGAATTATAAATTTAATGATAATAACAGCCTTTTTCTCTCTGGTTATTTTGGTAGAGATTTTTTTAATATTAGTGATCAGTTCGAAAATACTTACGGAAACTCAACCTTTAACCTAAGGTGGAATCATTTATTTTCAGATAAGCTTTTTTCTAATCTTTCCCTTATTTTTAGTGATTATTATTATGGATTAACCCTAACCAATGTTGGTTTTAACTGGCAATCGAGTATTAAAAATTTTAATTTAAAATATGATTTAAAATACTATTTGAATGACAAAGTAAAATTGAATTTTGGCTTGAATTCTATTTATTATAAATTCAATCCAGGAGCTATTGAACCAATCGATAAAAATTCCAACATCAATTTCAGTCAATTAGATAAAAAAAATGCTTACGAACATTCAATTTATGTAGAAGCAGAGCATCAAGCTACTGAAAAATTGTCCTTTTTATATGGCTTACGATATAGTATGTTTTATCGTTTGGGCGCTTCTAAAGTCAATTTATACCAAGACAATCAAGCAGTCACTTATAATGACCAACTCAAAATTTACGAAAAAGGAGTTCCAATTGGCACTAAAACTTATGGCTATAATGAAGCAATCACTTCCTTTTCGAACCTAGAACCCCGTTTTTCGAGTTCTTATGTTTTAAACGAAAAATCATCGGTAAAAGCAAGTTATAACCGAATGGTGCAATACCTTCAGTTAGTTTCAAACACGGCCTCACCCGCGCCATTGGATATTTGGACCCCAAGCGACCAATACATAAAACCTCAAATTGCCGATCAAGTTGCCGTTGGCTATTTCAGAAATTTCAAAGACGATATGTATTCTTTAGAAATTGAAAGTTTTTATAAAAAAATAAAAAACCGCATTGATTACATAGATGGTGCCGATTTAATAGCAAACAATGCCATCGAACAAGTCGTCCTCAATGGACAGCTAAGAGCTTACGGTTTAGAATTCTTGATTCGGAAAAACATAGGAAAACTAAATGGTTGGATTGCTTATACCCTATCCAATTCCGAACAACAAACTCCTAGTCGAACTGCTAATGAATCGGGAATTAACTACGGAAATTGGTACAAAACAGGCTTTCATAAATTACATAATCTGGCCGTAACGGCCAATTATAGTTTAAATTCAAAATGGTCTTGTGGAGGAAACTTTATTCTTCAGTCAGGCCAACCGGTCACTTTTCCTGAAGGCCAATATGAATATCAAGGAATCGTGATACCTAGTTATGGCTTGAGAAACAAAAACAACCTACCATTATACCACCATTTAGACATCTCAGCAACTTATGTTCCAAAACCAAATAAAAGAAAAGGATGGCAAGGCGAATGGGTATTTAGCATTTATAATATCTACAATCGAAAAAATGCGGCCTCCATTAGCTTTAGGGAAAACCAAACCTCTGGCGCAAATGAAGCCGTTAAGTTGTCCATTTTCGGCGCAGTACCATCGGTAAGTTATAATTTCAAATTCTAAAATTATGAAAATCTATAAATATATATTGCTTATCATTGTCTCAGTATTCGTTCAAAGTTGCGAGGAAGTTATCGACGTCGATTTGAATACTGCTTCACCAAGACTCGTTGTCGATGCAGCAATCAATTGGCAAAAAGGAACCACAGGAGCAGAACAAAAAATTATTTTATCCACCACCACCAGTTATTACAGCAATGTAGTTCCTAAAGTTTCAGGAGCAACTGTTTCAATAAAAAGTGGTGAAAATTTAATTTATATTTTCACTGAAGTTCCCAATACAGGCGAGTATAAATGCACCGATTTCAAACCCATCATTGGGGAAACTTACACCCTAACGGTGGTGTTTAACGGAGAAATCTACACTGCAACTGAAACTATGCAATCAGTCACTGAAATTGAACCCATTACACAAAAAAAAGATGGTGGTTTCTCCGGCAAAGAATATGAAATTGAGGCGCCATTCAAAGACCCTCTTGATAAAAAAAATTTCTATTTAGGCAAATTCTTTACAGACATTTATAAAACGGCAAGTTATAGCATTCTAAAAGATGAATTCACCAACGGAAATCTAAAATCTTGGCAATTTAGCGACGAAAATTTAAAACAAGGAACCAATATTGCCATCACTCATTATGGAATTTCAGAATCCTACTATAATTATATGAATAAAATTATTTCGATTTCGAGCAGTTCTGGTGGCGGAAGCCCATTTCAAACTCCCCCTGCAACTGTGAGAGGTAATATTGTCAATCAGAATAATATCGATAATTATGCACTAGGTTTCTTCTCCATAAGCGAAATTGATGTTCAAAATTACACTATCCAATAAGTGGCTAATTCTTTCTGATTTTTGGATTTTTCATACATTTACAAAAAATCTGAATGCTAATATTCTGAAATCAAAAAACTGAAACCAAATGTCTTCACACCATATTGTCCGCGATGACCAAGAACCCGCTTTAATTATTGCCAACGGTGCTTCCTGCAACATCGAATTATTGGGACAATTACTCGAATGGTCTCCATTGGTTATTGTGTTAGACTCTGCAATAGAACGCGTTGTGGAATTGGGCATAAAAGTCGATGTTTTATTGGGTGATTTCGACCGCGGTTTCGATGCCAATTATTATAAAGAAACCCATTTCCCACTAGAAATTGTTCACACACCAGATCAAAACAAAACCGATCTAGAGAAAGCATTCGATTATCTTATCGAAAGAAAAATTCCTGCTGCAAACGTGGTTTGGGCTACCGGAAAACGCGCTGATCACACCATAACAAACCTGACCAATATTACTCGATACCGAGATTTATTGAAAATCGTGGTACTCGACGACCATTCCAAAGTCTATTTATTGCCCAAAAAATTTGAAAAATGGTATCCTGCCAGTACCCCTATTTCTCTCATTCCCATTGGGAACGTTACAGGAGTCCATTCCGAAAATTTATTTTACCCATTGGCAAACGACACGCTAACCATCGGTTATAGAACCGGAAGCAGCAATCACGTAATAATAGATGGAATGGTCACCATAGCACACGAAGAAGGCGATTTGTTGTTGATGGAATGTTGGGATTAGTCTTCAGATTGCAGGTTTCAGATAACAGTATTCAGATTTAAATTATTATAAATCTACATTCTGAAATCATTATAAATCAACTATATTTGCCTTCTGAATTCAAAAAATGAAACTGAAACAGATTACCGAAAAAACGAATTTACATCCCAGAAACCAACACCGATTGGGATATAATTTTGAACAATTAATTGCAACTTGCCCTGAACTTCAACAATTTGTGGGGATCAACGAACACCAAATTAAAACCATTGATTTTGCTAATCCAAAAGCTGTAAAAGCACTCAATAAAGCCATATTAATTGCCCATTATGACATCCAAAATTGGGATATTCCCGAAAATTATTTATGTCCACCCATTCCGGGAAGAGTTGATTATATTCATTATATCGCCGATTTATTGGCATCCAATAATAACGAGATTATTCCAGAAGGTGAGAATGTACAAGTACTAGATATTGGGATCGGTGCCAATTGTATTTATCCCATACTAGGAAACTCGGTTTATGGTTGGTCATTTGTTGGAACTGAAATAGATGAAAAAGCCATTCACAACTGCAAAAAAATCATTGAAGCAAACCCAAAATTGATGGACTTCATCAGTTTACAATTGCAAACTGAATCGCGTTTTATTTTCAAAAACATCATCACGCCCGAAGATCGATTTTCGTTCACGATTTGCAATCCCCCTTTTCACAACTCCCAAGAAGAAGCTACAAAAGCCTCCATTCGTAAAATCAACAATCTCGAAAATACTAGAACCAATACCCCTGTTCTGAATTTTGGCGGACAAAACGCCGAATTATGGTGTGAAGGTGGCGAATCTGGCTTCGTGACACAAATGATTTTCGAAAGTGCCAAATACCCCATGCAATGCCTTTGGTTTACGACTTTAGTTTCCAAGAAAGAGAATCTGTCGAGTTTTTACAAAACGTTAAATAAAGTAAATGTAGCCGATGTAAAAACAATCAATATGGCGCAAGGGCAGAAAACCAGCCGAATTCTGGCTTGGACTTTCCAAACCGAAGCACAACAGAGGAATTGGAAGTTTTAAGTTTTTCTAAACTCTTTTTTCTGGATTTCCTTTGTAACTTTGCGATTCTGAAAAAGTTTAAATGAAATTCCAAGTTATCTCCGATTACCAGCCCAAAGGCGACCAACCCCAAGCTATTGAAAAATTAGCGCATGGAATTGAAGTTGGCGAACGCTATCAAACTTTGCTTGGAGTTACCGGTTCAGGAAAAACTTTTACGGTTGCCAATGTAATTCAAGAAGTGCAAAAACCTACTTTGATTTTGGCACACAACAAAACCTTGGCGGCGCAATTGTATTCAGAGTTCAAGCAATTTTTCCCGAATAATGCCGTGGAATATTTCGTCTCTTATTACGATTATTACCAGCCCGAGGCTTTTATGCCGGTTACCGGCGTTTTCATCGAAAAGGATTTATCCATCAACGAAGAGTTGGAAAAAATGCGTTTGAGCACTACTTCTTCCCTACTTTCGGGGCGAAGAGATATTATTGTCGTGGCATCGGTTTCATGCATTTATGGTATTGGAAATCCTGTTGAATTTCAGAAAAATGTCATTGCCATCGAGAAAAACCAAATTATTTCCCGCACCAAATTATTGCATAGTTTGGTTCAAAGTTTATATTCCAGAACCGAAGCCGATTTCAATCCGGGAAATTTCCGAATCAAAGGCGACACGCTCGAAGTCTATCCCAGTTATGCCGACGAGGCGTTTCGAATTCATTTCTTTGGGGATGAAATTGAAGAAATCGAGGCCTTTGATATCAAGTCTTCCAAAGTGATTGAACGACACGACCAACTCACGATTTATCCTGCGAATATGTTCGTGACTTCGCCCGATGTATTGCAAAACGCGATTTGGGAAATCCAACAGGATTTGGTCAAGCAAGTCGATTATTTCAAGGAAATTGGCAAACATCTCGAAGCCAAAAGACTGGAAGAACGCACCAACTTCGATTTGGAAATGATTCGCGAACTCGGTTATTGCTCCGGAATCGAAAATTATTCCCGTTATCTTGACGGAAGGGAAGCCGGCACAAGACCCTTTTGTTTATTAGACTATTTTCCAAAAGATTATTTAATGGTGGTCGATGAAAGTCACGTTACGCTTTCGCAAGTCCACGCCATGTACGGTGGCGACAGAAGCCGAAAAGAAAACTTGGTGGAATACGGATTTCGACTTCCCGCTGCCATGGACAATCGTCCCTTGAAATTTGAGGAATTTGAAGCGATGCAAAACCAGGTCATTTATGTTTCAGCAACGCCAGCAGATTATGAATTGCAGAAAACGGATGGTGTCTATATCGAACAGGTCATTCGGCCAACGGGATTATTGGATCCCATTATTGAAATCCGTCCGAGTTTGAATCAAATTGATGATTTGATTGAGGAAATTCAGGCACGAGCCGAAATTGACGAACGGGTTTTGGTCACTACCTTAACCAAAAGAATGGCCGAAGAATTGGCTAAATATTTGACGAAAGTTTCCATTCGGTGTCGGTACATTCATTCCGATGTGGATACATTGGAACGTATCGAAATTATGCAGGATTTACGAAAAGGATTATTCGATGTGCTGATTGGTGTCAACCTGTTGCGCGAAGGATTGGATTTACCCGAAGTTTCCCTTGTAGCCATTCTCGATGCCGACAAGGAAGGATTTTTACGAAGTCATCGTTCGCTTACCCAAACCATAGGCCGTGCCGCGAGAAACCTCAACGGAAAAGCGATTATGTATGCAGACAAAATTACGGCTAGTATGCAAAAAACAATTGACGAGACCAATTATCGAAGAACCAAACAAATTAATTTCAACATTGCAAACAATCAAGTTCCAGAAGCATTAAACAAGAAAATAGAGAGTGCCTTTACGAAAAACCCTTTGGTTGATTATGAATTGGGCTACGCCACTTCCATAGCCGCGGAACCCATGACGGAATACCTTACGAAACCGGAAATTGAAAAACGGATTCGGGAGAAACGAAAAGCAATGGAGAAAGCCGCAAAAGACTTGGATTTTATGCAAGCCGCAAAACTGCGGGACGATATCAAAGCGTTGCAAGAAAAAATATAATCACTCAAGTCTCAAAAAATCTATCTTTACAAACAAAATATATAAAAATGACAAATAACGATATCCTCAAAAAACTACGTGTTGCCTTGATGTTACGAGACGACCAAATCGTTGAAATACTGGAATTGGTAGATTTTAGAATTTCAAAATCAGAATTAGGTGCTTTTTTCCGCGCCGAAGACCACCCTAATTATGTGGAATGTGGCGACCAAGTGTTACGCAATTTCCTAAATGGCTTGGTTATTCACCTCCGTGGCACAAAGGAAAACCCTAAGAACCCAACGGCCGTTTTAGCCAAACATAAAGCTCAAATTCCCGCAAAAGTAGGTCAGAAAGACAGACCAGAATTTAAGGCAAAACCAAAAGACGAAGACAGAGCTAGAGGAGATCAAGCCCCCTCTAAATCGAAACCCGCCGCAAAAAGAACTTCCAAAAAAGAATTCCCAAAAGGGAATAACAAAATTCAGGTGGTAGAAAAAGTGAAATTTAATTTCGGGAAGAACAAAAAATCGTAATAGTGAAAACGGGTTTGATTATTGGCAGCACCGGATTGATCGGTTCCCAACTTTTAGAACTTCTTTTAGAAAGTAAGGAATATTCAACAGTGATTGCCTTTGTCAAAAGAGATTCAGGTATTCAGCACCCGAAATTAAAACAATATATCATTGATTTTGACAAACCGGAAACTTATAGGAAATTAGTCGTTGGTGATGATTTCTTTTGTACCATTGGCACGACCATAAAAAATGCCGGGAGCCAGGAGGCTTTCAGAAAAGTGGATTTTGAATACCCCCAGCAATTTGCTAAAATCGCCCTTGAAAACAAAGTAAAACATTTCTTGATTGTTTCCTCTCTTGGAGCTGACACCAACTCCTCAAATTTTTACTTGAAAACAAAAGGGGAAATTCAAGATTTTCTCAAAAAATGTCCTTTTAAAAGTGTTTCTGTATTTCAACCTTCCATCCTTTTAGGAAATCGAGTCGAATTTAGATTGGGAGAAAAAATTGGCAGCTTTTTTATGAAACTTTTTTCATTTTTACTAATCGGCAATTTAAGAAAATACAAACCCATACAAAGTGAAGCTGTTGCTATAGCTATGTTTATCATTGCCCAAAAGGATAACAAAGGATTTTATGCTATAGAATCTGACAGCATACAAGAAATTGCAAACAAAAAATCCTGAGCGAAAGCTCAGGATTTTCATCATATAACTATTTCTTTGATTACGAAAGTGCCGCTTTTACTTGGTCCGCTGCTTCTTGAAATTCTACAGCTGATAAAATTGGCATTCCTGAATTATCAATTAATTCTTTTGCAATAACTGCATTGGTTCCCTGCAAACGAACAATAATTGGCACTTTAATCGCATCTCCCATGTTTTTGTAGGCATCTACAACACCTTGAGCCACACGGTCACAACGAACGATTCCACCAAAAATGTTAATCAAAATTGCTTTTACATTTGGATCTTTCAAAATGATACGGAACGCTAATTCCACACGTTTTGCATCAGCAGTTCCACCAACGTCCAAGAAGTTTGCAGGTTCAAAACCGGCATATTTTATTAAATCCATCGTTGCCATTGCTAATCCAGCTCCATTTACCATACAACCTACAGTTCCATCAAGATCTACATAATTCAATCCTGCTTCTTTTGCTTCTACTTCGATTGGGTTTTCCTCACGAACGTCACGCATTTCTGCTAAGTCTTGATGTCTGAACAACGCATTGTCATCTAAATTTACTTTAGCATCAACCGCAATAATTTTGTTATCCGAAGTTTTCAAAACTGGATTGATTTCAAACATCGAAGCATCAGAACCAATATACGCTTTGTATAAAGCATCTACAAACTGAACCATTTCTTTGAAAGCATTTCCAGAAAGACCTAAATTAAAGGCAATTCTTCTTGCTTGAAACCCTTGTAATCCAACTGTTGGATCAATTTCTTCAGTAAAGATTAAATGGGGAGTGTGTTCTGCCACTTCTTCAATATCCATTCCACCTTCGGTAGAATACATAATCATATTGCGACCTTTACTTCTATTCAATAAAACCGACATATAAAACTCCGAAGTTTCCGTTTCACCCGGGTAATAAACATCTTCAGCAACTAAAACCTTATGTACTTTTTTTCCTTCCGCAGATGTTTGAGGTGTAATCAATTGCATTCCGATGATTTGACCTGAAATATCTTCTACTTGTTGAAGGTTTTTAGCAAGCTTCACCCCGCCCCCTTTTCCGCGTCCACCAGCATGAACTTGAGCTTTAATAACATGCCATCCTGTTCCCGTTTCGGCAGTCAATCGTTTTGCAGCAGCAACTGCTTCTTGTGGATTATTCGCCACATAGCCACGTTGCACTTTTACGCCATAGCTGGCCAATATTTCTTTTCCTTGGTATTCGTGTATATCCATATTGAGGTATTTGACAAGATTCTGAATGTATTCCAGAAATTAAGTGCGGCAAAAATAACACAATTCATCTTAAAACTAAAATCTTTTTTGATAATTCAAGCAGTCTTTAAATTTGATTAAAGAAAAATTAGCCTTTAAATTTTAATGTGCACTCCCCAACTATTTATAAACTAGATTTTAAGTCTCAAAAATTATATTAGAATCTGCTATATCGATTAAAACAATAAATAAATGGAATAATTTGAATCTTATTATCTTAAATTAAATAAAAAAAATCATAATGAATTGTCAATTTATCAATTTGAATCTATAAGATTGCTTATATCATTAATAAATATGCTTTTTTCTGCCATTACTATAAAAATAGATGTCTTATGATGTTTTCAATTCATTATAATTAATGAAATCTTTATTTTTGCATAAAAATTAATAAGCATGAAAATTAAAGAACAAGGTCTTTATTTGCCTGAATTTGAACATGAAAACTGCGGGGCAGGGTTTATCTGTAACCTTAAAGGCGAAAAAACAAATCAAATCATACATGACGCCTTAGAAATCCTTGTAAAACTCGAACATCGTGGAGGTGTTAGCTCGGATGGAAAAACTGGTGATGGAGCCGGATTATTAATTGATATCCCTCACGAATATTTCAATAGGGTTTGTGATTTCAAGCTGCCCGAAGCTCGTGAATATGCCGTTGGAATGGTGTTTTTACCAAAAAATGAAAATCAATATGTTTTTTGTAAAAAAACATTCGAAAAAGAAATAAAAGGTCAGGGATTAACCATTTTAGGATGGAGAGAAGTTCCTGTAGATTCATCACAATTAGGACAAATAGCCGCCGCTTCTGAACCAAGAATTGATCAAATTTTCGTTGGGAAAAGCGAACCAATTGATGATGCCACATTCAAAGCAAAGCTTTATGCGGCCCGTAAAATAACGGAACACACTATTATCAATTCTAAAATATCTGAGAGCTCTTATTTTTATATCCCTAGTTTTTCAACTACTACGCTTATTTATAAGGGGATTATTATGCCCGAAGACATTGGTCCGTATTACATTGATTTACAGCAAACTGATTTAGTAACGCGATTAGCATTAGTACACCAACGTTTTTCTACCAATACAATGCCTTCTTGGGAGTTGGCCCAACCCTTTAGATATATATGCCAAAATGGGGAAATCAACACTTTGCGCGGAAATGTAAGTAGAATGCGCGTTAGAGAAGAAATCATGAAGAGCGATGTTTTTGGCCCGCAAATTGAAAAATTATTTCCAATTATTATTCCAGGAAAGTCGGATTCAGCCTCTATGGATATGGTGGTGGAATTATTGATGCACACTGGAAGGTCATTGCCAGAAGTGATGATGATGATGATTCCAGAAGCATGGGAAAAACACCAAACTATGTCATCAGAACGAAAAGCATTCTATGAATACAATGCCTGTATTATGGAGCCTTGGGATGGTCCTGCCTCTGTTCCGTTTTCAGATGGTGATTATGTGGGTGCCTTATTGGATCGTAATGGTTTGAGACCTTCTAGATATACGGTAACCAAGAGTGGAAAATTGATCATGGCATCCGAAATTGGTGTTGTAGCAATAGCTCCTGAAGATGTCGAAAGCCACGGTAGATTAGAACCAGGTAAAATGTTCTTGGTTGATATGAACGAAGGACGCATCATTAATGACGAAGAAATCAAAAGCAAAATTGTTTCTGAAAGACCTTATCAGGAATGGTTAAACCAATATAGATTAAATTTAAAAGACGTACCAAGTACATCAGAAGTTTGTTCTATTGAAACTACAGATTTAGCTACGAGAGAACGTTTGTTTAATTATACTTTAGAGGATATTCAGGACATTATTACTCCAATGGCTCAAAGTGGTAAAGAAACATTAGGCTCAATGGGTACAGATACACCATTAGCCGTTTTATCAGACAGACCACAATTAATCTATAATTATTTCAAACAATTATTTGCGCAAGTCACCAATCCTCCATTAGATGGAATTCGTGAGGAAATCGTTACTGATATTAGTTTGGCGTTAGGTCAAGACAGAAATATTTTTGACATTTCAAGTGAGCAATGCCGAAAATTAAGAATTCAGAATCCTGTAATTTCAAACAAAGATTTAGAAAAAATAAGAAATATTTCGGTAGATAACTTCAAAGCAGAAACTATTGAAATATTATATCCAAAAGCCAAAGGGTTAAATGGACTAGAGGATGCCTTAGAAGCAATTATTGTTCAAATTACAAAAGCAATAGAAAGAGGCACTAATATCATTATTTTATCCGACAGAGGGGTTACCAAAGATTTGGCTCCGATACCTTGTTTACTTGCATGTTCTTACATAAATCATCAGATGAATCGTTTACGTAAGCGATCTTATTTTGATATTATCATTGAATCTGCCGAGCCACGAGAGCCACATCACTTCGCTACTCTTTTTGGATATGGAGCAAGTGCCATCAATCCTTATATGGTCAATGAAATCATCCGTGTTCAAGTAAGAGAAGGATTTATTACTGGTATCGATGAAGAAAAGGCGGTTCACAATTTCAATAAAGCCATTGGTTATGGGATTTTAAAAATTATGAATAAAATAGGAATCTCTACTTTACATTCCTATAGGGGTTCGCAAATTTTTGAAATTGTAGGTTTTAATTCTAAGTTCGTTCAAAAATATTTTCCATACACTACTTCAAGAATTGAAGGTATTGGACTGTATGAAATTGAAAAAGAAATTAATGAAAGATACAAATATGCCTACCCAGATACTTTAATCCAAAACAGATTGGGATTAAACATTGGTGGGGAATATAGATGGAGACGTAATGGGGAAAGACACATGTTTAATCCTACTACAATTGCTAAATTACAACAAGCGGTTCGATTGAGTGATCAAACTAGCTATGATGAATATGCAAAAGCTGTAAATGATCAAGCAAAAAGTTTAATGACCATTCGTGGTTTATTCGAATTTACAAATCTTGATCCTATTCCTTTGACTGAGGTAGAACCGTGGACCGAAATCGTAAAACGATTCAAAACTGGCGCTATGTCTCTTGGTTCGATTTCCAAAGAAGCTCACGAAAACTTGGCTATTGCCATGAACCGAATTGGGGGTAAATCGAATTCTGGAGAAGGCGGTGAGGATAGAAACCGTTTTCAACCGGATATCAATGGTGACAGCCGTAACTCGGCAATTAAACAGGTTGCCTCTGGACGATTTGGTGTTACTTCTCATTATTTGTCTAATGCAAGAGAAATTCAGATAAAAATGGCTCAAGGTGCAAAACCTGGCGAAGGCGGACAATTGCCTGGCGAAAAAGTAGATCCTTATATTGCTGCCACACGTAATTCAACACCTTATGTTGGATTAATTTCACCACCGCCTCACCATGATATTTACTCAATAGAAGATTTAGCGCAATTAATTTTTGATCTAAAAAATGCCAACAGAGAAGCCCGTATCAACGTGAAACTAGTTTCAGAAGTAGGTGTTGGAACTATCGCTGCTGGTGTATCAAAAGCAAAAGCAGATGTAGTTTTAATTGCTGGTTATGACGGAGGAACTGGGGCTTCGCCGCTTACTTCGCTAAAGCACGCAGGATTACCTTGGGAACTTGGATTAGCCGAAGCACAGCAAACTTTGGTTTTAAATAACCTAAGAAGTAGAATCATTGTAGAATGTGACGGACAATTAAAAACGGGTCGTGATGTGGCTATTGCCGCTTTATTGGGAGCCGAAGAATTTGGTTTCGCAACAGCACCACTTGTAGCTTCAGGTTGTATTATGATGCGTAAATGCCACTTAAACACATGTCCAGTTGGTATCGCAACCCAAGATAAAGAGTTGCGTAAAAACTTCAAAGGAACGCCAGAGCATGTTATTAATTTCTTCTACTATGTTGCGGAAGAATTAAGAGGAATTATGGCGCAATTAGGTTTTAGAACATTAGATGAAATGGTGGGGCAAACTCACAAAATTAATTCTAATCAAGCAATAACGCAGTATAAAGCAAAAGGTCTTGATTTATCATCTATATTACATACGCCTATTGGATATGGAGAAAAAATTCTTAGAAATACTGAAAAACAAGATCATAACTTAGGAAACGTAATTGACTTTCAAATATTGAAAGACTCTCACCGTGCGATTCATGGTAAAGAGAAAATGATATTGAATTATCCTATTAATAATACTAATCGTTCTGTTGGTGCAATCATAAGTAATGAAATTTCTAAATTATATGGATACCTTGGTTTACCTGAAGACACTTTAAACGTAAATTTTACTGGTTCTGCCGGTCAAAGTTTAGGTGCCTTTAGTGCCCACGGATTAACATTTACCGTTGAAGGAAACACCAATGACTACTTAGGAAAAGGACTTTCTGGAGCTAAGCTAATCATTAAGAAACCAGCAAAAGCAACATTCATTGCAGAAGACAATGTTATCGTTGGAAACGTTTGTTTATTCGGAGCAATCGAAGGAGAAGCTTATATAAATGGTATTGCAGGAGAACGTTTTGCCGTTCGTAACTCTGGTGCAACTGCCGTTGTAGAAGGAGTTGGAGATCACGGTTGTGAATACATGACTGGTGGAAAAATAGTCGTTTTAGGTAAAACAGGAAGAAATTTTGCTGCTGGAATGAGTGGCGGCATTGCCTACATTTATGATCCTGAAAAACAATTTGTAAACGGTTTGTGTAATACAGAATCAATAGATTTTGAAACTATAGAAGGAGTTGACGCGGAAGATTTAAAATCATTGATCTCAAAACACGTGCTTTATACTAATAGTACTAGAGGGGCTGAGTTATTAAATGATTGGACAAACAGCTTAGGTAAATTTGTAAAAGTTATGCCTACCGATTACAAAAAAGCTTTACAACGTTTGGAAAAAGAAAAATTGTTACAAGAATTAACAGCTTAATATAATGGGAAAAGTTACAGGATTTAAAGAATTTGAAAGAGAAGATGAATCATATACGGCCGTAAAAGAACGTGTAGGACATTATAATGAATTTACGGTTCCTTTGAGTGAAGCTGAAATTACAAAACAAGGATCCCGTTGTATGGATTGCGGTATACCTTTTTGTCATAGTGGTTGTCCACTTGGTAATTTGATTCCAGATTTCAATCACATGGTGCATCAAGGCGAGTGGCAGAAAGCCTCTTGGATACTCCATTCAACAAATAATTTTCCGGAATTCACGGGACGTCTATGCCCTGCCCCATGCGAAAAAGCATGTGTGTTGGGGATTATTGCAGAGCCCGTTTCTATTGAAAATATAGAAAAAAATATTGTGGAACGTGCCTTTAAAGAAGGATGGATTAAGCCGCAACCCCCTAAAACAAGAACTGGAAAAACAGTTGCTGTTGTTGGCTCAGGTCCTGCAGGTTTAGCCGCTGCACAACAATTAAACAGAGCGGGGCACTTAGTTACCGTATTCGAAAGAGATGATACTGTTGGGGGATTGCTACGTTATGGAATTCCAAACTTCAAAATGGAGAAAGGAATTATCGATCGCCGCATTGCCATTTTAGAAGCTGAAGGTATTATTTTCAAAGTAAACGCTAATGTTGGCGTAAACTATGACATTAACGACTTAAAAGCTTTTGATTCCATCGTACTATGCGGTGGAGCAACGGAAAGAAGAGGTTTGCCAACTCCTGGAGCAGATGCAGACGGAGTGGTTCAAGCAATGGATTTCTTAACCCAACAAACTAAAGTAGTTTTTGGACAAAAAGTAGAAAATCAAGAATTGGCTACCGGCAAAGATGTAATCGTAATTGGTGGTGGAGATACAGGTTCGGACTGTGTAGGCACATCAAACCGTCATGGAGCAAAATCAGTAACTAACTTTGAGATTATGCCCAAACCTCCGGTAGGAAGAAGCGAAACTACCCCTTGGCCTTATTGGCCACTACAACTGAAAACATCTTCCTCTCATAAAGAAGGTGCTGAAAGAAACTGGTTGATTAACACCAAAGAATTTGTTAAAGATGCCAATGGTAAATTAATCGCTCTAAAAACAGTGAACGTAGAATGGAAAATAGTTTCTGGACAACGTCCTGAATTAATAGAAATACCTGGTTCTGAGAAAACATGGCCATGTGATTTGGCATTATTAGCTTTAGGTTTTACGGGTCCTGAAAAAACATTGAGCAGTCAATTAGGTTTAGAACTTGATTTCAGAAGCAACTATAAAGCGGAATATGGCAAATACCAAACCAATGTTCCTAACGTCTTTACCGCAGGTGATATGAGAAGAGGACAATCCTTAATCGTTTGGGCTATCTCAGAAGGCCGTGAAGCTGCAAGACAAGTAGACATATACTTAATGGGATCCAGTAATTTACCAACTAAAGAAGGTGGAGACTTGCCTAGTGTATAAATAGTAAAAAAATTATTATAAAGCCCTTGAAAACAATTTTTAGAGGGCTTTTTTTGTTTAAAAAATAATAATTACATCGATGTGTGTTTATTTTGAAACATTTTGTTATAATTTGTTAGTTTTCAGTTTTCCCCTTGTGAATATCGCTAAAGAGTAATAAGTTTGTATAAAAATATTACCATGCAAGCGAAAGACTTAGTACAATTAGCAGAACAATTCGGGAGTCCATCATACGTATATGATGCGGCAAAAATCCAATCTCAATATAAAAGATTAACAAGTGCTTTTTCTAAAGTAGAAAAATTGCGTATCAATTACGCCATGAAGGCTTTGTCTAACATTGCCATTCTCCAATTGTTGAGAGAATGTGGTTCTTGTTTAGACGCGGTTTCAATACAAGAAGTGCAACTAGGACTTCATGCAGGCTATTCACCTGATCAAATATTTTTTACGCCAAATGGGGTTTCTCTCGAAGAAATTGAAGAAGTGTCTGAAATGGGAGTTCAAATCAACATTGACAATTTATCTATATTAGAACAATTTGGAACAAAACATCCTAATGTTCCTGTTTGCATTCGAATCAACCCTCACGTTATGGCCGGTGGAAATGCCAATATTTCGGTAGGGCATATTGATAGTAAATTTGGAATTTCTGTTCATCAATTACCACATTTGGTTCGTATTGTTGAAAATACAAAAATGAATATCGCTGGAATCCACATGCACACGGGTTCTGATATTTTGGACATTGAAGTGTTCCTATATGCTGCGGAAATTCTTTTTGACGCAGCCAGAAACTTCAAGAATTTAGAGTTTTTAGATTTTGGTAGCGGATTTAAAGTACCCTACAAAAAAGACGATATTGAAACTGATATTGAAGAATTAGGCCGAAAATTATCCAAAAGATTTAATGCTTTCTGTAAAGAATATGGTAAAGATTTGACCTTAATTTTCGAACCAGGGAAATTCTTGGTAAGCGAGGCAGGTTATTTCTTGGCCAAAGTAAATGTGGTAAAGCAAACTACTTCCACCGTTTTTGCTGGAATTGACAGCGGTTTCAACCACCTGATTAGACCCATGTTTTACGGTTCGCAACATTATATTGAAAATATTTCTAACCCAAAAGGAAAAGAACGTTTCTATTCCGTTGTCGGTTATATTTGCGAAACGGATACGTTTGCCAATAATCGCCGAATATCCGAAATAAACGAAGGTGACATTCTAAGTTTCAGAAATGCAGGAGCTTATTGCTTCTCGATGGCCTCAAATTACAATTCGCGTTACAAACCCGCAGAAGTATTGTGGCTCAATGGTGAAGGACATTTAATTAGAGCCCATGAAACATTTGAAGATTTACTTAAAAATCAAATTCCGTTACCAACAGTGGCAACAGTCTAATAAATACCGAATCCCATTTCAATGAAAAATGAAATGGGATTTTTTATTCTTTTGGATTAACTATTCTAAAAATACCCGATTGTTTATTTTCCTAAAACTTCTTCAAGAATCTCAGCTTCTGTTCCGTTCATAAAAGGTATTCTTAGCATTTGTGAGAGCGTTGGCGCAATTTGTGTAATTGCTTTTTTGTCAAACGACTCCCCTTTTTTAATATGCCATCCATAAAAAAGTAGTGGCACATGTGTATCATAGCTATAGGCTGTTCCGTGAGAAGTTCCGGTGGCTCCGTATTCTATATACCCAGGCTTGTCCAATAGTATTAAATCTCCGTTTTGTTTGGAATCATAGCCATTAGCTATAAAATTTAAATAGTAATCATTACCGCTTGAACCTAGAATTTCCTCTTCAGAATAGACCCTTTTAACTTGTTCTTGCGTTGTCAAAAAGTCCTTGAAGGATTGCTTTACTTTTGCTATTTCCAATCCCTTTGCTTTGATAATTTCTTTATTGAAAAATACGTTAAAGTTAGAATAATTCAAAACCAAATCTTCCCCAAATGTGTCCATTGAATATTGCTTCAAAGCCTTTCTAATTTCCTTTGGCTCAATATTTTTTACGGCGTATTTGTTATCTTTTAGAAAATTGGTATTTTCAGCACCTCCGTGATCGGCAGTCAGAAAAACCAAATAATTATCCTTTCCAACGTCCTTATCCAAGTAAACCAAAAAATCAGCAATAGTTTGATCCAGTCGCAAATAGGTGTCTTGCAATTCCATAGAACGTGGTCCCAGAATATGTCCCACATAATCTGTCGAAGAAAAACTAATAGTCAGAAAATCCGTAATGTCGTCTTTTCCCAATTCCTCTTTTTCTATAGCCCTAATAGCAAATTCAGCCAAAAGATTATTACCAAAAGGCGTTTCACGTATAAATCCTGCTTGATTTTTATCAAACATCGCTTTTAAATCATAAGGAAAAACGGGTTTTTCACCATTCAATTTTCCTTCGTATTGATTATCGTCAGCAAGACTTTCATTGTAGGTTGAAAGTGGCTTCAATAAGTTCCAACCTTTAGTAATGTATGGCATGTATCTTTTTTCTTGATTGAATTTCGTAACCCAATCTGGTAATGATGCACCATAAAAAGAACTCGAAATAAAAGCTCCTGTTTTGCTATGCCAGAAAGCCCAATTGGCAAAATGCCCCGCTGGAAGAATGGCTCCCCTATCTTTCAAACTCATCCCGATTACTTTCCCTTTAAAGTTGGTAGCCAATCGCAATTCATCGGTAATAGTCGTGCTTTGGAGATTTTCAGGAGACATCTCCCCTTCACTTTTTATACCATCTCCAATGGTTTTAAAAGAAAAATCACCAACGCAATACATTTCTTTACCTAAAGTTCTACTATACCATTCATTACCGACAATTCCGTGAATTGACGGTGTTGTTCCTGTGTAAATTGAAGCATGTCCGGGTCCAGTATAGGTAGGCATATAATTATAATGCATATTTTGGAATGTATAACCATCATTCATTAATCGTTTGAAGCCATTAGGAGAAAAATCGTCTGAAAAACGATATAAATACTCCATTTTCATTTGATCGACAACAATTCCAACTACCAATTTTGGACGTTGTTGCGCTTGGGTATTTAGAATCAGACAAAAAGCAAGAAGTAAAAAAAAATTTCTCATAAGACAATTTTAAGGTTTAAAATTGGAAATATTATAGACAATAATTCTATTTTCATAATTGATATAAAGCTGCTTTCTATTGTCTTGCTTCTTTCTGGTAATAATTGATAGCGTACAATCACCCCCATTATTATCCTTACAGGTAAAAGAATAAACGCAATCGAATTCATTTTCTTGAATAGAATGATAATCAATAATTTCAAATACTTGAATGGCTTCGGAATAAACAACAATCCTACTCTTATCGGTATCTAATTTTACTAAAATATTGACCAAATCCAATTCAGACCATTTGCCCCATTTTCCTTTTTGATCTTTTTCTAAAACGCTAAATCCCGAAGTTTTAAAATTATAAGTTTGACTGTACGATTTATGCAAGCCGACACATAGAAACACCAGAAAAATAATTATTTTAATTTTTGCCATTATTTATAAATTAGTACGCCTTCAAAAGTAATAAAATTAGAATCTAGAAATTGGATTTTGAAATATCATTTTTGGCAAATTTAAGTTCTGTAATCACACTTCCCTGAATAATTAAGTATTGAATTTGAAAAGC
This sequence comes from uncultured Flavobacterium sp., assembly GCA_964535705.1. GTDB lineage: Bacteria > Bacteroidota > Bacteroidia > Flavobacteriales > Flavobacteriaceae > Flavobacterium. The sequence continues at coordinate 127,649 of CAZHVE010000001.1, forward strand.
TGATAGACTTTGGGTTAAGGAGTATTTGAGTTTTATTTTTTTACAATTTTTCCACTCTTGGAATAACCATTTGATTCAATTTTATATAAATAAGTCCCTTTTTCTAAGGATTTTGTTGAAATAACAGGAGATTGAGTTGAGACTTTTTCCTCCAAAACTTTTTGTCCTAAAACGGTATAAAGATTAATAGTTCCTGTATCGAATCCATCTGTGAAAGTAACCGAAATGGAATCACTTGTCGGGTTGGGGTAAACCACAAAATCACTTTTTGAAAAATCTGAAACCGATAATCCATTGGATAACGCCAAATTAAAATCCGGAATTCCATAACCATATTGCGCAGTTGGTAGAGAAAATCGATCTGCCGATTGTATAATTAATTGTTTGATTTCTTGATTCGTTTTTAAAGGTAATACCTGCCACAAACAAGCCACCATTCCAGCTAATATAGGTCCCGAGAAAGAAGTTCCACTTGCAGTTGTAGTAGTTCCGGAAACATCGGATAAAACCGATGCTTGTCCCTGAGCCATTACATCTGGTTTTACCCGATTATCAAAACTCGGTCCAATAGAGCTAAAAGCGGCATACGTTTTATCCGCTTTTACCGCCCCAATAGCCAAAACATTTGTTGCTTCGGCGGGAACGCCAACATGTGGCTCAGAAGTTTGCGCTTCATTTCCAGCACTGGCCACGACTAAAATCCCTTTGCTAAAGGCGATATTAGCTCCCTTTGAAGCAAAGGCAGAATTCCCTGTCATATCGGAATAGGTGTGGCTATAATTTGGATTATCGTATCCAAAATATCCTAATGACGACGTAATTATATCAACTCCTACTCTATCAGCCTCTTCTGCCGCTTCGACCCAATTGGATTCTTCAACCGGATTTTCGGAAACTACATCTTCTGTAATGTATAAATAATATTGAGCATCTGGTGCTGTTCCTACTAACTGACCGTACGTAAAACCACCCATAGTGGATAAAACCAGCGTTCCGTGATCATCTACTGCGAAAAAATTAGTGCTTTTATTTACATAATTATATCCCCCAAGAATTTGGTTGTTGTCCCTTAATCTCTGAAACGGTTGCGCGGTATCAACTCCTAAAAAACCTGAATCTAAAACTGCAATAACTTTTCCATAACCCGTATAATTAGCTTGATGCAACAAATGCCCATTCAACATTTGAATTTGATTGGCAGATGTTCCATAATTGAAATTTATGGCTGTTTCCAAAGTCTTGTTTATGGGTTTCGGTTTAAGCCTTTGTACCGAAGTTATTTTGGCCGAGTTAAGTAAACGATTGGCAAAATCTACTTTGAGTACAGAAGGTACTAATTTGAGCGAATTAATATCGGCTACCGAACCCCTAATATGAAGGCAATTCAACCATTTGGATTTCGCTTTGACGGTAATCCCGGTTGATGCTGTAATATCATTAATATAAGGTTGGTAAATGGGAACGTCTTTATCATCCAAGTCTATTCCTTGAGCAGTTCTTCTGTCTAATGCTCTTTGCGAAAGCATCGTTAATGGATTATCTAAATACGTTTGAAAGCCTGGTTTGTCTTTAAAATAAACCCAAGCATCTTCTTGTGAAAAGCCAACAAAATTCGAAACTAAAAACAGAAAAATGAATATTTTTTTCATATGTTGTTGGAAATAAAATACGAATCTAAGAAATAACTCCCGAACCAACTAATTCATCAACCAAATACCAAGCCACGAATTGACCTTCAGTTATAGCGGATTGCGGCTCTTCAAAAGCAACGTACATTCCGTTTTCAAATTGATGTAAAATCGCTTTTTGCAAAGGTTGACGATAACGAATTCTAGCCATCACTTCCATAGTTTTGCCATCAGCCAAGGACAAATCCCTACGAATCCAATGCACTTCCGATTTCTCTATAAACAAGGCACTTTTAAACAATCCAGGATGTTGACTACCTAGTCCAGTGTAAATGGTATTGGTCTCCACATTAGTTGCGATGATAAATAAAGGATCTGTTGTTCCTCCTACATTTAGACCTTTTCGTTGTCCTTTAGTGAAATAATGGGCACCTTGATGTTTGCCCACAACTTTTCCCATTTCAGGTTTGTACCCAATTTTTCGTGCATCAAACAACAACTCCTGTTCTACTGAAAGTCCTGATTGTTTCACATAATTATATTCCGAATTCCCTTTGTCGATTTGGATGATTTGTCCTTCTTTGGGTTGTAATTTTTGTTGTAGAAATTCTGGTAACCTTACTTTTCCAATGAAACATAACCCTTGTGAGTCTCTCTTTTCGGCGGTAACCAAATCCATTTGGGCAGCAATATCGCGTACTTCAGGTTTGGTCAATTCACCAATTGGGAACAGTGACTTTGCTAATTGCTCCTGTGATAATTGACATAAAAAATACGATTGATCTTTGTTGTTATCAGCTCCAGATAGAAGTTGATATACTTTTTCACCATTAACTTCAATTTCTCCTTTTCGGCAATAATGACCAGTAGCCACATAATCGGCGCCAAGGCTTAAAGCTATTTTCATAAAAACATCGAATTTTATTTCGCGATTGCAAAGTACATCGGGGTTTGGAGTTCGCCCTTTTTCGTATTCGTTGAACATATAGTCCACGATTTTCTCTTTGTATGCTTCGCTTAAATCTACGGTCTGAAAAGGAATACCCAGTTTTTCGGCAACCAACAAAGCATCATTACTATCTTCGAGCCATGGACATTCATTGGAAATTGTAACGGAATCATCGTGCCAATTTTTCATGAAAAGACCAATAACTTCGTAGCCTTGTTGCTGCAACAAATAAGCTGCAACACTCGAATCCACTCCGCCGGAAAGCCCTACTACAACTCGTTTCATTTTAAACAATTACCATTTTTTTTTACTAGAGCACAAAGTTACAAAGATTTACAACAGAATTTGAGTAAAGAAAAACTTAATTGGTTTTGATTTTTAAAGTCCTTTGCGGAAAACTCATATTCTCTTCTTTAGACAATTTTCCTTTTTCGTAAAAATGCCAAACTCCCGCTTTTTTTCCGTCTACAAAGTTTCCTTTTGAAATAAGGTTCCCATCGGAATCTTTAAAAGTGGTAGTACCATTATATTCGTTGTTCTTGTACGCAGACTCCTCAATTACAATTCCGTTTTCAGTATACCTTTTACAAATGCCTTCTTTCAAGTTGTTTTTATAATTTATTTCTTCGGCGATTTTTCCGTTTGAATAAAAAACACTCCGTAACCCTTCCAACTTACCATTAGCATAATTTTCGATTGTCATTATGGCTTTTGAAGCTTTATGGTAGTAGTCCCAACGACCTTCAAATAATTTGTTGAATACTTTTCCTTCACTTACTTTGTTCTTGTTTTGGTCGTAAAAAATGGTGTAAGCCGAATTGTCTTTTGGATTAAATTCTCTGGTGGCAATGACCTTTTTTGTCTTTGTATTATCAAAGAAGGTAAAAACACCCACTTCCTTACCGTGTTCAAAAGTACCCTCATACTTGGGATTTTTGGTATCTTCATAAATTCCTTTCCAAAGTCCGTTCTTATTGCCTTTGCTGTCTAATTTATTGAAATTGTTTTGTGACCGAATACAAAATACATTCAAAAAAATCAAAACAAGCATGCCGCTTTTATAAAATATCCCCATAATTATATTTTTATTCAAAAAGTATTTTATACACAAAAATTATTCCAATAAAAAAATCCCGAAAATATCGGGATTTTAATAAGCTTATTTCTTTTTATCCTTTGCTTTTTGAGCTTCGGCCTGTTCCATAACTTCTTGAAGTTTCTGTTGAAACTTCCCCTGTTTTTTAGGCTCTTTCAATTTGTTCTCCTGGATTTGGGCGTGAATCTTGTCGCTGTCTATAAAATATCTTTTAATAACAATCATGATACCTATGGTAATCAAATTTGATATGAAGTTATACAAACTCAATCCAGCACCATAACTATTGAAGAAAAACAACATCATTATCGGTGAAAGATAAATCATAATTTTCATCATCTTGGCCATATCCGGCATTCCTTCTTGTTGAGGCGCTGCCATTTGCTGGTCTCCAGATGTCATTTTCATATAGAAGAAAATAGCTATCGAAGCAAGTACCGGAAACAAACTGATGTGATCACCATATAAAGGAACATGGAAAGGCAATTTTATTACTTCGTCAAAAGAAGACAAGTCATCTGCCCAAAGAAATCCTTTTTGTCTCAACTCAAATGCCGAAGGGAAAAACTGAAATGATGCATACATAAACGGAATTTGAATCAAAGCCGGAATGCAACCTGCCATAGGATTTACACCTGCCTTGTTGTATAACTTCATTGTTTCCTGTTGTTTCTTCATTGGATCTTTTTTGAATTTTTCTCCCAATTCAGTAATTTCAGGACGCAGCACTTTCATTTTTGCTTGTGACAAGAATGATTTAAATGTAATAGGCGACATTGCAATTTTGATCAAAATCGTAAAGATAATAATTGCAATTCCCAAGGAAAGACCTAAAGTTGTACTTAAAAAACCAAATAATGGAATGAAAATAAACATATTGATCCATCCAAAAATGCCCCAACCTAATGGAATAATTTTTTCTAGATTTTTATCATAATGTTTTAATGTTTTATAATCTGAAGGTCCAAAATACCAACTC
>CAZHVE010000002.1:0-59370 GCA_964535705.1 uncultured Flavobacterium sp.
ATGTTGTTTATACTAAAGTGATGGATTGGGAAGGCAGAGCCGATCTTTACCTTTCTTTGAATGCCGTAAAGCCAACCCCTATAATAATTAATATTCACGGTGGTGGCTGGAAATCAGGAGTCAAAGAAACCCAAGGGGGATTTAGTCCTTATTTTAAAGCTGGTTTTGCTGTTGCTAATATGGAATATCGATTATCTGGACAAGCATCAGCGCCAGCTGCGATTGAAGATACTCGTTGTATGTTAATGTACATAATTAATAATGCAAAACAACTCAATATTGATCCCAACAAAATTGTTATTATGGGAGGAAGCGCTGGTGGGCATCTTGCTTTAATGGGAGGGTTACTTGGCAATGATCGACGTTTTGATACTAATTGTCTAGGAACAGAAAATATAAAAGTAGCAGCAATTATTGATAAATACGGCATTATGGATGTGTGGGATTGGACTTATGGTCCTGAGCATAAAAGTTCATCCCCTAAACTTTGGCTAGGTGATAAATCGAATGATAACGAATTTATTAAATCGGTTTCACCTATTTCATACGTAACCAAAAATAGTCCGCCGATTTTCATTATACACGGTAATGTTGATCCAATAGTTCCTTACCAACAATCGGTTGATTTGTACAAAAAATTACAGGAGCTAGGCGTAAAATCGGAATTTATCACAGTTCAAGGAGGAGGACACGGCAAGTTTGACAAAGAAAAAAACGAGGAGATAAATACCTCCATATTTCAATTTCTTTCTAGTTTAGAAGCCTTTAAATAATATTAATTAACTGTTGGGTGTAATTAGTTTTTGATGATAATTTTTCGTCAGTTCTAGTGATCTCGCTTTTGAGCGGGATCGTATCGAGAATAAGGAAAATTTGACTAAAGACGGTTCTCGATATCTGCCTGTCGCAGACAGGCATTTTTTGTTCCGTTTTACTACACAAAAAACAATCGAACAGACGTTTTGAATAATTGCACCCAATGGGTTAATTATAATTTTAAAACACATAAAGTATACATTCACAAATGAAAAAATCAATGAACAAGATTAAACAATATTTATTAATACTATTTATAATTCCCTTTTTATCTTATTCCCAAGTAGTTTTAAAAGCTGATGGACCTGGAGAAACATACGAATTAATCAGTAGTGTTTTGGCACCTGGAAAATCAGCAGTCGAAGCACCTGATCATAATAAATTAGGAAATCATGCCTCTTTTGGAAGGCACATTGCCGAAGTTTGGGATGCCGATTTAAAAGAAAATGTGTTCGAATTCTATTCTCATATCAATTACATTAATGCGGATAAGACTACTTCAACGGACAATGAACCAGTCACTGATGTAGCTCAAAAGCAAAGGGTAGAAATTAAAACCTATGAAGGTTCTCCAGATAATTTGAAAGGAACTCTAGGCGAAACTATTACTTACCAATGGAAATTTAAACTACCAAAAGGATTTCAGCCTTCCAGTAATTTTACGCACTTGCACCAAATAAAAGCGGTGGGCGGGTCTCAAGACATGCCTATTTTTACCTTAACGGCCAAGAAGGCAACGGTCAATCAATTCAATGTGGTTCATAATAACGAAGCTATTGTTGCCAGTATGAACATCTCAGAACTCGAAGGAATTTGGGTTCAAATTACCGAGGTGATAAAAGTGGGAGCGAACGGCACTTATTCGGTTGTCATAAAAAGAATAAAAGACGGAAAGGAATTGCTATCGTATAGCAACCTTAATTTAGAAACGATACGACCTGACAATAATTTTATTAGACCCAAATGGGGGATATACCGTAGTTTGAAAAAAGTGGCTGATTTGAGAGAAGAAGCGGTACGTTTTGCTGATTTTTCAATAACAGAAGGAGTAACGGACCCCAAAAAGAAATAATATGAAAAAAACATTTTTGACCTTTGTTGCAATTGTTTATCTGTTTTCTATCCAGGTTAGTTTTGCTAAAATCAAATTACCAGAGATTCTTTCCTCGAATATGGTGTTGCAACGCAATGCCACGGTTAAATTATGGGGTTGGGCAAAACCAGCCGAAAAAATAATTATTAAAACTAGTTGGTTGACTAAAAGTGTAACGGTGATTCCAAATGAAAACGGACGTTGGGAGATTTTTGTTTTAACTACCTCAAGCAAAGAACCACAAACAATCCATTTCAAAAGTGCCGAATCAAACATCAAGCTAGAGAATATTTTATTTGGAGAAGTATGGGTTTGTTCTGGGCAATCTAACATGCGTCAACCGCTTAAAGGGTATACCGGACAACCCACTTATGAGGGGAACAAGGTGATTTCAACTTCCACTAATGATAAAATTAGATTGTTTTCTATTGGTGAAAATGGTTCACCTACCGCTTTGGATTCAATACCTAAATACAAAAAATGGGATAAAGCATCACCCGAAACTACCAAAGATTTTAGTGCCATTGCCTATTTTTACGGAAAGCAATTACAAGAAATTTTGGATGTTCCTGTAGGATTGATAATGACCTCTTGGGGAGGAACGAGGATTCAACCCTGGATCAGTAAGGAAACGATGAATCTTAATTTGGAAAAAAACAATAGAAAAACGGATACTACGGAGAGATACAAAAGAATGCCCTCGGCTATATTTAATGCCATGATTAACCCGATTACTTCTTATACTATTAAAGGAGTTCTTTGGTATCAGGGAGAAACCAATCGGGATGAGCCAAAGGTCTATCAAAAGTTACTCCCAGAAATGGTAAAGGACTGGCGCAGTAAATGGAATATCGGCGATTTTCCGTTCTACTATGTGCAAATTGCCCCTAATAAATATGACGACAAAAGCAGTTCACAATTGCTCCGAGAGGCCCAACTTAAATCTTCGGACATTATTCCTAATTCTGCTATGGTGGTGACAGCAGATATTGGCTCAGATGCAACCATTCATCCCCCCAGAAAGAAAGAAGTGGCAGAACGATTGCTTTTTGCGGCACTCCATAAAACGTATGACATGAAAGATGTCGATTATTTAGGACCCGTTTATAAAGCCATGACAGAAAAAGAAGGGGCTTTGATTGTAAGTTTTGACAATGCTGAAACAGGATTGTATTCGCCCGAAGTGGCATTGAGCAACTTTCAAATAGCCGGAGCAGACAAAATATTTTATCCTGCGAAAGCAGAAATTATCAATCGCAAACAAATTAAGGTGTCGAGTGAAGAAGTGAAAATTCCAGTGGCCGTGCGGTATGGATGGAGTAACTGGTTTATTGGGACTTTATTTGATAACAACATGTTGCCTGCTTCTTCTTTTAGAACCGATGACTGGGAATAAAAAAAATTTTTGTATATAATAAAATCCCGAAGTTTCAAAAGAAACTTCGGGATTTTATTTTAAGAAGCAATATAGTTTGCTATTTTATTTTAACAGTAATCGGATTGTTTATTTTCTGGGCAAACTCACCAAGATACTTTTCCCAAGCTTCTTTTGTGGTAAACGCGCCTTGTTTTTTCCACCCAAAACCAGAATAATAAATCACTTTGTTGTTCTTTACTTTTAGGGTAGCATACAAATTACACAGTTCTTTATTTGAATTTATGTATTTTTCAAAGCTAATGTCTGTTTTTTTTGGGAAGACAATCCCAGTTCCCAATTCAGAATCATCAAGAGGTTGCCAATAATCGATCCAGCCTTCTTTAAGATTACCTTCGGTTTTTCCATTATTTTCATGCAAGGTAATTCCTGTTGAAAGCGTCTTGGTTCCTGATACTGAAATTTCGAATTTCGAAAGGAAGCTACCATAATCCAAGCTGATGTGTTTCACCTCCGAGATTTTATTTCCGGCTGCATCCCAGTCAGCATAAGTCAAAATAAAGCTTGTTCGAATAGGGCCTGTCGTAATGGTTTTCCAAGTGGTAAAATTTTTGGAAAAATAGTATACACTGTCCACTTTTATGGCAACACCACCAATTCCACGACTGTCTCCAACATGAAAATTGTCTAAACCCTCACCAGTATCTTTGTGGTACGTACCGGTTCCATTGGTATATTTTTCATACCATTTGTTTAGGATTGGATACTCTACTCTTTTTAACCAGGCATCAATCCCGCTTGTTAATGTTCCTCCTTTGACTTTGTCTTCCTTCATTTTTTGGGCAACAGGGCCGTAGGTTCTAAAAGCTACTTTGTTGTTTTCCCAGGCATAATCATCGGTTCTTTCGGGAACAAATCTCGAATAACACCAATTTTCACTTGCTTTTAGTACATCAGAAGTACGGATAAGTTCCAGTTTTTTATTGGAATGTGCCATTATTTTTGGCTGGAATAGCAAAAAATCCGAAATGCCGTCACCATCTTCATCAACGCATTGGGTTATCAAAAAATTAGTTGTCCCAATTTCTCTAACGCCATATTGCTCCAACTTATCAGGGCTGTTTATGGCCAGAGATTCTTTAGATAGTGATACCGTTTCAAATTCCCTTTCAATATTTGAACAATTGGATACGGTAATTATTTTGTTTCTTTCTGCTTTTTGGGAATAGGAAACAAAAGTACCTGCAACGAGTATGGTCAATAAAAGTCTATGTCTGCGCATGACAGTTTATGTATTATAGTTCATTGGACGGTTTTCCGATCGTAGCCAAAATCCCTCCATCTACATAAAGAATATGGCCATTAACAAAATCACTAGCTTTAGAGGATAAAAAAATTGCGGCGCCTTGTAAATCTTCAGGGTCACCCCATCTGGCAGCAGGAGTTCTACTAATTATAAAATCGTTAAATGGATGTCCATCCACTCTTATTGGGGCCGTTTGGCTAGTTGCAAAGTAACCAGGACCAATACCATTAGTTTGAATGTTAAACTTTGCCCATTCCGTAGCCATGTTTTTAGTAAGCATTTTCAAGCCCCCTTTTGCGGCGGCATAAGCACTTACAGAATCTCTGCCCAATTCGCTCATCATAGAACAAATGTTAATGATTTTACCTCCTCCGCGTTGAATCATTCCTTTGGCAACATTTTTAGAAACAATAAACGGACTTATTAAATCAACATTTATTACAGCTGCAAAATCGGCAACTTCCATTTCAATAATTGGGGTTCTTTTGATGATACCAGCGTTGTTTATCAAAATATCGATTGGTCCCACTTCAGCTTCAATCTTTTTTATACTGGCAATTACTGCGGCCTCGTCGGTTACATCAAAAACATATCCATGAGCTTCTATCCCAACAGATTTGTATTCGGCAACTGCATTATCTAAGGCTTGCTGTGAAAGATCGTTTACAACAATTTTAGCTCCAGCGTGACCCAATCCTTTGGACATCGCCATTCCTAAACCATGAACACCTCCCGTAATAAGTGCTGTTTTTCCTGTTAAATCAAATAGGTTAATCGACATAATAATTTATTATTTAATAGTTACTAATTTATCTTAATTCATTTATTTTACAAACATCCATATCTCCATAGTCTAAATTCTCTCCTGCCATTCCCCAAATAAAGGTATAGTTAGAAGTTCCTGAACCGGAGTGAATGGACCAAGGTGGTGAAATAACCGCTTGATGGTTGTTCATCCAAATGTGTCTTGTTTCTTGCGCTTCACCCATAAAATGACAAACAGCTTGATTTTCAGGAATATCTAAATAGAAGTATACTTCCATTCTGCGGTCATGCACATGTGCAGGCATTGTATTCCAAACGCTACCTACTTTCAATTCGGTCATTCCCATTTGTAACTGGCAAGTAGTAACCACTCCGCCAATAATCATTTGGTTTACAGTACGGTGATTAGCCGTTTCCATGGAGCCCAATTGTAATTTATTTGCTTCAGCAAGGCTTACTTTTTTAGAAGGATAATTTGTGTGTGCAGGAGCCGAATTCAAGTAAAACTTCGCTAGATTTTTAGCATCGGCACTTTTAAAAATAATTTCTTTGTTGCCGCTTCCTATATATAATGCATCTTTGAAACCTAATTCATAAGAAATTCCATCGGCGATAACAGTTCCATTTCCGCCCACATTTATTATTCCTAATTCCCTTCGCTCTAAAAAGTAACCGGATTTAAGCGGGTCAATAGTATCAAGGGTTAGGGGTGTTAGAGGCACTGCAGAACCTGCAATATAACGATCGTAATGAGAATAAGTAAGGGTTATTTTGCCTTCTTCCATCAGATTGTCAATCAAAAATTCGGCTCTTAATTGCGAGGTGTCATAGCGTTTAACTGCTTGGGGACTGGATGCGTATCTTGTTTCGTAAGATGTTGACATTTTAAAATGTTTTTGTTTAAATTAATTTTTTTAATCGGTTTTTAATATTTTTATCAAATATCTAAATAATAAGTGACTAATTAATTTTATAACTTATTAATGTAAAAAAGAATAATACAAATAATGGCATATAAAAGTTCAATAATTTAAAAATGAGAATATTGACTTTTTTGTTTTGTGCCTTACTAGACAGTTCTTTTTAACTTAAGGGTATATAAACTACTAATAGTTTGCGAAGTTAAATTAAATTTTATTTATTTACGTGTGGGGACACGTTTTAATTTTTTTTTCTAAAAATAATTAAGGCAGGAACAATAATTTAAATAATTAAAGCAAAAAATGAAAACAATTAAGTGGGGTATTATAGGATGTGGTGATGTTACAGAAATGAAGAGTGGGCCTGGATTTCAAAAGGCAAAAAACTCCCAATTGGTTGCTGTAATGAGGAGAAATCCAATATTGGCTGAGGATTATGCAAAACGACATCAGGTGCCTTTTTGGTACACTGATGCCAATGAATTAATCAATAATCCAGAAGTTGACGCTGTTTATATTGCAACGCCGCCTTCTTCCCATAAAGAATATACGCTTTTGTGTGCCAAAGCCGGAAAACCGGTTTATGTGGAAAAACCGATGGCACTTAATTTTGAAGAATGTAACGAAATGATAAGCGCCTGTAAATCGAATAATGTTCCCCTGTTTGTGGCTTATTATAGACGCAGTTTACCTCGTTTTTTGAAGATACACGAGCTAATTTTCAAAGACAAAGTCATTGGAACTCCAAGACATGTAAGTTGTGTTTTATACCAGCCGTTGGAATCTCGATATCAGAATCCTAATGAACTGCCTTGGACTGTTCGTCCAGAAATATCAGGTGGAGGTGTTTTTGTGGACTTAGCTTGTCATACATTGGATTTTCTAGATTTTTTGTTTGGACCGATTGTGTCGGTAAAAGGACATGCTTCTTCACAACAAAATGCGTATCCAGCAGAAGATGCTGTTTCTATGTCCTTTTTGTTCGAGAATGGAATACACGGAACCGGGATATGGAATTTCGCTAGCTACAAAAGATTTGATAATTGTGAGATAGTGGGAGATAAAGGAAAAATTTCCTTTACGACCTTCGATGATTCAACAATAATTGTAGAAAATAAGGATGGAGTTGTGGAGGAAATTACAATAAAGAATCCTGAACATATCCAGCAGCCTATGATCGAAAGTGTAGTTCAAGAACTTCTGGGTAATGACCCTTGTAAATCAACTGCGGTTTCAGGTGCCAGAACTTCGTGGGTTATGGATCAAGTACTTTCGGAATACAGAAAGAGAATGCTATAGATTATATGTTCTATTTTGTTGTTTTTTTTCTTTTTTCATACAATCGAAGCTATTAATTAGTTAGGTTTTCGTTCAATCAGTATTCATTTCTCCAGGAATTTAAAAACGGAATTGCTTTGTCTCTAGTTAAAAATAACAGACGCGAATGTTAAGAATATAACAAAAAGTTTCAAAACACCGTTATACTTTTTTAGATTTACCCTCTCAAGTGAAACTTAATTAATTAATTTTGTAACCTAGTATAAGCCTATGTTTTTAAATTTTATAAAAGATTATTTTTTAAAAAGAATCCTAAAAAATAATTTACATAATGTCAAGTTTAATACTTCTGCTTCATCGATAAAGACGATTGGATTGCTGATTGATGAAAGTTATTTTTTTGAAAAGGATGCCTTGGTAAAAGAATTAATGAGTAATGGGATTTTAGAAAGTGACATTAAAGTTATTGTTTACAAGGACAAATTAAAAAAAAATGAGGTATATACGCAACCCACATTTAGTATTAAGCACCTTGATTGGAAAGCGGAAATTACCACCCCAGCAATAAATGATTTTATCAATGAGAAATTTGATTTATTGATTAGCTATTACGATGTAGAAAAGGCAATTTTACTAATGATTACTCACAATTCGAAAGCTCAATTTAAAGTTGGTTTTTCATCCGTAGACAAGAGATTGAATCATTTAATGATAAATACCAATGCCGAGAATTATAAAGTTTTTGTTCATGAATTATTCAGGTATTTAAAAATATTAAACAAAATTTAAACCAGATTATGCAATCATTAATAGGCACAGGCGTTGCCCTTGCAACTCCTTTTAGAAAAGATTTTTCAATTGATACAGAAGCATTAATAAGAATAGTAAATTTTTCTATTGATGGAGGAGTTGAATATTTGGTAGCGATGGGAACGACAGCCGAAAACGCAACGATGTCAGAGGATGAAAAGGAATTTGTGATTCAGACCATAGTTGATGCTAACAATGGAAGGTTGCCTTTGGTACTAGGAGTAGGTGGAAACAATACGATGGAAGTTGTAGAGGAACTTAAAAATAGAGATTTATCACCATTCGCCGCAATTCTATCAATATCACCTTATTATAACAAGCCAACTCAAGAAGGAGTATACCGGCATTTTAAAGCCATTTCAGAGGCTTCCACAATTCCGGTTATTTTGTATAATGTTCCTAGTAGAACAGGGAGCAACATGTTGCCGTCAACAGTTATGCGATTAGCAAATGATTTCAAAAACATCATTGCTGTAAAGGAAGCGGCAGGGGATATGGTCCAGGCGATGCAGTTGTTGAAAAATAAACCAAAAGATTTCCTCGTGCTTTCAGGTGATGATATGATTGCTTTGCCAATGGTTTTAGCGGGTGGATCTGGTGTTATATCTGTAATTGGACAAGGTTTTCCAAAAGAATTTTCCGAAATGATACGCTTGGGATTGAACAGAAAAGTCGATGATGCCTTCAAAACACATTATCTTTTGTTGGATAGTATTGATATGATTTTCGAGCAAGGCAATCCTGCTGGAATCAAGCAGGTGTTCCATTCAATGGGAATAGCCGAAAATACGGTTCGTCTACCATTAGTAAAAGTTGATGATTCATTGGCTAGCAGAATTGATCAATTTGTCAATGAAATGAACAAATTAGCCTAAAAAAGACCTTGTTTTTAGCTAAAAATATATTTTGTAGTAGCTAATTAAATACCTAAATTTGCACTCAGATTTTCGGTAGATTTTATGAAAGTGGGCAATAATTCATAAAATCATTGTAAAAGTCAAAAAAGGGAAATTGAAGATTATTCCATCCGTTCCCATTACGGGCTCGGATCACAAACAAAAAAATCAATACTAATGGTAAAAAAAATAGTAACTTTATCACTTGTTGTAGTTCTTTTTTACTCTTGTAACGAATATCAAAAGGCTTTAAAAACCGAAGATGTTGCCCTTAAATTTGATGTTTCTACTAAATTGTATGAGTCAGGAAAATATTCTAAAGCAATCCGACTTTTTGAACAAATGGCCCCGTCTTACAGAGGAAAACCACAAGCAGAAAAATTATTTTATATGTATGCACAGTCTTATTTTAAAACAAAACAATACTATTTGGCCGGATACCAGTTTGAAAGTTTTGTTTCGGGTTACCCAAAAAGCGAAAAAATAGAAGAAGCCGCTTTTTTAGGCGCGAAAAGTTTCTCGATGCTTTCACCGGTATATAGCTTGGATCAAACGGATACTTTCAAAGCAATTGATAAGTTACAAGCCTTTATCGATTCCTATCCAAATTCAACAAATTTGCCGGAAGCCAATAAAACGCTGAAAGCATTAAATGAAAAAATCGAGAAGAAAGTATATGAAAATGCAAAGGGATACAATACTGTTATGGATTACAAAGCAGCATTAGTGGCTTTTGACAACTTTATAGCGGATTATCCTGGAACTCCATTCAAGGAAAGTGCTTTGTTTTATAAATATGATTCAGCTTTCCAATTAGCAATAAATAGTGTTCCTTCAAAAATGGAAGAACGACTAAATGTGGCTAAAATTGCCTACTCAAATTTGGTAAAATTTAAAGCAGATACCCAATATAGATATAAAGCTGACCAAATGTTGGTTCAAATTGAAAAAAAAATACAAAATTTAACTAAATAAATTAAGCAATGGATTTAAGAAAGACAAATGCTCCAGTAAACACAATAACATATAATAAAAATGTTATTGAAGAGCCAACAGGTAATGTATATGAGGCTATAACAATTATGGCTAAAAGAGCAAATCAAATTAATTCTGAAATTAAAAAGGAATTGACTGAAAAACTAGAAGAATTTGCTACTTACAATGACAGTCTTGAGGAAGTTTTTGAAAACAAGGAACAGATTGAGGTGTCTAAGTTTTACGAAAAACTACCTAAGCCACATGCTTTGGCGGTTCAAGAATGGTTAGAAGGTAAAATCTACCATAGAGAAGGAAATAAATAATTATTTACAATGTCAGTTTTAAGCGGAAAGAAAATTTTACTGGGTATTTCCGGTGGAATTGCAGCTTATAAAACAGCTACATTAGTTCGACTTTTTATAAAAGCAGGTGCGCATGTCCAAGTGATAATGACACCTGCTTCTAAGGATTTTATAACGCCTCTGACGTTATCCACCTTATCAAAAAATCCAGTTTATTCCAGCTTTTATGAAGAAGACAGTGAGAACGAAATATGGAACAGCCATGTTGAGTTAGGTCTTTGGGCAGATTTTATGCTTGTCGCGCCCGCAACTGCAAATACATTGTCAAAAATGGCAAACGGTACTTGTGACAATCTTTTAATAGCTACTTATTTATCGGCAAAATGCCCCGTATATTTTGCCCCGGCAATGGACTTGGATATGTATGCACATCCTTCTACTTTGGAAAGTTTTAAAAAATTGAAACACTATGGAAATACCATTATTCCTGCTGAAAGTGGTGAATTGGCAAGTGGTTTGTCGGGAGAAGGACGAATGGCTGAGCCAGAACATATTGTTTCTTTTCTAGAAGCAGATATAGAAAGTAGATTACCCCTTAAAGGAAAAAAAATACTAATTACAGCCGGTCCAACATACGAAGCTATAGATCCTGTGCGTTTTATAGGAAATCATTCTTCCGGGAAAATGGGTTTTGATATTGCGCAAAGTGCCGCTAATCATGGAGCTTCTGTGGTTTTAGTTACCGGACCTTCTCATTTAAAAATTGAGAATAATTTAGTAAAAGTGATTCGTGTTGTATCGGCTCAAGAAATGTATGATGCCTGTCATCAGTATTTTGATAATGTCGATGTGGTGATTGCGGCAGCTGCTGTAGCGGACTATAAACCAAAGAATGCGTCGCTTCAAAAAATTAAAAAAGACGCGGATGATTTCACTATCGAACTCGAAAAAACGAAAGATATTCTGGCATCCTTGGGTGAAATTAAAAAGAATCAGTTCTTAATAGGGTTCGCTTTGGAAACCGAAAATGAAATAGAAAATGCAAAGCTGAAAATCCAGAAAAAAAACTTAGATTTGATTGTGCTTAATTCTTTACAGGATGAAGGAGCCGGTTTTGGAAAGTCAACCAATAAAATAACTTTTATTGATAAAAATTTCAAGGTAGAATCCATGAAATTAAAACCGAAAGAAGCGGTAGCCAATGATATATTAAACAAATTAATAGCACATTATGCGTAACATTTTAAGTTTATTTTTAGTCCTAATTTTTAGTTTTAGCCAAGCACAAGAGTTGAATTGCACAGTAACAGTCAATGCACAAAAACTAACCAATGCAAACCAGTCGGTTTTCAAAACACTGGAAACAGCGTTAAATGAATTTGTAAATAGAACGCAGTGGACTAGCCAGACTTTCAAGCAAAATGAGAAAATTAATTGTTCGATGTACATCACTTTTTCATCAAATAATTCGGATCAGTTTGTGGCCACTATTCAAGTGCAATCTTCTAGACCAATACACAACTCGTCTTATGCTTCGCCAATTTTAAACTTTAATGATAAGGATTTTAGCTTTAAATATGCCGAATTCGAAAGTTTGAACTATAACCCTACAGCTTTTGAATCAAATTTGGTTTCTGTAATTTCTTTTTATAGCTATGTAATTTTGGGTATGGACGCTGATAGTTTTGTGGCTGAATCCGGAAATACGTATTTCGAAACTGCCCAAAACATCTCAAATGTTGCTCAACAGTCGGGGTATAAAGGCTGGACCCAAGCTGATGGAAATCAAAGCCGATATTTTTTGATAAACGATTTGTTATCTCCAACATTTCGCGAAGTGAGACAAACTATGTATGATTACCATAATGGTTTGGATTTGATGAATCAAGATTTGAAAGCATCCAAAGAAAAAATTAAAAAGTCATTGCTTAATCTTTCGAAACTTAATGCAACTAGACCAAACGCTTTTTTGACGCGAGTGTTTTTTGATGCCAAATCGGATGAAATAGTTTCTATCTTTTCAGGTGGGCCCACTATTTCCATTACCGATTTAGTGGATAATTTAAATAGAATTTCACCTTTGAATTCTAGCAAATGGTCGTCGATTAAATATTAATTGATTTTCTATTCAAGAACATAGTAGCACTTACTCATGAAAATTTAATAAATGATAACTTCCCTTTCGATAAAAAATTATGCTTTGATAGAAAAATTGGCTATCGATTTTTCGAGAGGTTTTTCAATTATCACTGGTGAAACTGGGGCGGGTAAATCGATAATTTTAGGGGCGTTAGGTTTGGTTTTAGGGAAAAGAGCCGACTTAAGTTCTCTGAAAAATAAGGGAGAGAAATGTATTATTGAAGCTCATTTTGACATCTCAAAATATAATTTAATTCCATTTTTTGAAGCCAACGATTTAGATTATGAAGACGAAACGATTATTCGTCGCGAAATTCTATCTTCGGGAAAGTCAAGGGCTTTTATCAATGATAGTCAGGTAAATCTCCAAGAATTACAGGAATTGGGTCTTTTTTTGATTGATATTCATTCGCAACATCAAACCCAAGAACTATCGCAAGAGAAAGTACAATTCGAAATTATTGACGCCATTGCCAATAATCAAGAGTTTGTTTTGCAATATCAATTGCTTTTAAAAAGCTATAAATCAGACAAGTCCAAATTAAATGCTTTTCTTAAAAAGCAAGCTGAATTTGCCAAAGAACAGGAATTCAACACCTTTTTATTGGATGAATTAATTTTTGCCCAATTGAAGTCAGGCGAACAAGAATCTCTTGAAGCCGATTTTGAAAAATTGAACAATGTCGAAATTATAAAAGAATCTATTGATAAATCCTTGGTTATAGCAAATGAAGAACAAATAGGTGTGTTGCACAATTTGAAAGAAATCAAAGTTTCTTTACAAAAAATCGCTTCTTTTTCTCCTGAATATTTTTCTTTGTTGGAAAGAATTACAAGTTTAATGATTGAATTTGATGATATTTCGGAGGAGTTGAATCGGTGTTGCGAAAAATTGGTCAACGACCCCGAACAATTGGAATTCATCAACCAAAAGTTGCAATTGATCTATAATTTGCAAAAGAAACACCAAGTTGCTTCCGTTGATGAATTATTGGAAATTCAAACCAATTTAGAAAACGCACTTTTAGAAAACGGAAATTTGCAAGAAGAAATTTCGTCTTTGACCATTTCAATCCAACAAAAAATAAATGCATTAGACGATTTGTCTGTGACTATTCATAAAAACAGATTAGAGTCTATTCCGGTTTTATCGCAGAAACTAATTGCCATTTTAGAAACTTTGGGAATGCCTAATGTACGTTTTAAAATTAATGTCAATTCCACTTCAAACTATTTCGAAAATGGTAAGGATGAACTTCAGTTTTTGTTTTCGGCGAATAAAGGAACTGATTTCGGATTGTTGAAAAAAGTGGCTTCAGGCGGAGAAATGTCAAGAATTATGCTGGCCGTAAAGGCGATTTTAGCTCAATATTCAAAACTTCCCACCTTGATTTTCGATGAAATAGATTCGGGTGTGTCTGGCGAAATCGCCATTAAAATGGGTGAAATTATGGAAGAAATGAGCCATAAAATGCAAATTTTTGCCATCACTCATTTGCCTCAAATTGCAGCAAAAGGAAAGACCCATTTTAAAGTTTCTAAGTCAACCGTTGGCGAGGATACACAATCTGAATTGAAATTGTTATCCAATGCTGAAAGAGTAATTGAAATCGCAGAAATGTTATCTGGAACCGTAGTTTCTGATTCGGCATTAAACCATGCAAAAGCCTTGTTGAACTGAAGAAATATTTTATATTTGCCAACTTAAAAAACAAAAATAATAACCAAATTAACGAATAACCAAATATGATTATAGAGCCAAGAATGAGAGGATTTATTTGTTTGACATCTCACCCAAAAGGATGCGAGCAAAACGTTAAAAATCAAATTGAATACGTAAAATCAAAAGGACATATTGAAGGCGCAAAAAAAGTTTTGGTAATTGGTGCCTCAACCGGATTTGGTATGGCTTCCAGAATCACAAGTGCTTTTGGTTCCGGAGCAGCTACTATTGGCGTTTTTTTTGAGAAACCTCCAGTTGAAGGTAGAACAGCATCTCCAGGTTGGTATAATTCGGCAGCTTTTGAAAATGAAGCCCACAAAGTAGGATTGTATGCAAAAAGTATAAATGGTGATGCATTTTCAAATGAAATTAAACAACAAACTATAGATTTGATTAAAGCTGATTTAGGTAAAATAGATTTAGTGATTTATAGTTTGGCTTCTCCTGTTCGACAACATCCGGTTACGGGTGTTTTGCATCGTTCGGTTTTGAAACCTATAGGAAGTACTTTTACCAACAAAACCGTTGATTTTCATTCTGGAACTGTGTCTGAAATCAGTATTGAACCTTGTCAAGGTGATGATATTGCCAATACTGTTGCTGTTATGGGTGGTGAGGATTGGGCTATGTGGATTGATGCTTTGAAAACGGAAAACCTCCTTGCTCCGGGAGCTACAACGGTAGCTTATTCTTATATTGGACCATCACTGACCGAAGCTGTTTATAGAAAAGGAACTATCGGTCGTGCCAAGGATCATCTTGAAGCAACTGCTTTTGCAATCACTGAAAGTCTGGAATCAATTCAAGGAAAAGCGTATGTTTCCGTGAATAAAGCATTGGTAACACAAGCAAGTTCTGCGATTCCGGTTATTCCTTTATATATTTCGTTGTTGTACAAGATAATGAAGGAAGAAGGAATTCATGAAGGCTGCATTGAACAAATTCAACGGTTGTTTCAAGAAAGATTGTATACAGGTAAACCAATTCCGACGGATGAAAAAGGCAGAGTCCGAATTGACGATTGGGAAATGAGGCCTGATGTTCAAGAAAAAGTAGCCAAATTATGGTTGCAAGCCACTACCGAATCTTTATCTGAAATAGGGGATTTACAAGGGTACAAACAAGATTTTCTTAACCTGTTTGGTTTTGGATTCGAAGGAGTGGATTATTTGGCAGACGCTCACGAAATGGTAAGTGTATCCAGTATTGCCTAATTATACTTTTGGAAATAAATAGGTTGAAAAAACATTGAAATTTTGAAAAACCATTATGTTTATCGTGATGGTTTTTTTATGTATAAGTTTATCTTTGTTTAATATCATAGAGTAAAAAACCTCACACCTTAATCCAAGATTATGTTATTTTCGTTAATCATTCCAGTTTACAATCGCCCAGATGAGGTTAACGAACTTTTAGAAAGTTTGTTAAAATTAGACTATAATGAAAATTTTGAAATTGTTATTGTAGAGGACGGTTCTTCGGTAAAGTGTGAAGAGTTGATACAGAAGTATGAAGATAAACTAACAATTTCTTATTATTACAAGGAAAACTCAGGTCCTGGAGATTCTAGAAACTATGGGATGAAAAAGGCTAAAGGTGATTATTTCATTATTTTTGATTCTGATTGTATTATTCCAAAAGAATATTTGACCGAAGTTTCCAATGCTTTGAAAAAAAGTTATGTTGATTGTTTTGGAGGTCCAGACAAAGCTTTGAGCAGTTTTTCGGATATTCAAAAAGCAATTAATTTTGCGATGACTTCTTTTATTACAACTGGCGGAATTAGAGGTGGTTCCGAAAAAATTGATAAATTTCAACCCAGAAGTTTTAATATGGGATTGTCGCGAAAAGCCTTTGAAACCTCCAATGGTTTTGGGAATATTCACCCAGGTGAGGATCCCGATTTGTCATTCCGTTTATGGAATTTGGGTTTTGAGACTAAACTTTTTCCAAAAGCATACGTTTATCACAAAAGAAGAATTGATTGGGATAAATTTTCAATTCAGGTCAATAAATTTGGTAAAGCAAGACCTATTTTGAATAGTTGGTATCCTCAGTACACCAAACTTACTTTTTTCTTCCCATCGGTTTTTATAATGGGATTGCTTGCTGGATTAGTATTGTTGATTTTTAATTATGATTTACTACTTCAACTGTATTTCATTTATTTTCTATTGGTTTTTTTAATTTCAACCTACCAAAACAAAAGCTTGAAAATTGGGTATTTATCGGTGGTAGCTGTTTGGAAACAATTTTACGGTTACGGAACAGGTTTTTTGGTGTCTTTTTTTAAAATCATACTTCTCAAACAAAATCCCCAAAAAGCTTTTCCGGAATTGTTTTTCAAAAAATAATATGAAGAAAATAATTGGTTTAACTGGTGGAATTGGTAGTGGAAAAACCACTGTAGCAAATCATTTTATTGCGGCAGGTATTCCTGTTTACATCGCCGATGATGAGGCAAGTAAAATCATGCAATCTCCAGAAATTCTTAGAGAAATTGAAAAAATATTTGGCAGTTCCATTTTCGAAAATGGAGTTTTAAATCGTCAAAAGCTAGCTGAAATTGTTTTTAGCAATTCCGATAAATTGAAACAACTCAATGGCATTATTCATCCTGCCGTAAAAAAACATTTTGGTAATTGGATTTTGAATCATAAGAATTCACCATTTGTGATTTATGAGACCGCAATTTTATTTGAAAGCGGGAGTTATAAAGATTGTGACAAAATTATAACGGTTACTGCACCATTGGAAACGAGAATTGAAAGAGTAATTCAGCGGGATAAAACTTCTCGTGAAAATGTTTTGAAAAGAATAAATATGCAATGGACCGATGACCAACGCTTTGGTAAAAGTGACTTTGTTATTGAAAATATATATCCTGAAATTACAAAATCAGAAGTAGCTAGAATTCTTAAAATTTTGAAGATTCAATAATCTTAGTCTTTGTTGTTAATCTTTGGTTAATTTATTATTAATTATATTGTTAAAATACTAATTTTGTATAGATGAATAAATTCTTTTTTAGAATACTTCTAGTACTGATGAGTTTATCCTTGATAGGGATAATTTTGGTTCAAGTATATTGGTTTAATACCTCGTTAAAAAACAATGATGAACAATTTAAATTTCATGTAAAACAAGTTATGGGCAATGTTGCCACTAAACTTCAAAAACAAGAAGCATACAGTTTTTATGATAAATACAATAAGTATAAAGATAGCACCGGAAAAATTCCACAGAAAAATGATTTACTAGAGTTTTATTACGTTCAAAAGAATCACAGAACCAATAAAACAATCGTATATTCAAATAGCATAATTTCTGAAGATTATAATATATCTCCTACGTTCTTTGATAAAAAATTAGATAGTGTAAAATTTAAAAGCTTTAATTCCAAGCGAGTTACTGAGGTTTATAACAATAAGAAAATTGACAATTCCAGTATTCAACAAAACTTGATTCCGGATGTTAAGATTGAAAAATCGGGAAACCTTGATATTTTGGACAACGCACAGTTTGAAATTTTCTTTAAAGATATTGCTTCAGCAATGTCAATACAAGAGCGGGTTTCAAAATTCACCTTGCATAAATTGTTAAAGAATGAATTGGAAGAATATGGAGTCAATACTCCATTTGAGTTTGGAATTTACAGCAATGGACTGGCCACAAAAGTAAAATCGGAAGGTTTTAGATACGATAAAAACACATCGTATTCAATCCCTATTTTTGCCGATAATGAAGTGAATAATAAATACCAATTATTGGTTACATTTCCTAACAAAAAGAAGTTCTTGTTGTCAGATCTTGTTGGAATAACTTTGTTGTCAATCATATTTACACTAATTATTATTATTGCTTATTCAAGTGCTTTAAATCAATTGATTCGTCAACGTCATATTTCCGAAATAAAATCCGATTTTATTAATAATATGACGCATGAGTTTAAAACACCTATTGCAACGATTAATTTGGCTTTAGATGCTATAAAAAACCCAAAAATAATAATTGATAAGGAAAAGGTATTTAAATACCTGCAAATGATCAAAGATGAAAATAAACGAATGCATGCCCAGGTTGAGAATGTGTTGCGGATTTCTAAATTAGAGAAAAAAGAATTAAACATCAACAAAGAATCCCTTAATATCAAGGAGGTTATCGAGGATGCAATTGAACATGTACATTTAATTTTAGAAGATAGAAGTGGAACAATAACCAAGCACTTTAATGCTCTTAGAACCACAGTTTTAATAAATGATGTTCATTTCACAAACGTTATTGTAAATATTTTGGAAAACGCCATAAAATATTCACCGGAGGTTCCTAAAATTGATGTTTTTTTAGAAAATGTGAAAGATTTTGCAGTTATAAAAATAAAAGATAAGGGATTAGGTATGGGTAAGGTTGCCCAGAAGAGAGTTTTTGAAAAATTTTACAGAGAGCATACGGGTGATTTACATAATGTAAAAGGTCACGGATTAGGATTGGCTTATGTAAAAAAAATTATAGAAGACCATAATGGTCAGATTTTTGTTGAAAGTGAAAAGGGAAAAGGAAGTACCTTCATAATAAAAATACCATTAATAAATTAAGATATGGAAAATGTAAATAAAAGAATACTTTTAGTAGAAGATGACTTGAATTTTGGAGCAGTATTAAAAGACTATTTAATGCTGAATGATTTTGATGTGACTTTAGCAAAAAACGGAATGGAAGGCTTTGAAAAATTCAAAAAAGACACCTATGATTTATGTATTTTGGATGTTATGATGCCTTATAAAGACGGGTATACTTTGGCAAAAGAAATTAGGGAAAAAAATCAGGAAGTGCCAATTATTTTTTTGACTGCAAAATCCATGAAGGAAGATGTATTGAAAGGATATAAAGCTGGGGCTGATGATTATTTGAATAAACCTTTCGATTCCGAAGTTTTACTAATGAAAATTAAGGCCATAATTCAAAGAAAATCCTCTACGACTAAGGCGGAACCCGCGCAATTTGAATTTACAGTTGGTAAATTTCATCTTAATTCCAAACTAAGATTTTTGACGTATGATAATGAAGAGCCAATAAAATTATCTCCTAAAGAGAATGAATTATTAAAAATGTTGATTCTTCACGAAAATGATTTGATGCCAAGAGAGTTGGCATTGACAAAAATTTGGAGAGACGACAACTATTTCACTTCAAGAAGTATGGATGTTTATATTGCCAAATTAAGAAAGTACCTTAAGCCAGATAAAAATGTAGAAATTTTAAACATTCATGGTGAAGGTTTTAGATTAGTGGTAAAAAATAAAGTACCTGCATAATAATCAAAAGGCTCCAAGAAAATTGGAGTCTTTTTTTATTTTAAATTGAGTTGCAAGGCGAAACAGGTTTTGTCTTCTTTTGTAATACTAAAAATCATCGCATCCGAAGTCAAATTCTCATGAATGACAACTTTGTCGTTTAACGATAATTCTTTTAAGAAATTCATTTCGAAACTTTTAATTTTTTGATTCAAAATCAATTTTGCATCTACAAAATCGAGACACCATTCTAGGTATTTCACATTGTTCACGTGATTTACAATGTCTAAATCCGAAAGAGCGACGGTTTTCTCAAATGCCATTTCGGTTTCATTATTGAGGTTGATTTTAGAAAAGGTTTTTTGGGTTGCTTTGTGTTCCGGATACAATTTAAAATGTTCAAATGGCAAAGCCAATGTTTCCGGTCGCCTAATTTCAGTATTAAAAACGGCCCAAAAGGTTTCGCAACCCATAAATTTTTCCCCATTCACATACAATTCTAAGGCACGAACAGAACGAGAATTTTCGAGTGTGTTGATCCATGTTTTTACGGTTACGGTATCTTTCCATTTGGGTAATTTCGTGATTTCAACACGCATTCTACTCAAAACCCAAGCCTGATTAAATTCCTGCATATCCGAAAAACTGATTCCCCCAATTTCAGAATGTGCCGCAGCAGTCAATTGCAAAATATTGCACAAATCAGTATATTTTAAATACCCGTTTGGCATACATTGCGTAAAATTGATTTCCCAATCTTTGCTAAAAACGGACGTGAAAGTTGGCGAGATTGGCATATAAATAATTATGGATTATGCATTAGTCCTGTAATATAATTTATGATTTCATTTTGATTGTTAAGATTGTCAAACCACTTTGTTCCTTCATTTCTTTTGAACCAAGTGAGTTGGCGTTTGGCAAATCGTCTCGTATTTTTTTTGATTTCTTCAATGGCGAATTCCAATGAAATTTCTCCTTCAAAATAGCGGAATAATTCCCGGTAGCCAACTGTTTGCAATGCATTCAAATCTTTATTTGGAAATAATTCTTTTGCTTCTGCCAATAAACCTTTGATAATCATAATGTCGACACGCTGGTTGATTCTGTCGTAAATCGTGCTTCTTTCGGCTTCTAATCCGATTAGAATTGGAATGAAGTTTCTTGTGTTTTTCTTTTGGTTTAAAAAAGAGGAATACGGTTTTTCTGAACCGATACAAACTTCTAAAGCACGCATCATCCGTTGTGGGTTTTCCTTGGCCACAACTGAAAAATAGTTTGGATCCCGTTTTTCTAACTCGGTTTGCAAATATTCAATTCCTGATTTTTCATAATTAGAAGTTACTGCTGAACGAACCGATGTTGAAACTTCAGGAAAATCGTCAAAGCCTTTCAAAACAGCATCCACGTATAAACCTGAACCACCTACCATTATGACATAATCATTGGTTAAAAATAATTCGTCTAATTTGGCAATGGCTTCTTTTTCGAAATCGCCTACAGTGTAATTCTCGAAAATCGATTTGTTTTGTATGAAATGGTGTTTGGCCGCAGCCAATTCTTCGGTGGAGGGAACAGCCGTTCCAATTTGCATTTCCTTAAAAAATTGCCGACTGTCGCAAGAAATGATGTCGCAATTAAGATGTTTCGCTAAGTTTATGCTTAATGCCGTTTTTCCTGTAGCTGTTGGACCTAAAATTGTTATAAGGTATTTCGCCATTATCCGAAATTTACAATTTTAATTCCTTTGGCTTTTCTCAAATAAGTTTGAATATTATTTCGAGTATCCCGATTGCTTTGCATAGGAACAATAATACTTTTTAAAATCTCGATGTTGTTAATTTGGTAATTTAAATCATAGAAGGCATAACCTTTATAAACGCCATTTTCAACCAAAATTACGCTACGCTCTGATATGGTTCGGCCTTTGTCCAAAATGGCCAAAGTTTTATTATCAAACAAATTCTTTTCGATGAAATTTTGAACCCGTAAATTATATTCTTCAGAAGTGATTTTTCCAATGCAAGCGCCGTCACATTCACTGATGGTGTGCTGGAAACAATGCGTTTTAGTTTCATATAAACCAGTCAGCTTTTGGCATAATTGATAATTTGAAGTTATGCGGTATAAAGCATCTTTTCCCTCTTGTAAGGAGAGGTATGATTTTATTTCTTTTTTTCGGCCATCTGCCTTTTGCAATTTTAAATTCAGATAACCATAGATATCTTTTTCGACATAAACTGCCCAAGAAAAGTTGCTTTTTGGAGACATTCGGTTATAAATAGGCCTATTTATTTTGATTTCTTGGGATTCTTTTAATTGGGCAATCAGTTCGCTTCCAGTTTCCTCATACCTTACCACCGAAACTTCATTTTGAATTTTCTTGGCGCTTTTGGTAATTCCCGTAAAATGTTGGTTGACTCTTTTTTTGATGTTCTTGCTTTTGCCAATAAAAATCAAGCTGCCGTCCTGTTTATAAATATAATAAATCCCTGTTTTTGAAGGTAAATTGTCAATAATATCCATCAATTTGGGAGCGATTCCTTTTTGGATTTCAAATTTAATATGGGCTGCGACTATTTCTTTGTTCAAATCTTTGTCCAAAAGCATTTTGAATAATTTTACCGTTGCCATAGCATCCCCGCTGGCTCGGTGTCTGTCTGCCATTGGAATTCCTAATGCACGGACTAATTTTCCCAAACTATGTGACGTTTGTTCCGGTAATAGTTTTTTGGATAATTCCACTGTGCAAAGTGTTTTTACATTAAAATCATAACCCAAACGGCGAAATTCAGTGCGCAAAATCCGGTAATCAAAATCAGCGTTATGTGCCACCAATACACAATCATTGGTCATTTCGATGATGCGTTTGGCTACTTCAAAAAACTTTGGAGCAGAACGCAACATCGCATTATTGATTCCTGTAAGTTTCGCCACAAAAGGCTGAATCGGGATTTCTGGATTGACCAAACTGATAAATTGATCTACGATTTCGTGACCGTCAAATTTATAAATGGCAATTTCCGTAATTCCTTCTTCGTTGAATTGTCCTCCGGTGGTTTCTATGTCGAGTATTGCGTACAAAATAAGTGTTCGGTGTTCAGTTTTTAGTGTACAGTTGAAAAATTTGAAATCAAAATTCGTTATTCTTCAATCAAATGTCAAAAATCAAATTCTTCCCCCAAAGATACTACTTCCTATTCGAACCATTGTACTTCCACATTCAATTGCGAGTTGATAATCGCCGGACATGCCCATTGAAAGGGTTTTGGGTTCTAGGTTTTGGGCTTTGGGTTTTGTAATTAAATAGTCAAAAATAGATTTCAACTGTGTGAATTCTTTTTTGATTTGATCTTGATTGTCAGTAAAAGTTGCCATTCCCATTAATCCAATAATTCGAATATTTTTCATTTCCTGAAATGTTGTGGAATCCAGAACTTCGCTAAGTTCTTTTTCATCCAAACCAAACTTGGTTTCCTCCTCGGCAATATGTATTTGTAATAAACAATCGATAATTCTATTGTTTTTTTGTGATTGTTTGTTGATTTCTTCCAATAATTTCAAACTATCCACACCGTGAATCAAACTCACGAATGGTGCCATAAATTTGACCTTGTTCGTCTGGACGTGGCCAATCATATGCCAATGAATATCCTTAGGCATCGCTTCAAATTTCTCGGCCATTTCCTGGATTTTGTTTTCGCCAAAAATACGTTGACCCGCAGCGTAAGCCTGCATTAAATCTGAAATGGGTTTGGTTTTAGAAACGGCAACAAGAGTTACGTTTTCGGGTAAAGAGGATTTTATTTTGAAGAGGTTTTGTGCGATTGACATATTAAATAAATTGTTTCGAAATTTTCTCTGCTTTCTTGCTTCCACTATAATCATAAAAACCTTCTCCTGATTTCACTCCCAATTTTCCAGCATGAACCATATTAACTAATAATGGACAAGGTGCATATTTTGGGTTTTTGAAACCGTCGTACAACACGTTAAGTATTGCCAAGCAAACGTCAAGCCCTATGAAATCAGCTAATTGTAATGGTCCCATTGGATGTCCCATTCCGAGTTTCATCACGGTGTCAATTTCATAAACACCTGCTACTTTGTTGTATAATGTTTCGATGGCTTCGTTTATCATTGGTATCAAAATTCTATTGGCGACAAAACCCGGATAATCGTTGACTTCAACGGGATTTTTGCCCAGTCTTTTGGATAAATCCATAATGATTTTAGTCACTTCATCGCTAGTGTTGTAACCCCGAATTATTTCGACCAATGACATAATTGGCACTGGATTCATAAAGTGCATTCCGATAACGCGTTCCGGATGTGTCACAACTCCTCCGATTTGCGTGATGGAAATTGAAGAAGTATTGGTTGCTAAAATAGTATTATGTGAACAAACCTCGTTCAATTGTTTGAAAATACCAAGCTTTAATTCTACGTTTTCAGTGGCAGCTTCAACAACTAAATCTACTCCCACAACTCCGTCTTTAATATCGGTGTATGTGATAATATTGTTGATGGTTTTGAACTTATCTTCCTCGGAGATGGTTCCTTTAGCAACCATTCGATCTAAATTGGCAAAAAGAGTTGCCATTCCTTTGTCTAAAGCTTTCTCCGATACATCAATCAATTTAACGGTGAAACCACTTTGTGCAAAAGTATGCGCAATCCCGTTACCCATTGTTCCTGATCCGATTACGGCTATTATTTTCATTTATTTATTTCTTAAAACAATCGATAATTTGGTAGGCCACACGTAAGGCTTCTGTCGCTTGTTCCAATGTTACGATAGGAGTTGTATTGTTGTTGATAGCATCGGCAAATGATTCTAATTCGTCCAATATGGCGTTGTTTTGCTCTACGTCTGGATTCGAAAAATAGATTTGCTTTTTTATGCCTTCAGCATTTTGTAGAATAATATCAAAATCTCCTGGAATTTCTGGAGCATCTTTCATTTTTACAACCTCACATTTTTTTTCCAAAAAGTCCACTGAGATATATGCGTCTTTCTGGAAGAAGCGGGATTTACGCATGCTTTTCATGGAGATTCGGCTGGCTGTTAGATTGGCAACACATCCATTTTCGAATTCAATTCGGGCATTGGCAATATCGGGTGTATCACTAATTACGGAAACTCCACTAGCGTGAACGTATTTCACTTTCGAATTCACCACGCTCAAAATGGCATCAATATCGTGGATCATCAAGTCAAGAACTACGGGAACATCGGTGCCACGAGGGTTGAATTCAGCCAATCGATGCGTTTCAATAAACATAGGGTTTTCAATCATATCCTTGGTTGCCTTAAATGCAGGATTGAACCTTTCAACATGACCTACTTGACCTTTGACATTGTATGCTGCGGCCAATGCAATAATTTCTTCAGCTTCTGCAACGGTATTTGAAATGGGTTTTTCTATAAAGACGTGTTTACCAGATTTGATTGAAACCTTGGCACATTTGTAATGCGAAAGAGTAGGTGTTACAATATCAATTACATCAACGGCGTGAATAAGAGTGGCAATAGTATGAAATTGTTTGTAGCCAAATTCTTTGGCAACTTTCTCCCCATTTTCTTGATTTTCATCATAAAAACCAACTAATTCATATTTATCAGATTGTTGTAATAATCGCAAATGTATTTTACCGAGATGGCCCGCACCTAAAACGCCTACTTTTAACATAAAATGTATTTTTAACAAATGTATAATTTATTTATTTATTGTTTAAAATTTAAAGTTTAAAGTTTTGGAATTTGTTGCTTGATTTTTGGAATTTTATAGGTTATTTTTACAAAAATTAATTAACCCAAATTTTGAAAGATACCGCCAAACATCAAGGACTTCGCAATCAATTAGTAACTCTTTTAAAGGAAAAAGGAATTACCGATAAAGGTGTTTTGGAAGCCATTAAAAAACTCCCGAGACATCTTTTTTTGAATTCCAGTTTTGCAGATTATGCCTATCAGGACAAAGCTTTCCCTATCGGTGCCGGTCAAACCATATCGCAACCCTATACTGTGGCTTTTCAAAGCCAATTATTAGAAGTAAAAAAAGAGGATAAAATTCTTGAAATTGGTACTGGTTCCGGTTATCAAACTGCCGTTTTGTGTTTGATTGGGGCAAAGGTGTATAGTATTGAAAGACAAAACGAGTTATTCAAACAAACATCTGTTTTATTGCCAAAGTTAGGGATAAGACCCAAACATCTTTCTTTTGGCGACGGATATAAAGGATTGCCCAACCACGCTCCTTTTGACAGTATCATTGTTACCGCTGGTGCCCCAGTGATTCCTCAAGCCTTGATGGCACAACTGAAAATAGGAGGAAGGTTAGTCATTCCACTTGGCGAGGAAAACCAGATTATGACTTTATTAATAAGAAAGAATGAAACCCAGTTTGAAAAACACGAGTTTGGAGATTTTAAATTCGTGCCGTTGTTAGAAAATAAAATTTAAAAGTAAAATCACGCAATAGCGGGATTTTTTATTGACCAATAATTTCAAGACGATGAAAAAAACAGTTTATAAATCGTTTATCAAAAATCAATTGATGTTATCTTTCGAGTAACTGAATACCTCGAGGCTCTACATCGGGGTAAATCATTATTTCAAATTTAAAATGATTTTTTTATTCTGTCTAAATCACGTTTGGTGTCCTGTTCTTTCAAAGATTCACGTTTGTCATAGGTTTTTTTTCCTTTGCAAAGTCCAATTTCGAGTTTTGCCATTCCTTTTTCATTGGTAAACAATTTTAGAGGAACAATAGTTAAGCCTTTTGCTTGTACACTTCTGGATAAACCTTTTAATTCTCTTTTATTCAACAAAAGTTTACGTTCACTTCTTGCTTTGTGATTGAATTGGTTACCAAAAGCATATTCTTCGATATAGGTGTTAATGGCAAAAAGTTCATTGTTGCTAAACTCGCAGAAACTCTCGGTAATATTAGCTTTTCCAAGTCGAATAGATTTTATTTCGGTTCCCGCCAAAACAATACCCGCCGTAAAAGTTTCAATTATTTCATAATCAAAACGGGCCCTTTTGTTAAGTATGTTTATTATTTTTAGCATAGGAATACAAATGTAGTCACAAATCAACGAAATGTCAATAGTTATTTAAAATTGCTGTAAATTTGCAAGATGGAAAAGCCAATATCAAAAGATCCTCTTCACGGGATTACGCTAAAAAAAATCGTAGAAAAGCTTGTTGATTATTATGGTTTCGATACTTTGGGTGAATTAATAAATATTAAATGTTTTAACGAAAATCCCACCATTAATTCGAGTTTAACTTTCCTTCGAAAAACCGATTGGGCAAGAAAAAAAGTAGAAGAATTGTATATTAAATCGCTCCCAAAACTTCCATTATAATCTTATAGGATTTCGATACTAAATTTTGAATTAAAAGTTTTATTTCCTTCCAAAATTTTAATGCCTTCTTTCTCGAAAATAGTACCCGAGTTTCCCTCCGTATCCGAATATCCAAACCAAGGTTCAATACACAAGAAAGGTGCACTTTTTTTGGTCCAAATCCCCAAGTTTGGAAAATCTTTAAAACATACCTTAATCATTGGTTTTGAATTCTCCAATAGTGTCAAAGAATTAGATTTTATGGACTTAAAAATTAGTGCGTCATTGTTAAACAATTCATAATTCAAAAGGATTTGTTTAGAATTGGCTTCTAGCTTTTTAGTTGTTTTGGAAACCAAATCATTTTCCAAAATATAATATTCTAAAGTTTCTTCCTGTTCGAATGCAATAGAATAATTTTCAAAATTTCCCGACAATGCAAAGGCTGGATGTGCACCAATAGAAAATGGCATTTGTGTTTTACTTGTATTTATAACTTTATATTGAACCTTTAGGCTATTTCCCTCTATGGTGTAGGTTATCTGTAATTCAAATTCAAAAGGATAGACTTTTAGTGTTTCTCTCGAATATTGTATAGAAAAAGTAGCGCTATTATCTTTAAAATCTATTATATCAAATTCCATATCCCTAGCAAAACCATGTCGATACAAATGATATTCAACTTCGTTAAAAAGATAGGAATTGTTTTTCAGCGTTCCAACAATTGGAAACAAAATAGGGGAGTGTTTCCCCCAAAATTCCGGGTTTCCTTCCCATATGTATTCTTTGTTTTCCTTAGTTCTTAAGGAAATTAGTTCAGCACCAAGGTGGTTTATTATAGCTGTTAGATTCGAATTTGAAATTGTTGTAGTCAAAAGAGTTGCCAATTATGTTTTAATAATCTTTATGATGTAAATGTATTCCATAGATTTTATTTTGAAGCAAAAACAGAGGCCAATTTATACCATTGATAAATTTTTGTCAAAGTTTAAACTTTAATTCAGGTTTCGACTTTATTTTTTTGTTAATTTGTTTTTTAAATTTATTTGAAATATGAAAAATAATTGGTTTAAGATTACAGTGCAGTTTTATATATTATTAGGGATATCAACATTATGGGCGCAAAATAATTCTACTGTCCCAAGCCCAAAGCCTCAAATTTCAAAATACGATTATCACGATGCTTTCGCTTCTTTTTTTTACACAAAAGACGGGACGAACACTCGTTCTGCTAGCGGACAGCCAGGAGTTGAATATTGGCAAAATAGAGCTGACTACAAGCTGTCGGCTAAATTAAATGAAGTCCAAAATGAAATATCCGGAACAGGTATCATAACGTATACCAACAATAGTCCGGACAAAATGAATTTTGTTTGGATGTATTTAGATCAAAATTTATTCAAACAAGATTCTCGTGCAAATGCTATTATTCCCATAATTGGAAGTAGAAATGGCGCCCAAGGTCAGATTTTTGATGGGGGTAATAAGATAAAATCAGTAAAGATTATCACTACAAGTAAAGGAGTATCTATTGAAAAAGACGCCAAATACATCATCAGTGACACTAGAATGCAGGTTTTCCTTCCACAAGAGTTAAAGTCCAAAGGGGGAATCGTGAAAATTAAAATTGATTATTCCTTTATCTCACCAAATGAGGGATCGGATAGAATGGGGATATTGGAAACCAAAAACGGCAAAATTTTCACTGTCGCACAATGGTATCCAAGAATGTGTGTGTATGATGATATAAGAGGTTGGAACACCCATCCGTATTTGGGGGCATCTGAGTTTTATTTGGAATATGGAGATTTTGATGTAAATATTACAGTGCCGTCCAATCATTTTGTGGTTTGTTCAGGCGAATTGGTAAATCCTACGGAAGTATATAGTCTGCAGCATCAAAAGCGTTTGGCTCAAGCAAAACAAAGTGATAAAACCGTTATAGTGCGTTCCAGTGAAGAAGTTAAAGCGGCATCTGCTATAACCGCAATTGCTAATTCTTTTAAAACTTGGCGTTTTAAAATGAAGAATTCCCGTGATGTTTCCTGGGCTTCTTCACCTGCATTCATTTTAGATGCCGCAAGGATCAATTTGCCAAGTGGTAAAAAATCGATGGCGATTTCTGCGTATCCGCTAGAAAGTGATGGTAGTGAAGCTTGGGGACGTTCAACCGAATATACCAAAGCATCTATCGAAAATTATTCTAAAAGATGGTTCGAATATCCTTATCCGGAAGCTATAAATGTTGCTGGAATTGTTGGCGGGATGGAATATCCTGGAATAGTTTTTTGTGATTACAAGGACAAAAGGGAGGATTTATGGGGAGTTACGGATCACGAGTTTGGACACATTTGGTTTCCAATGATAGTTGGTTCCAACGAACGTTTATTTGGATGGATGGACGAAGGTTTTAATACTTTTATCAATTCGTTGAGTTCAGTTGATTTTAATGAAGGGGAGTATAAGGAGAAGATTTCTGATCTACATAAAATCTCTGAAAAGTATACAAACCCTAATTTAGAGACAGTGATGAGTTCTCCAGATAATATGAAGGAAGCAAACATTGGCACTTTATGTTATTCAAAACCCAGTGCAGGCTTGGTGATTTTGCGGGAACAGATTTTGGGACCAGAACGATTTGATTTGGCCTTTCGAACCTATATCGAACGTTGGGCATACAAACATCCTACACCAGATGATTTTTTCAGGACCATAGAAAATGTTTCTGGAGAAGATTTAAGTTGGTTTTGGAGAGGATGGTTTTTGAATAATTGGCGTTTAGACCAAGGTGTTAATTCTATAAAATATGTGGATAATGATCCAAAATCAGGGGTTTACATCACCATTGAAAACTTCGAAAAAATGGTGATGCCGGTAACTTTGGACATAAAAACAAAAAGTGGTAATGTGAACCGTGTCAATTTACCCGTAGAAATATGGCAGAAAAATAAAGATTGGTCTTTCAAGTATAATTCTACGGAAGAAATTGAAAGTATTGTTATTGATCCAGACCATGTGTTACCTGATAGTAACGAAAGCAACAACAGTTGGACTTCAGCAACCGGAATTATCGAAAAAGACGTAAACTTGGATGGCTATTTAGGTACTTTTTCCAATAGTAATGCTCCAATAAAAATAATTTTTACAAAAAAACGAGGAATCATCAATGTTGAAATAACGGATTATCCCAAGTTTAAAGTGGAACCAATTGCAAAAGATACTTTTGAATCGAAAGAAGCCGGACTTAAATTTGAATTTTATGAAACTAAAAACGGATTCAATATGATTTTGAGCGATGGACAAAAAATTCCGTTTGCGAGAGAGAAATAATCCATATGATCAACAGATAGTAAACACCGGCAATTATGTTGGTGTTTTTTATCCCGGAATTTGTTGGCTCAAACAATGCAAGGTCCCAAAGCCCCATATTAAATCTATGGAGGAGATCCCAATTATTTCTCTGTCAGGAAAACAATCGGCGATGGTATTTAAAGCGATTCTATCATTGCTATCATTGAACGTTGGGACTAAAACACAATTATTCAAGATTAGGAAATTAGCATAGCTGGCAGGCAATCGCAATTCGTCAAAATCAATGCGTTTTGGCATTGGTAATTCCACTATTTTTGGAGATTTTCCATTTTCTAATTTGGCGTTTTGCAAACGTTTTAAGTTGTCTTGTAATGGTTTGTAGTTGTTGTCATTTGGGTCTTTTTCTATAATAGTGATAATGGTATCTTCGCTTACAAATCGGCACAAATCGTCGATATGTCCGTGCGTATCATCCCCTTCGATGCCATCACCTAGCCAAATTACGTTGGTAATTCCTAAATATTCTTTAAAAACTGCTTCATAATCTGCTTTGGTAAAACCGGGATTTCGAACTTGGATCGTTGGATGCATCAAACATTCTTCCGAGGTTAGTAAACTGCCGCATCCGTTAGAATCAATTGCGCCACCTTCAACAATTACTGGTTTTCCTTTATAGACAACTTGGGTGAGTGGTAGTTTAAGAAAATCGCCCACTTTCGCTGGAACCTGTTTGTCTAAATGGATGTTTTTATATTTTGCCCAACCGTTAAAATTGAAATTCAGAGCCTCTCTTTTGGTACCGTTTTGAACAATAATCGGTCCTGAATCGCGCATCCAGCTTCTGTTGGTTTTATGAATCATAAAAGAAACATTGCTCATTTTGACTGTTGCTGTTTCCAACATTGTCGAAACTTTTGCCTTTAATTTTTCATCGGTAACTACCAAAAACACTTTTTCGAAAGTGGCTACTTTTTTGATAAATTCTACAAAAGCCCATTGTATGGCTTCGTATTTTCCTGGCCAATCGTTGCCATTATGCGGAAAACACAGTAAAATTCCTTCTTGCTTTTCCCATTCGGCGGGGAATCTTCTGTCGGATGTACTCATAATTAATCGATTGCTCTTTTCGTAATATCACCAAAAGCATCAATTCGTCTATCTCGAAAGAAGGGCCAATTCTGACGTACATTTTCTTGTAAATCCAAGTCTACTTCGGCAATCAATATTTCCTCTTTATCGTTCGAGGCTTGCGCCAAAATTTCTCCCTGTGGTCCCGCAATAAAAGATGAACCCCAAAACTGGATTCCGGCTGTCCCTTCAATATATTGTTCCAATCCGATTCTATTTGCGGCGGCAACATAAACGCCATTCGCCACAGCGTGACCTTTCATCACGTTCATCCAAGCGCCGTGCTGGTTATCGCCATATTGTTTTTTTTCCAACGGATGCCAACCAATTGCTGTTGGGTAAAACAACACTTCTGCACCTTGCAAAGCCGTCAAACGAGCGGCTTCTGGAAACCATTGATCCCAACAAATCAGTGTTCCAATTTTTCCTTTATTTGTCGGAAAAGCTTTAAAACCTAAATCTCCAGGCGTAAAATAGAATTTTTCGTAAAAGTGAGGATCGTCAGGAATATGCATTTTGCGGTACAATCCCGCTTCCGAACCATCAGTGTCAATGATATAAGCGCTGTTGTGGTAGATTCCTGCCATTCTTTTTTCGAAGAAAGGAACAATGATAACGATTCCCAATTCTTTTGCCAAAGCACTAAAAGCAATAAACGAAGTGCTATACAAAGGTTCAGCTAATTCAAAATTTGCAACATCTTCACTTTGACAAAAATAGTGACTGCTGTACAATTCTGGTAACGAAATTACTTCGGCTCCTTTACCGGCGGCATCCCGCACCCAACTCAAACATTTTTTCAGGTTGTTTTCGGCGACATCATTCAGATTCAATTGGATAACCGCTATTTTGTATTTCTTCTTTGGCATAAGGCAAAATTTAGAGTGCAAAAATAGTTATTTTTATAAAGATTAGGGGTAAAGTGGATTGTAAAAGTTTAAACGCCTTTGAAGCTGATTTTTTGAAATAAAAAACACCGGCTTTTTGACCAGTGTTTTATAAAATTATAATTGTATTTTATTAGTGTACCAATTCGTTTTGATTCCTGAAAACCAATTTTCCATTAAAAGAATCTAATAAAATGATAGTCTCAGCGGTAATTTTTCCTGCCAGGATTTCTTTTGACAATTGATTTAAAACGTCTCTTTGAATAACACGTTTTACGGGTCTTGCACCAAATTGCGGATCGTATCCTTTCTCGGACAAATAAGCAACTGCTTCTGGTGTTGCGTCAATCGTAATACCTTGTTGTGCCAGCATTTTGGTTACTGATTTCAGTTGTAAGCCTACGATTTGTGCAATATTGGCATTAGTTAAAGGCGTAAACATCACGATTTCGTCAATACGATTGATGAATTCGGGACGGACGGTTTGTTTCAACAAGCCCAAAACTTCTACTTTCGCAGCTTCAGTGGTTTCTTCGATGTTCCCTTTAAGTCCCCAACTTGATTGGGGATCGAATTTCTCTTGTATAATCTGGCTTCCCATATTAGAAGTCATAATGATAATCGTGTTTTTGAAATCGGCCAATCGTCCTTTGTTGTCGGTCAATCGTCCTTCGTCCAAGACCTGTAACAAGATATTAAAAGTATCCGGATGCGCTTTTTCGATTTCATCCAATAGAATTACTGAATACGGTTTTCTTCTAACGGCTTCGGTCAATTGTCCGCCTTCGTCATAACCCACATATCCCGGAGGCGCACCAACTAATCGGCTTACGCTATGGCGTTCTTGGTATTCGCTCATGTCAATTCGGGTCATGGCATTTTCATCATCGAATAAATATTCGGCTAAGGCTTTTGCCAATTCGGTTTTTCCAACTCCTGTAGTTCCCAAGAAAAGGAAAGTTCCCACGGGTTTTTTCATATCCTGCAATCCGGCACGGCTTCTACGAACGGCATCGCTCACAGCTTCGATAGCTTCTTCTTGACCCACAACGCGTTTGTGCAATTCATCTTCTAGTTTCAAGAGTTTTTCTCTTTCCCCTTGAAGCATTTTCATCACGGGAATTCCGGTCCATTTGGCAACCACTTCGGCAATGTCTTCCCTAGTAACTTCTTCTTTGATTAAAGAGCTTCCACCAGATTGATTTTCTACTAATTGCTTTTGGAACACATCCAAACGTTCTTGTGCTTCTTTAATTTTTCCGTAACGAATTTCGGCTACTTTGCCGTAATCGCCTTCTCGTTCGGCACGTTCGGCTTCGTATTTGAAGTCTTCTATTTCGGTTTTAACAGCCTGAATGTTATCAACTACCTCTTTTTCCGATTTCCATTTGGCAAAAATTTCGTTTCTTTCTTCTTTTAGGTTCGCCAAATCCATTCCCAAAATTTTAAGTTTACTTTCGTCTTTCTCCCGTTTGATGGCGGCAATTTCGATTTCCAATTGCATTATTTTTCGATCTAAAACATCCAATTCTTCGGGTTTCGAATTGATTTCCATTCGAATTTTAGAAGCCGCTTCGTCCATTAAATCAATGGCTTTATCCGGCAAAAATCGGTTGGTAATATAGCGTTGCGATAATTCAACAGCAGCAATAATGGCTTCATCTTTTATCTGGACTTTATGGTGTGTTTCATATTTGTCTTTAATGCCACGAAGGATTGAAATCGCACTTTCGGTATCGGGTTCTTCGATGATTATTTTCTGAAAACGACGTTCAAGTGCCTTATCTTTCTCGAAATATTTTTGATATTCGTCCAAAGTGGTTGCGCCAATGGCACGCAATTCACCGCGAGCCAAAGCCGGTTTCAGGATGTTTGCCGCATCCATAGCACCTTCGCCACCGCCAGCACCAACAAGGGTGTGGATTTCGTCAATGAAAAGGACAATGTCACCTTCAGCGGCCGTAACTTCTTTCACCACTGATTTCAGACGCTCTTCGAATTCGCCTTTATATTTAGCGCCGGCAATCAAGGCGCCCATATCTAGTGAAAAAACAATTTTGTCTTTTAGGTTTTCGGGAACGTCGCCATCCACGATTCGGTGTGCCAAACCCTCGGCGATGGCGGTTTTTCCCACACCTGGTTCGCCCACAAGCATTGGATTGTTTTTGGTTCGACGTGTCAAGATTTGTAAGACACGACGAATTTCCTCATCACGACCAATTACGGGATCAAGTTTGCCGGTTTTCGCTAATTCGTTGAGGTTTTTGGCGTATTTGTTCAAGGAATTGTAGGTTTCCTCCGCAGAGGCGGAGGTTACTCGTTCTCCTTTTCGGAGTTCGTCAATGGCGGCCTTCAATCCGTTGTAGGTTACACCTTGGTCTTTCAGAATTTGTCCAACCTTGCTTTTGGAACCAAAAATTGCCAATAATAAATGTTCGATGGAAACGAATTCGTCATTCATTTTTTTTGCAATGATTTCAGCTTCTGTTAATGTTGTGTTTGCCATTCTAGAAAGCATAATTTCGCCACCAGAAACTTTTGGAAAGCTTTGGATGGTGCTGTCTAATATTTGTTGGAACAACGGAACATTTACATTTAGTTTTTTTAAAATGAAAGGAGCCACATTCTCATCGACTTCAAAAATAGCCTTGAAAATATGTTCGTTTTCTATTTGTTGTTGTCCAAAACTCTGCGCCAACTGCTGAGAAAGTTGTATGGCTTCCTGTGATTTGATGGTGAATTTATTGATGTTCATTTTACTTTTACTTTAAAGTTAAATATGCTAATTATGGATACTTGTATTGAGTTTAAAGTTGTTGTACCTTCGAAAAAAAATCGTCAAATGCTGTTCCAATACTAAAGTTACGAAAAAATGACTGATAATTAGTCCTTTACGAACGACAAAATGACATAAAATAAGACAAAATGAGTGTGTTTAATTCTTTTTTTGGAAAATCAGAAAACCAGAGTTCTTCGACAAGTAAAATCAATTGGATTCCGCTAAAAGATTTAGGGCAGTTGAATGAAATTCTGACACTTTCAAATGAAAAACCAGTAGTGATTTTCAAACATAGTACTCGTTGCAGCATAAGTCGTATGGCATTAAAACAATTTGAGAATGAGTTTGATTT
Source organism: uncultured Flavobacterium sp. (assembly GCA_964535705.1). Taxonomy (GTDB): domain Bacteria; phylum Bacteroidota; class Bacteroidia; order Flavobacteriales; family Flavobacteriaceae; genus Flavobacterium. The sequence goes on from CAZHVE010000002.1 coordinate 35,507, forward strand.
AGAAGATAAAGTAGATGCTTATTTTCTAGACTTATTGGAACATCGTGACATTTCAAATGAAATTGCCAGTCGTTTCAACGTTTATCATCAATCACCACAATTGCTATTAATTAAGGAAGGAAAATCGGTTTATGATGTTTCCCATAGCGATATTGATGCCGGGGAGTTGAAAGGGAAGTTGTAATTTATTTACCATAGACAGGTCTTTAGATGGGCAGATTTTACCGATTCAAACGTTTCTTTTAAATAAAGCCACGAATTCACGAATTATAGTAATTTAATTCGTGAATTTGTTGTTAACTATTTGTCAGGAATGAAACTTAAAAAGTTAATTCCATTTTATCTTTTATTTCCTTCAAACACAAATTATTAATACTCCCTTCGTGGGTGTGTTTGGTTTCTTTAGGCGATTTATAAGTGCCGTTTTCCAGTTGTTCTGCAACCGCTTTGTAAGCATCTCTAAACGGCATTCCCGCTACCACCATTTCGTTTAGAGTATCTACTGTAAATAAATAATTGTATTTTGGATCGTCTAGAATGTGTTCTTTTACTGTAATATCTTTGATGGAGAAAATGGCAATATCCAAACAGGCTTTCAGGTTTTGAATGGCTGGAAACAAACCTTCTTTCAATAATTGCAAATCACGATGATACCCACTTGGTAGGTTGTTAGTGATTAATGTAATTTCATAAGGCAAGGCCTGAATCTTGTTGCATTTTCCACGAATTAATTCAAAAACATCCGGATTTTTCTTGTGTGGCATAATGCTAGAGCCGGTAGTCAGATGAGCCGGTAAAGTGATGAAATCAAAATTCTGACTCATATACAAACAAACGTCCATAGAGAATTTAGACAAAGTGGCTGCCACACTACTCATGGCAAAAGCCACTGTTTTTTCTGATTTTCCACGACTCATTTGTGCTGCAACCGAATTGAATTTTAAGGTTTCAAAACCCAATTCCTGGGTCGTATATGTTCTGTTGATAGGGAAGGAGCTTCCGTAACCTGCCGCGGAACCCAATGGATTTTGATCCACAATTTTCAAAGCAGCATTCAACATGGTAATATCGTCAATCAAGGTCTCTGCATAAGCGGAAAACCACATTCCGAAAGAAGAAGGCATGGCAATTTGCAAATGCGTATAACCGGGCAACAACACGTTTTGGTATTTTTCGGCCGATTCCATCAACAAATCAAAAAGGTTTTTAACTTGAGATTTGAATTCGGTTACCACATCTTTTAGATACAAATTAACGTCAACTAAAACTTGATCGTTACGAGAGCGTGCGGTGTGGATTTTCTTTCCAGCATCACCTAACTTTACGGTCAATAGATATTCAATTTTGGAGTGAACATCTTCAAAACTGTCTTCGATTTCGAATTCACCTTTTTCAATATCAATGATAATATCTTCTAAAGATAAAACTAAAGAATCAGTTTCTTCTTCCGTTAAAAGTCCAATTTCACCCAACATTTTGGCGTGAGCAATAGAACCCAAAGCATCGTATTTGGCCAAAACCAAGTCCAATGCGCGATCGTTTCCAACGGTGAAATCTTCTATTTGTTTATCGGTCGGTATTCCTTTTTCCCAAAGTTTCATAATTAGATGTTTAGATTGTTTATATTTTTAGACTTCTGACATTATTTCCAAGCAGTCTAAAAAAGTCTAATATTCAAAGAAGTCTGAAAGTATTTTGATATATAAATCGATTCCTTCTTCGATTTCGTTAATATATATAAATTCGTCTGCAGAGTGGGAACGTAGGCTCTCTCCAGGACCTAATTTTAGTGATTGGCAACTAATTACCGACTGATCCGAAAGAGTAGGTGAGCCGTATGTAGTCCTTCCCAAAGCGATACCTGCTTGCACCAATCCGTGAGAAACTGGAATGGATGAGGCATTTAAATGCATCGAACGTGGTGTTACTTCGGCAGCCACGTTTGCTTTTACAGTTGCTAAAATTTCGGTATTATTGTAACAATCATTCACCCGAATATCGACAACCAAATGACATTCTGCAGGAACTACATTGTGTTGTTTTCCCGCGGTCACTTGAGTTACGGTCATTTTTACGGGACCTAATACTTCTGATATCTTCTCAAATTGATAGGTTTTAAACCAATCTATCACCGGCATTGCGTTGTATATAGGATTGTTCGGATTGTTGTGCGCGGCATGACTAGCTGTGCCTTTTACGATGATATCAAGTACCAATAATCCTTTTTCGGCTACGGCGAGTTGCATTAATGTAGGTTCGCCAATTATGGCACAATCCAATTCAGGCAAATGTTTCAGGACACTATTTAAACCAAGTTTACCGCTACTTTCTTCTTCTGCCGAAGCAACTACCACTATATTGAAAGGCAAATTTTCATTGGCATAAAAATGAGTAAATGTTGCGATTAGAGAAACCAAACATCCTCCGGCATCATTGCTTCCGAGTCCGAATAGTTTTCCGTCTTCCACGATCGCTTCAAATGGATCTTTTGTATAACCTTGGTTTGGTCTTACGGTATCATGATGTGAATTCAGTAAAAGCGTAGGTTTTGATTTATCAAAATGTTTATTGAAAGCCCAAATATTGTTGTTTTCTCTTTCAAAAGGAATGCTGTTTTGAGTAAACCAATTTTCGATTAAAAGTGCCGTTTGATCTTCTTCGCTCGAAAAGGAAGGGGTTTCAATCAGTGCTTTTAATAGCGCAATAGCTTCTTGAGTAAGGGTTGCTATGTTTTTCATAAAGTAATAGTGGTATGTATTACTGTTTTGTCTTTCAACATTCGATGGTGACCAATTTTTATTTCTTGAACACCTTTCGACAAACTATTAAAACAGTTGTCCAATTTTGGAATCATTCCTGAATGTATCGCTTTTTCGTTTTTTAATTTGGAATATAATTCTGGATTAATATTCTCTATTACTGACGCATCATCTTCTGTATCGAATAAAACTCCTGATTTTTCGAAGCAATAATTCAAGGTTACTTCATAAACTTCCGATGCGGCAATAGCCAATTCGCTGGCGATAGTATCGGCGTTGGTATTTAGCAATTGTCCTTTTTTATCGTGTGTTATGGCGCAAAAAACAGGGACAATTCCATTTGAAATTAAAGTTTCCAATAATCTTGTATTTACTTTTTGAACGTCGCCTACAAAACCGTAATCAATCGTTGGGTGGTTTCGTTTGGTCGATTGGATCAAATTCCCGTCAGCACCCGAAAAACCCATTGCATTGGTATCAATTGCCTGCAATTGAGCCACAATATTTTTGTTAATTTCACCCGCATAAATCATCACAACTACATCTAGCATCGGTTGGTCCGTAATTCTTCGTCCGTCAATTATTTGAGGAGTTAAGCCAATACTTTGCGCCATTTTTGTTGCTGATTTTCCGCCACCGTGAACAAGAATTTTGCTTCCTTCAATGTTCGAAAAATCAGAAAGAAACTGTGATAATTCCTTTGGATTATCGATGATGTTGCCACCAATTTTGATGATGGATAGAGTTTTCTTATTTTCCATTTTCCTTTTATTTAGATTTGACAACTTTTAGAAAGTTGTCAAATCTTGTAGTCTCTATTTTCTGTTTTCTAAAATCTTCTGTAACACTAATTGAACCGCATACGTTCTATTGTTTGCTTGTTCAATAACAATCGAATTATCGCTGTCAATCACTTCGTCAGTGACGATTACATTTCTTCTAACAGGTAAACAGTGCATGAATTTGGCATTGTTGGTCAGTTTCATTTTATCGGCAGAAACCGTCCAATTTGGGTCGGAATTCGTAACCTTTCCGTATTCCTTATAGTTACTCCAGTTTTTGGCATAGATAAAATCGGCATTTTCGAAAGCCTTGTTTTGATCATATTCTATTTTTGAATCTTTAGTAATTTCAGGGTTCAGTTCGTAACCTTCAGGATGGGTAATCACAAAGTCCATATTCTCTTGCTTTTGCATCATTTCCACAAATGAATTGGGAACTGCTTGTGGCAACGCCTTAGGATGTGGCGCCCAAGTCAATACGACTTTTGGTCTGTGTTTGGTTTTGTGTTCTGCCATCGTAATAGCATCTGCTAGCGATTGTAAGGGATGACCAGTACAACCTTCCATATTTACAATCGGTACTGTGGCATATTTCAAAAACCCAGAGAGTACAATTTCCGCATTGTCTTTTTCTTTGTCATCCAATCCTGCAAAAGCCCTGATAGCAATAATATCGCAATATTGGGAAACCACTGCTGCAGCTTCTTTGATGTGTTCCGATGCGCCTTGATCCATAATCGCCCCGTCTTCGAATTCTAGCGTCCATCCTTCATTGTTAAAATTCATGACCATCACGTTCATTCCCAAATTCAAGGCCGCTTTTTGCGTACTCAAACGGGTTCTCAAACTAGAATTGAAAAACAACATTCCCAAGGTTTTGTTTTTTCCGAGTTTTTTGTTTTTGAGTGGATTTTTTTTGATTATTATCGCTTGTCTCACCCATTTTTCGAGTGAATCTATGTTTTGTATAGAGATGTAGTTCATTGTTATTTAATTTTTGTAAAAGAAATTTCGTTTTTCAACGCTTTCAAAATAAAATTATCTTCTAAGCCATTAATAATCCAGGTTTCGATATTTGCTGCTTTGGCAATAGCCGCCGAATCAATTTTGGATTGCATTCCGCCCGTCCCATGGGAAGATTTCGAATCTCCAATTTCTTTTTGTAAAAGTGTTAAATCAGTAACTAATTCAATAGTTTCAGGAACTTCGTTGTTGAGAGATGATTTAGTATAAATCCCATTTGTATTTGTTGCAATTATCAGTATATCAACGTTTAAAAGTACAGCAGTTAAAGCCGCTAATTTATCATTGTCGCCAAATTGAATTTCATCCGTTGCCACCGTATCATTTTCATTGATAATTGGAATATAACTATTTTTGACCAATACATTTATCGTGTTTACAATATTGAGTTTGGTTTGTTTTTTTTCGAAATCAGAATAGGAAAGCAAACATTGTGAAGTCAACAAACCTAAATCACTAAAATTTTCGTGGTAAATACGCATTAAATGGGGTTGTCCAATAGAGGCTAAGGCTTGTTTGACAAAAACATCTTTATCGTGATTGTCCAATTTTACAAATTGTTTTGCAGCAGCTATGGCGCCAGAACTCACGATTATAAATTCATAATCGTCTTGCAAAGCAGCAATTTGTATACCGATATCCTCAATCTTTCCTCTCGAAATATGATCGGTTTCCTTGGTGAGCGTGTTGCTCCCCAATTTTAATAAGATTCTTTTTTTACCTAATTTGTCCATCGCCGTAAATATACCATTTATTAGTCACTAAATGTTGCAGTCCTATTGGGCCACGCTGGTGCAATTTGTCCGTGCTTATTGCCAATTCTCCACCCAAACCAAATTGTCCACCATCCGTAAATCGGGTGGAAGCGTTTTGATATACTGCCGCACAATCTACTTGTTCCATAAATTCTTTGGCAATGGCATCATTGTTTGTAATTATAGAAGCGGAATGTCCACCAGAATATTTATTTATTCTCGCTATAGCCTCTTCATTAGAATCTACAATTCCGAAAACAATTTTATAATTCAAAAACTCTTCGTACCAAATTTCCTCATTTTCAATCGTTGAAACCTGAGTCGCTTTTGCAAATGCAGTATCACCTAAAACTTCTACATTGTATTTTTGTAATTCGGTTACCAAGTTTGCCGCGAATACCTGCCAGTTTTCTAAATTTGAATCAATCAATACTTTATCTAATGCATTGCAAACCCCTATATTTGTGGTTTTTCCGTTGATTATAATTCGTAATGCTTTTTGTAAATCAGCTTCCTTGTTTACATACACAAAATTATTTCCACGACCGCTTACAATCACGGGGCAAGTAGCGTATTTTTTAGTAAAGGCAATCAATTGTTCACCACCACGAGGAACTATTAAATCCACTCTTTGTGTAGGTTTTTCCATAAAAGCTTGTGTTTCGGCCCGATTATAATTCAAATATTCAACCCAATCCGTTGAAATATTGTTTTCTTCCAATGCTTGATGCCAGAGAGAAACAATCTTAAGATTTGACAATATTGATTCTTTTCCGCCTTTCAACAAAATCTTGTTTCCCGACTTGAATGCAATTCCCCCCGCCTCAACTGTTACGTCTGGTCTGGACTCATAAATAATCATTATCGTACCAAAAGCTGCTGTTTTGTTTATGATTTTCATTCCGTTTTCGTGGTCGAAATTGAATCTTTCCACTCCAATGGGATCTTCTTGGCTCGCCAATTGTTGCATAGACAAAATCATTCCGTCAATTTTGGCATCATCAACAAGTAAGCGTTTTTCCATAGCCAAATCATCTCCAGAATAATTATTTAGATCTTGTTGATTAATACTCTTCAGATTCGCTCTTTCTTGCTCTAAAAGCATCGCCATTCGGATTAAAACTGCATTTCTTTTTTCTATTGATAATATTGTATTCATTTTTTATGGTTTTAGTTCAGCCAGAGATTCCTGTAAAGCAATAATAAATCTATCAATAGGTTCGGTTGTAATAGTTAAAGGAGGTAAAATTCTTAATAGGTTTTTATTGCTTGAACCTCCTGTGAAAATATGTTTTTCGATAATCATTTTCTTTCTTAAAGCGCTCACATCAAAATCAAATTCAACACCCAACATCAATCCCCTCCCTTTTACTTTAATAATTTCAGGAATCACTTTGATGGCTTCGAAAAAATATTTTTCGATAGCTAGTACATTATCCATCAATTTTTCTTTTTCAATAATGTCTAAAACTGCAATTCCTGCGGCACAAGCCAAATGGCTTCCGCCAAATGTTGTTCCTAACAAACCGTGACTGGCTTTAAATTTAGGTGACGTTAATATTCCTCCAATTGGAAAACCATTTCCCATTCCTTTTGCCATACAAATAATATCGGGTTTGATCCCATGGTGTTGGTGTGCAAAAAACTTACCGCTTCTTCCGTAACCAGATTGTACTTCGTCTAGAATTAAAACAACATCGTAGGTATGACAAACTTTTTCTAATGCTTGAAAAAATGGGGTGGTACCCATATCTAAACCACCTACACCTTGTATTGGTTCAATGATAACACAAGCAACATCCCCTTTTTTTAATTCATTTTCGACTAGCTCAATATCGTTCAATGGCAAAAAAGTAACTACTTGTTGCGCATTCATCGGAGCTACAATCTTTGGATTATCAGTTGTGGCTACTGCTGCAGATGTACGACCGTGAAAGGCATTGTTAAAAGAAACTACTCTTGATTTGTTAGTATGGAACGACGCCATTTTTAGGGCATTTTCGTTTGCTTCGGCTCCTGAACTGCAAAGAAAAAGACTATACTCTTCACAGTGCGACAATTTACCTAATTTATTAGCCAATTCTACCTGCAAAGGATTTTGTATAGCGTTTGAGTAAAAACTCAAATTGTCTAATTGTTCTTTTACTTTGACCACGTATTCAGGATGGGTATGGCCTATAGAAATTACTCCGTGACCAGAGTATAAATCTATATATTCGATTCCTTTGTCGTCAGTGATAGTAAAGTCTAATGCTTTTACTGGCGTGATAGGATATAAGGGGTAAACGTCAAATAAATTCATTTTTAAATTATTTAAAGATTTAAAAATTGAAAAATTTAAAGATTTCAGAGTTTGTCTGAAAATAAAATTTTAATTGTTTTAATAATTTTTCAATCATTAAATCTTTCAATCTTTTAATTATTTTTAGAATCCGCTTGGTTTCAAATGCAATCCGGTGCTTTCGTCAAATCCAAACATTAAATTCATATTTTGAATAGCTTGTCCTGAGGCACCTTTTACTAAATTATCGACTACCGATGTAATCAAAAGGCGGTCTCCTTTTTTCATCAAACTAATAATGCATTTGTTTGTTTGCACCACTTGTTTCATATTGATGTCAGTGGTGGTAACAGTGACAAATGGCTGATCTTTATAAAAAGCTTTGTATGTTGTAACCACATCTTCTAAACTGCCTTCGATGTTTGTGTATAAAGTGGCAAAAATTCCTCTGGCAAAATCACCTCTATTGGGAACAAAAATCAATTCATTTTTATACGCTGCTTGCAACTGATTGACACTTTGGTTTATTTCGCCCAAATGCTGGTGATTGAAAGCTTTATAATGCGACATATTGTTGTTTCTCCAACTGAAATGTGTCGTTTCTGAAGGGGTAACTCCTGCTCCGGTACTTCCCGTTGTAGCATTGATATGCACATCATCGTTTAACAATCCATTCGACGCTAATGGTAATAATGCGAGTTGAATTGCAGTAGCAAAACATCCAGGATTAGCTATGAATTTAGCGTTTTTAATGTCGGTTTTATTCAATTCAGGTAAGCCATAAACAAAAGATTTTCCATTGAAGTCTTTGTCTTTGGTCAATCTGAAGTCATTTCCTAAATCGATGATTTTGGTTTGGTCTGAAAACTGGTTATTTTCTAAAAATGAAATAGATTTCCCGTGACCTAAACACAAGAAAACTAATTCCACATCAGGATTCACGGTATCGGTAAAATTCATTTCGATATCGCCCAACAAATCGTGATGCGCTATTGAAAGCGGTTTTCCTGCATTGGTCGTGCTGTAAACAAAATCGATTTTGGCATTAGGGTGAAACATCAATATCCTGATGAGTTCGCCAGCCGTGTAACCTGAACCGCCAATTATTCCAATGTTAATCATAGCTTAAATCATTTACTGATGAAAATATGTTTTGGGCATTCCCTAAAATCTTAATAAATCCTTTCGCATCGTCGGATGTCCAAGCATTGTTCATTTCGCCATATTGACCAAAACCGGTATTCATCAAATCATTTTTAGATTCGATTCCATCTAGTGAAAAGTGATACGGTTTCAAAGAAACAGTCACGGTTCCGTTAACGGTTTTTTGAGTGTCTTCTAAGAAAGTTTCTATATTTCGCATTACAGGATCCAAAAATTGACCTTCGTGAAACAACATTCCGTACCAGTTTCCGAGTTGTTCTTTCCAATATTGTTGCCATTTTCCGAGCGTGTGTTTCTCTAATAAATGGTGTGCTTTGATAATAATTAAAGGCGCTGCAGCTTCAAAACCAACTCTTCCTTTAATGCCAATAATCGTATCCCCAACATGAATGTCTCTTCCGATTGCATAAGCACTGGCCAGTTTTTCAAGAGCAACAATATTGTTGGATGGTTTGTCTTTAATACTATTTACGGCAACTAATTCCCCTTTTTCGAATTCTAAAGTTACTTTTTCCGTACCCTCTTTTTGTAATTGCGAAGGATAGGCTTCGCTTGGAAGCGGAAGGCTAGAAGATAACGTTTCTTTACCTCCAACACTGGTTCCCCATAATCCTTTATTAATCGAATATTGTGCTTTTTCCCAAGAATATGCAACCCCATTCGCTTGTAAATAGGAGACTTCTTCTTGACGAGATAATTTCAAGTCACGAATAGGAGTGATGATTTCAATTTCTGGAGCGATGGTTTGGAAAATCAAATCAAAACGGATTTGGTCATTTCCCGCACCTGTACTTCCGTGAGCAATTGCATTGGCGCCTACTTTTTTGGCATATTTTATGGCTTCAATAGCTTGAAAAACACGCTCAGCACTTACAGATAAAGGATAAGTATTGTTCTTTAATACATTTCCATAAATCAGATACTTGATGGCTTTGTCATAATATTTGTCAAGAATTGAGAGGTTTGTGTGTTGTGCACTCCCTAATTCATAAGCTCTTTCTTCGATTGCAGTTAGCTCTGCTTCATCAAATCCGCCAGTATTTATCAAAACGGTATGGACTTCATATCCTTTTTCATTTTTCAAATATTTTAGACAATAAGAAGTGTCTAATCCTCCGCTATAGGCTAATACTACTTTTTTCATTTTTTGAAGCTTTTGGCTAATAGCTTATAGCCATTAGCTTTGTTGTTATTTAATTTTTTCAAGCTTTTGGCTATATGCCAAAAACCAATAAAGATTTACTTTTTTAAGAAAAGCGCTTGTTTAATTGCTTTTAATCGGTTCCAAATCCTTACGTTAAACGGATGTTTTGGTGGGTCTTTCGGTTTTTCTTTTGGATCATAAAGCATTCCGGTACACAGGCACATTTTGTTCTCTTTGCTTTTCAAAATTTCAAAATTGGTACACGTTTTACATCCGGACCAAAAGCTGGGGTCCGTTGTTAATTCGGAAAACGGAACGGGTTTGTATCCCAAATCCGAATTGATTTTCATTACGGCCAAACCAGTCGTGATTCCAAATACTTTAGCATCAGGATATTTTTCTAAGGAATAATCAAAAACAAATGACTTTATTTTTTTTGCCAATCCTAAATTTCTGTAATCAGGATGAACTATTAATCCTGAATGTGCAACAAATTTCCCGTGTTGCCAACTTTCGATATAACAAAATCCTGCAAATTTATCTCCAATTAGGGCAATCACGGCATCCTTGTTTTCCATCTTTTTTTGGATGTAAGCAGGTGTTCTTTTTGCAATTCCGGTTCCTCTTAATAGGGCGGATGATTCAATGGTTTCGCATATTTCCTGCGAATATTTATAATGTTCTTCCTGAGTTACGACTATGGAGATATTCATTTCAAGAGTTGAATTTTAAATTAAAAAACGGCGTGTTTATTGATGTTAAAAAAACAGTGCAATTGTTTATTTTACTGCAAATTACCTCATAAATTGAGGTGTAGAAAACAATACTATTTTCAGGGTGTAATCCAAAGGATAAATGATGTGATTTCAAAATAAGAAAAATGAAAAATGAATAAAAATAAACAAACACTTTTTGGCGACTATAGTTATAGCATCCGAACTTCGGGAGAAGTCGCAGGTCTGTTTGTCCGTGATACAGGAGTTATATGTAAACTTTGTTTATTCATTGGCACAAATTTAAACTAATTTTTGAAATACAATGCTAAATTTGTGTTTTTGTAACAAAATTTTGATTCAATGTTTTTTATTTTCTAACGAAGGGCGCAAGTAATTTACTGCAAACTTCTCCAAATCCAATTCTTACACCATTGTTTTTGCAAAAACCTTTCATGATTACGGTGTCTCCGTCATTTATAAACTTGCGTTCCGTTCCATCATTTAGTTTAATTGGATTTTCCCCGCCCCAAGTTAATTCCAACATTGACCCATAACTATCTGGAGTTGGACCGGAAATGGTTCCAGAGCCCATCATGTCCCCTGAGTTTACTCGGCATCCATTCGATGTGTGATGCGCTAACTGTTGGCTCATTGACCAGTACATATACTTAAAGTTGGATCTGGTAACTACGGTTGCATTGCCTTTTTCGGTTTGTATAGAAACTTCTAAATTTATATCAAAATTATGTTTGCCTTTTTGTTGTAAATTGGGGAAAGGTGCAGGATCTTGTTTTGGGCCCTTAGTTCTAAAAGGCTCTAAAGCATCCATGGTAATAATCCAAGGAGAAATGGAAGAGGCAAAGTTTTTTGATAAGAACGGACCAAGCGGCACGCTTTCCCACTTTTGAATGTCGCGAGCACTCCAATCGTTCATTAAAACCATTCCAAATATATAATCTTCTGCTTCATTTATTGGAATATTTTCTCCCATAACATTAGCATCAGTAGTAATAAAAGCAATTTCTAATTCAAAATCAATCATTCGTGAAGGACCGAAAACGGGTGTTTTTTCCCCATTTGGTAAAGTTTGGCACATAGGTCTATTTACTGGGATTCCCGAGGGAATAATGGAGGAACTTCTTCCATGGTACCCCAAAGGAATGTGCAGCCAGTTAGACAGTAATGCGTTTTCGGGATCGCGGAACATTTTGCCAACATTGGTTGCATGCTCTTTGCTGGAATAAAAATCAGTATAGTCTCCAATTAAAACCGGCAATTGCATTTCCACATCTGTCATTTTGAAAATGACAATATCTTTATCTTTTTTGTTATCTCGTAACTTTGGATTTTTTTCGTCAAAAATTTCAGCAATACGATTCCGAACCAATCGCCATGTCTTTTTCCCGTCAGAAATAAAGTCATTCAAGGTATCTTGCAGGAACATATCATCCGTTAATTCGATTCCCTCAAAGTAATTCAATTGTTGCAAAGCTCCTAGATCGATAGCAAAATCACCAATTCGAGTTCCAACAGTCACCACATTTTCTTTCGTAAGAAAAACGCCAAAAGGAATGTTTTGAATAGGAAAATCAGTGTCAACAGGCACTTCTAGCCATGATTTTCTATCGATATTATTAGCAGTTATTGACATAACGGTGTTAATTATTTTGTTAAGAATTACTTATCAAATATATTATAATCTGACAATTTACCAAACGTTTTTTTGTATTTTTGCAACAAATTAATTAAAATCAAAGAAATGCAACGCGACGAACAAATTTTTGACCTTATTTTAGAAGAACAAGATAGACAAATTCACGGATTGGAACTTATTGCTTCCGAGAATTTTGTGAGTGATGAAGTAATGGAAGCAGCTGGTTCTGTTTTAACCAATAAATACGCTGAAGGATACCCAGGAAAAAGATACTATGGAGGTTGTGAAGTGGTTGATGTTATAGAACAAATTGCTATCGATAGGGCTAAAGAATTATTTGGCGCCGAGTACGCAAATGTACAACCACACTCTGGATCACAAGCAAATACAGCCGTTTATCATGCCTGTATTAAACCTGGAGATAAAATTTTAGGTTTTGATTTGTCTCACGGAGGACATTTAACTCACGGTTCTCCGGTAAACTTTTCAGGACGTATATACACTCCTTCCTTTTATGGCGTTGACAAAGAGACAGGAAGATTAGACTATGATAAAATTCAAGAAATAGCAATAAAAGAACAACCAAAGTTGATCATCGCAGGAGCTTCTGCATATTCTCGTGATATTGATTTTGAGCGTTTCAGAGTAATTGCAGACAGTGTTGGGGCTATTTTATTAGCCGATATTTCGCATCCTGCAGGTCTTATCGCCAAAGGTTTGATGAATGACCCTTTACCACACTGCCATATAGTTACCACTACTACTCATAAAACGTTACGTGGTCCTCGTGGTGGTTTGATTATGATGGGTAAAGATTTCCCAAACCCATTTGGTTTGACTACTCCAAAAGGAGAAATCAGAATGATGTCTTCCTTATTGGATTTAGCAGTTTTTCCAGGAAATCAAGGAGGGCCCTTAATGCATATTATTGCTGCTAAAGCAATAGCTTTTGGTGAAGCCTTACAAGATGAATTCTTTACCTATGCTCTACAATTGCAGAAAAATGCCAATGCTATGGCAGATGCTTTTGTGAAAAGAGGGTATGAGATTATTTCTGGAGGAACTGACAATCACATGATGCTTATTGATTTGAGAAACAAAAATATTTCTGGAAAAGATGCCGAAAATGCCTTGGTAAAAGCCGAAATTACCGTAAATAAAAATATGGTTCCATTTGATGATAAATCACCATTTGTGACTTCAGGAATTCGTGTTGGAACTGCAGCTATTACCACTCGTGGACTTGTTGAAGAAGACATGGAAACTATTGTTGCATTAATAGATAAGGTTTTGGTGGATCACACGAATGAAGATGTTATCGAAGAAGTAGCCAATGAAGTTAACGAAATGATGAGCGAAAGAGCGATTTTTGTTTTTTAAAAAAAAAAGGTTATAAGTTCAAAGAGGTTATAAGTTTAGCAATTGTAGGCTAAATTTATAACCTTTTTTTATTTGCTTTTGTAACTTATATTTTCTAAAAACATCTTACTTTTACCACTATCAATTCTTAATTCAACTTTAATATTGTGACAAAAGACCTAATCATACAAAATATTGCAGCGCTAAAAAGCCATTCTTCTATCAATTACGGTATCAAGACAAAAGTACAAGCCTTTACTGAGAAGCTATTCTATACCTTGTTTGATGCTCATGATTCATTAACTGAAAGTGTTGAGGAACTTGAAAAATCCTTCAAGGAAATATCAAAAATTGCTTCAAAAAAACCACAAGAATTATGCGATGGGGTTTGGAGTCAATTTCTTGAAAAATTGCCTTCTGTTCTTGAAAAACTAAAAAAGGATGCGGAATACATTTTAGAAAATGATCCCGCTTCTAACAGTATAGAAGAAGTATATTTGGGTTATCCTGGATTTTACGCTATTGCCATTTATAGATTAAGCCATGAATTGTATTTGTTGGATATGTTGCTTTTTTCCAGATTGATGAGTGAATATGCGCATCAAATCACGGGAACCGACATTCATGCAGGAGCTACAATTGCCTCCCCTTTTTTTATTGATCATGCTACCGGAATTGTTATTGGAGAAACCACTGTTATTGAAAAAAACGTTAAATTATATCAAGGGGTAACTTTGGGGGCTTTAAGTGTTAGTAAGGACATGAAAAATTCAAAAAGACATCCCACCGTTGAAAAAAATGTCTGCATTTATGCCAATGCTACCATTTTAGGAGGTGAGACTGTTATTGGTAAAGAAAGTGTTATTGGTGGAAATACATGGATAACCAAATCGATTCCTGAAAAATCTTTGGTTACCAATACTACTATCACCGAAGTTAAAATCAAAGAATTAAAATAATTATGAAGCCGCAACGATTAGTAGACTTAATTGGAAATACACCTTTAGTTGAAAGTGTAAATCTTGTAAAAAACAAAAATGTAAAACTTTTTTTAAAGTTAGAAGGCAATAATCCTGGAGGAAGTCTCAAAGATCGTGCAGCTTACAATATGATTGCATCCGCATTAGAAAGAGGTGAAATTAAAAAAGGCGACAAACTCATAGAAGCCACCAGTGGCAATACTGGAATAGCTTTGGCTATGATTGCTCAATTATTTGGGATTGAAATTGAGTTGGTTTTACCCGAAGATTCGACTAAAGAGCGTACACAAACCATGCTAGCGTATGGAGCCAAAGTGATTTTGACCCCAGCAAGTTTAGGAATCATAGGTTCTAGAGATTACGTAGATAAAAAAATGGAACAAGGCGGTTACATCATGCTCAATCAGTTCGCCAACGCCGACAATTGGAAAGCGCACTACAAAACAACAGGACCAGAAGTTTGGAATGATACTGAAGGGACTGTTACTCATTTTGTTGCGGCGATGGGAACTACAGGTACTATTATTGGTACTTCTACCTATTTGAAAGAGAAAAATCCAACCATACAAATCGTGGGAGCACAACCCAGTGATGGTTCCCAAATTCCGGGTATTAGGAAATGGCCAAAAGAATATTTGCCCAAAATTTTTGATGCCTCAAAAGTAGATACGATTATAGAAGTCAGTGAACAGGAAGCTCGTGAAATGACCAAACGATTGGCTAAAGAGGAAGGCGTTTTTGCAGGAATGAGTAGTGGAGGTTCCGTTGCGGTAGCTTTAAAACTTGCCGAAACACTCGAATCAGGAGTGATTGTCGCTATTATTTGTGATCGCGGTGATCGCTATTTATCTTCGGATTTGTTTGATTAAATAAGTTGAAATTAATTTCCAAATTTTATTTTTAGCTTTTTATGACAGAATATTTACAATCTCAAGACTGGGCTAATTTAAATCGATATAATAATGACAATACTTTGCTTCAGCCTTTGGATTTAGGGCAGAAAAGAATTGTTTTTATGGGAGATTCTATAACCGAATTTTGGTCTGAGCTATATCCTGATTTTTTTGCAGGAAAACACTATGTTAATAGAGGAATTAGCGGTCAAACAACGCCGCAAATGTTGATTCGTTTTCGGGCGGATGTTATCAATTTGAATCCATCTCTTGTAGTTATTTTAGCGGGTGTTAATGATATTGCTGGAAATACCGGACCATCAACTTTAGAAATGATAAGAAATAATATTTTTTCGATGGTAGAATTAGCAAGAGAAAATCGGATAAAAGTTATTATATGTTCTGTCTTACCTGCTTCTGATTTTCCTTGGAAAAAAGGAATACTTCCAGCAGATAAAATCATTGCTCTTAACTCAAAATTAAAAGAATATGCTTTAGCTAATGATATTAATTATCTTGATTATTTTTCAGCAATGGTTGATGAAAAAAAGGGGTTGAAGTCACTTTATTCTGATGATGGAGTACATCCTAATAAGTTTGGATATCAAGTAATGTCAACTTTTGCTGAATCGGCTATTCTAAAAATTTTAAATTAAATATTTGGTAATTTATGCTGTTTTAAGTAAATAAAAACCATTACGTTAATCGGCTTAAACTTTTTTGTAATTTGCGAGTCTTATTAATTAACAAAAAAGAAATTATGGCTTCATTAACCCCAAATAAGAATGCCTTAGGAACTGTTTTTGCAAAGCACTTATTGAGAAGAGCAAGTTTTGTATATACTAAAGAAGTAATTAATCAATTTTCGGGTTTAACTCCCACTCAAGCTCTTGACTTGTTGTTTGTTGATCAAAGTTTAACTTTGGCTTTGCCCTATGACCCATTGACAATATCTAACCCCGCAACTCCTTCCGTTCCGGATGGCTTTTGGACAGAAGTTCCAGGTACAACAACATTACCTAACGTTTTTGATGCACAAGCTAGAAAAAGATCCATTGTTGCGGGTTGGTGGTGGTTTAATGCCATTAATAGCCCCACCCTGAAATATAAATTATGTCATTTCCTCTCCACGAGATTTACTGTCGAAAAAAGCCTTTGTGGAGCATCTTCCTATTTTTATGACCATATTCGATTGCTACTATTTTATGCCACTAATGGTAATTACAAATCTTTAGCAATAAAAATGACTCTAGATAATGCGATGTTAGACTATTTGGACAATAGATATAATACTACAAAAGCTCCAAATGAAAACTACGCTCGAGAGTTTTTAGAATTATTTACCATTGGAAAAGGACCTCAAATTGCTTCGGAAAATTATACCACCTACAAAGAAACCGACATCGTTCAAGCCGCAAGAGTATTGACGGGATTTAA
This sequence comes from uncultured Flavobacterium sp., assembly GCA_964535705.1. Taxonomy (GTDB): domain Bacteria; phylum Bacteroidota; class Bacteroidia; order Flavobacteriales; family Flavobacteriaceae; genus Flavobacterium. The sequence goes on from CAZHVE010000002.1 coordinate 52,454, forward strand.
ATTTAATGCGAATAGAACCATCATAGATTCGACAACTGGAATACCAAAAGGATATAATGTATTTTCTGATCACGATATTTCAGGTCCAAAAGTTTTCAGTTCAGCTTTTGGAGGAACCTCTATTGCTTCAGCTACTAATGCCAGTGGCATGGATACAGAATTAAATGCTTTTGTTGATATGGTTTTCAATCAACAAGCTACGGCAAAGAACATTTGTAGAAAAATGTATATTTATTTTGTAAAATCAACCATTACTCCAGAGGTAGAAACAGATATTATTACTCCCTTGGCCTCTGATTTGTATACTAATGGTTATAATATATTACCAGTACTTAGAAGGCTTTTGTCAAGTCAGCATTTTTATGATTTAGACGATTCGAATCGTGCTGATGAAACTATTGGTGGTATTATAAAATCACCCATTCAACAAATTTCTGAATTAGTAACCTATTTAAAAGCAACACTTCCAAGTCCAGAAACGAATCCGTTGGAATTTTATATCAATTTTTGGAACAATTTTGTGCATAATACTTTTTTGACGGGTTCCAATATGATCTTATTTGATCCAGAGAATGTGGCTGGTCATCCGGCCTATTATCAAGCCCCTGATTTTGATAAATCTTGGATTTCATCTTCTACTCTAATTGCTAAATATCGTTTGGGTGAATCTTTATTAGATGGATTTAATAGAATTAGTGGAAACGCTAATATTAAGGCAAAAATCAATATTTCGGATGTTATAAAAAATGGTGGTTTGATTTCGGATGCATTCGATGCTTATATTTTGACCTCTGAACTTTGTAATGCCTTATTTGCACAAGTTCCTGATACAGATAGAGTCAATTATTTTATGAATTCATTTCTTTTACAAGGTTTAGCTCCTTTTTATTGGACTGATGCTTGGGGTTTATACTTGTTAAATAATAATAACTCAGTGGTAGAGCCTAGATTAAAATTATTATTGACTAATATTTCAAATGCGCCTGAAGCTCAGATTTTTTAATAAATTTAAGAATACTAATGATTTTCATTCCAAATAAATAAATATGAAAAGAAGAAATTTTATAAAATTATCATCCACAGCAACGGCGTTAAGTCTTTTGCCAACTGATGTCTTTGCTTTATTCAAATCAGCAGGAATGAATTCTTGTCCCAATATAAATGCCAAAAAAATTGTATTGATTCAATTAGCAGGAGCTAATGATGGTTTGAATACGATTGTACCTATAAATCAATATGACAAATACGCTTTATTGCGTCCCAAAATAAAATTAAGTAATTCAGGAGCCAATAGCATCATCAATTTGGACACAACACTTAGTATAGAAAATCAAGTAGGTTTACACCCAAGTCTACCCAAATTCAAAAATCTTTATGATAGTGGTTTAATGCGAATTATTCAAGGAGTTGGTTATCCTATTCAAGATAAATCTCATTTTAAATCTACCGATTTATGGTTGACCGGTGGCGATGGAACTCCGGCAAATAACATTTTGGATAGTGGTTGGGTTGGACGTTTTTTAGAAAATTATTATGCCAATTTTATAAATGCCAATTTTCCACTTGGGATTCAACTTGGGAGTAGCGAAAATTCATTAGGTTTTCATGGCGAAGAACAACATGGTATGGCTATGAATATTAATGGTCAGGATCCATCGGGTTTTTATAATGTAATCAATGGGCTTGGCGGTGCGCCGCCTACCAATATACCCGATTCAGAGTATGGTAACTTATTAAAATATATTTTAGATAACGACACCTCCTCAGATACGTACGCTCAAACAATTCAAACCGCTTTTAATGCAGGTAGTAATTCATCAACCTATCCAAATACAAGTTTGGCAAACCAATTGAAAACAGTGGTTAAATTTATCTCTGGCGGTCTCCAAACCAAAGTCTATTTGGTCAAAATTGGAGGATTTGACACCCATAATCTACAAGTTGCGTCAAGCACTACCTCGCATTTAGGTACACATGCTAATTTGATGACCCAAATTTCAGAGGCAATCCACAGCTTCATAACCGATCTAAATAGTCAGAATATGGGCGATGAGGTTCTTGCGGTTACTTTTTCGGAATTTGGTCGCAAAGCTAGTGAAAACGGAAATTTAGGAACAGATCATGGTGAAATTGCACCTATGTTTGTTTTTGGGACTTCTGTTTCTCCAGGGATTTCGGGAACTAACATTGACTTAAATGAGGCTGTTTCTGGCAATAATTATCAAATTCAAACCGTGCAACACGATTACCGACGTGTATTTAGTACTGTATTACAAGATTGGTTTGGAACCAATGATACAACTTTAGATTTGACTTTTTATAACAACACTACAAATTCAGGATATTCGAATGCGAAAATTGCTAATATGATAAAATCACAAAATTTAGTACCACAGAGTTGTTATACTGATAAGTTATCGGGGGAACAATTAGGACTAGATAATTTTGAAGTTAAAAACAAAGTGGTGGTTTATTTAAATCCAATTTCAGAAACTATGGTCGTTCAATCTATGAATACAATCAATTCAGTTTCAGTTTATTCAATAGATGGAAGAATTATCAAAACCTATAGAAATCCTTTAACAACGAAGGAGTATACTATAAATGCGCAGCATTTCGCAGTAGGCTTATACATTTTAAAAATTAATACAAATCAAGGTGTTTTTTCTAAAAAAATAATAATTAGGAGATAATCCTTGAATTTTTTTTAAAAAAATAACCAAAAACAGTTCATCTGTAAAAAAATAAAATTATCAGATGAACTATCGAAAATTAGGTAAAACCAATTTAAACATATCGGAAATAGTACTTGACACCCGGCAAGTGGGCGGAAATTGGGTACTCCGTTCAATAAACTGCAGTCGAATTGATTAATGCCGCCATTGTCAACTGCGTAAATTGTATTGACACAGCCGATGTTTATGAAAATGGACTTAGTGAAACTGCCTTAGGATGAGTCGTTCGTTCCCGTTCGGAACGCATTTTTGTCGCCACGGAATTTGGCCGTTACATCAATCTACACCTAAATGAAGGCTGCTAACCCAAGGTTTTGCAAAAATTTGTGGAGGACAGTCTCAAAAGAACTGGACTCGAAACTTTGGATTTAATCCAATTGCATTGCCCACCAAGCGAGGTTTATTTCAGACCGGAAATTTTTGAATTGTTTGATCGATTGAAAGAGCAAGGAAAAATTCAAAACTTAGGAGTAAGCGTCGAAAAAGTGGGAGAAGGGTTAAAAGCTATTGAATATCCTAATGTGACTACCATACAAATTATTTTCAACCTTTTTCGCCAAAAACCATCCGAAATTTTTTTCAAAGAAGCACAGAAAAAAGATGTTGGCATTATTGCTAGAGTACCTTTGGCGAGCGGACTTTTGACGGGATTGTTTGATTCAAAAACCACCTTTGGAACCCAAGATCACAGAAGTTTTAACCGAAACGGGGAAGCTTTTGACAAAGGAGAAACTTTCTCAGGAATTAATTATGAACTGGGTTTAAAAGCTGTAGAAGCATTGAAAGACTTGTTTCCTGGAGTAGCTAATTTGGCTCCCATTGCCTTACAATGGATTTTGAGTTTTGATGCCATTAGTTGCATTATCCCCGGAGCTTCAAAAGCCAGTCACGTACAATCGAATTTGTCGGTATATGATATACCAAAATTGACCCCTGAGAAAATCGTGGCGATGAACGAAATCTATGAACACTATATTAAGCAGGAAGTACACGAGTTGTGGTGATACAAATTACTAAATTCTATAATTTACGTTTAAATTGACTAGTCCTAAATAATCAATACAGATTATTTACGACTAGCCATGTTTTAAATTAATGTTTACTATTTGATCAGTCTGACTGTTTTTTGGTTTACACCCTGACTGACTATGGCAAAGTATACTCCAGTTGGCAATTCCTCACCAAATTGAATAGGCTGACCATCGCTGATTTCAATATTTTTCACAGTTCTACCTAGAACATCGTACAGCACCACATCCACTTTTTCCTTGCTGCCTCCTTCCACTACGAGAGTGAATTGGTATTGGGCCGGGTTTGGATAGGCTATTACGTTGAAAGGAGCTGGTTCTGCAATAGCTTGGTTAGTAATTACTGGAGCGCTTGTGCGGACATTTTGAGCGCGATTTACAGTTTGTGTCAAAATACTGCTATCACTTGCTTTAGATTTTAAATCACCACTATAAGAAGCAATAATCTGATGAGAACCCACTGTCAGAGTGCTCGTTGAATAAGATGCAATACCTCCTACTAAATTAACAGTTGCCAAAGTAGTAGTGCCCACTTTGAAAGCAATTTTTCCAGTAGGTGTAACTGCTGTTCCGCTGACAGTTGCCTTGAAGGTTACCATTTCTCCTGCAACAGAGGTATTATTTAGAGAAGATGAAATTAGTTTTGTAGAAGAAATACTTCCCGTACAATTTCCGCCACCTGAAACATATACATTACTTGCATTTGAAACTATTTTTAGTGATGTACTTGCTGTTGTTGCATTCCAATCACTCGAGAACCAAACCCCTCCGGCTTTTCGGTAAAGTGTAATGGCAATCTGTTGGTTACAGGCATCCTGGTATGCTTTCATTTGGAAAGTAGAGCCTCCTTCAATAGCGACAGTTGAAAATGGCACCGTTATTCCGTCACCAATTTGTTCCACTAAATTCGCTTTGGCACTGAAAACACCTGTTGCCACTGGAGCTGTAACATTCAACAAAGCAATTGCATTAGTGGTGATGATATAAGTATGCATTTTAGAATCCAGTGTTCCGTCAGACTTATAGTAGCTACCTAACATAATATTTACTTTTCCCTTTGGGTTAGTACCGGATTTGGTATATTGAATATCAAATTGATAGCCTGTGTTTACTTCAGATGCTCCCTTAATATATCCTGAAGAGTTTGAGTTGCTAACTTGACCACCACCAACGATATAACCGCCGGCCACTGGTTTTGATACCGTGACAATTGATTGTGCAATTATACTACCAGGATTATTTGTATATGCTCCACTAACACCAACTGCTATCTGGAAGCTTTCTGCATTAGACGAGCCGATGTTGAGTTGCACAATTGCGCTCGCAGTACCAACACTACCATCCGTTACATCAACCAAGCCTACAGGTAAATTTTGGGCACTTGATATTGGTGTATACGTAGTTCCATTTACTAAATAGAACGTAACTTTTGCACTTCGCAAATCACCCGTTGGTGTACTTGCATCCTTGAGTGCTGCTACCAAGGTAACTGTTGCTGTACTTGTACTTGGACCAGTAGTCCAGGCAAACAAATCCCCTGTATAGAAACCTGTAGACAAATATGGAGAAGCATCTCTTGCACTAACTGTCAGCGGTTTGGTATTATTACTACCTGAATAGTTTGTATTTGTAGAGGTAAACGTGGCTGTTACTGAATAATTAGCCGGCATTTCCGTAACTTGTTTAATCAACATAGCCTGAACTGAACCATCAGTGGCACCCGGAATTGGGACTACCGTTGCAGTACCATACGCTACCGTGCCAATTTTAAACTCTATGGTGCCAGTTAATGGCGTTGCCGTGTTCAGCGGTTTAACCACTGCTGTCATTGTTAGATTATCCATATATCGCACACTTTCTGCACTTAAAGTAAGTGAGTTAGTAGTACTGGCTTGGGTGATTGCTAAGTTCGCTCCTACATAAGTGATCGTATAATTGCTATTTGCAACGGTATTTTGTCCAATCGCATAAGGACTGCCAACAACTGTTTCTCCAGCTAATCGCGATAATGAACCTGTAAAGCTTATGTTTTGACCATTTGCTAGCAAACTTCCCACTGCAGGACTCGATACAAAGGTTAAAGCAGGATCTACCTGACCATAAACTTTCGTTTTAGCATCGGCAGTTACTGTTACTGCTAATGTTGTAATAGCAAAGTTGGCAGTGTTAAATGTAATCGTATAGTTGCTGTTGGCAAGATTTCCCTGTGTGATAGCATAGCTGCCTAGGTTCTCGCCGGATTCTCTTGACAGCGCTCCTGTGAAGCTGATCAAATCTGTATTAGGTAATGCAAAACCTACCGCAGGTGTTGATGTGTAGGTATAAGTTGGATTAACCGAACCATATACTTTGTTCTGACCTGCATTCGCTGTTACTGTTACTGCTAATGGCGTGATAGCAAAGTTGGCAGTGTTAAATGTAATCGTATAGTTGCTGTTGACAAGATTTCCTTGGTTGATGGCGTAGTTTGCTACGTTCTCACCGGTTACTCTTGACAGTGCTCCTGTGAAGCTGATCAAATCTGTATTAGGTAATGTAAAACCTACCGCAGGTGTTGATGTGTAGGTATAAGTTGGATTAACCGAACCATATACCTTGTTCTGATCTGCATTCGCTGTTACTGTTACAGTAAGTGGCGTAATGGTGAAGTTCGCAGTATTGTAAGTAATATTATAGTTAATTAATACTGCAGCCGGAGTAAGTACTGCACTGATCGTATATGGTGATCCAAGTACAGTCTCACCTGCTACTCTGCTGTATGTTGCCTCTACATTATCAGTGGACACAAAGCCACTGGTGGAACCTGTCAGTATAGGATCTACTGATCCGTATACTTTAGTATGACCTGTTGCCGGTGTTACAGAAGCAGTTTTCTTACCAATGGTAAAGTTCTCGCTATCGCTGCTGCCAAAATGGTTGGCACTTTCTGCATAAGTATAACTCGCATTGGCTGTTCCTGCATTGATATTGTCAGCATAAACCGGAGCTGGCGTCAAACTCAAATTCGCACCTATTACGGTAACCGAAGCTGGCTCAATGGCTGCACCTGTATAAGTGAACGGAGCACCTGTGATGGTAACAACTGTTGTAGTTGCTGCTTTACCAATGGTAAAGTTCTCGCTATCGCTGCTGCCAAAATGGTTGGCACTTTCTG
>CAZHVE010000002.1:59470-63708 GCA_964535705.1 uncultured Flavobacterium sp.
CCAAAATGGTTGGCATCTCCTGCGTATGTATAACTTGCATTGGCTGTTCCTGCATCAGTGTTGTTTGTAAATGATGCAACCGGTGTTTCATTCAAACCTCCTGCAACTGTTACAAGAACTGTGGCTGGTGTTTGTGCTGCTCCTGTGTAAGTGAATGGACCTCCAACGATTGTAACAACTGTTGTTGAAGATGCTTTACCCACTACCAATGTCCCAACAGAACTAGCTTGTTGAGCTCCATCAGTTAAAAAAACATTGAAATTATATGATCCTGCACCAACACTTGCATCAACATTTAGAGTTAGTGTTGCTTCTGGGAATAAGTTTACTCCAGTCGAATTAAATGTAGCTGAAGGAGTAAAACCACCCGATGTAACACCACCCGGAAGTCCCGACACACTATAGGTTCCATTGACAGTTCCATTTGTTCCACGTAAAGAAGTAACAAGAAACGTTGGCGTGCTTGCTGTTCCATATACTAAAACACCTGATTGTGCACCAACTGTTACAGAGTCTATACCACCACTAGTCGAATTTGAAATTGAAATAGCTCTTGTTCCACTTGAAATATTATTACCTGCCTTATCAAATACTTTTGCATACCAAGTATAGGGTCCATCAGTTTTAGCAGTAGTATTATAATTGTTTATTTTCCAACCACTAGAAGATGAAGCATCTGTTCCAATTAATATTCCATCAAGATAAAATTCTACCTTGTCAATATTGCTATCATTGCTTCCAGCATCCAAAGGTGACGCATTAAAATCTATTGATCCGTTTACTGTTGCGCTTGCAATTGGCGAGTTGAGAGTAATGGTAGGATTAGTGTTATCAATAATAAAATTAAATGTACCAGCTCCAGAGGTTTCTTCTGCCTTTGAAGTTGACGAGGTAAAAGCTGTATATGTTCCGTCTACAACAAAAGCTGCACTAGTATCCTTACCGTCCCAGGTTAATAATGATGAAACAGCATTGCCGTTTAAAGTTCCGATTGTATAATTTTTAATTAAAGTTCCAACACTGTTTCTAATATTTACATTTATGTTGGTTTCCTGACCAGGATTTGCATTTTTGGCATTAAAATTAACATCATCTTTCACCAACGCACTACTGCTTTGATTTGGAGAAAAAAGTGCGTTGGTCACATTTATTATAGACAAGTTTCCATCCGTAAATGTCCACTCAGCTTCCGACCCCATATTTCCATGAGCTTCCAAATTAAATGTTGCCCCCAAAGCATCACCTTCTGATTCTAAAGGAACGTACCAAGATGTAGTGAAGTTGCCTGAAGCATCTGCGGTAGCATAAAAAGGTTGGTGATAATCAGGATCTGTACCAAATGGATCTCCATCTGCATGATGGACATGTAATTCAACATACTCACCTGCCTGAAATCCAGAACCCGAAATAATAGCCGTTGATCCAGGAGGGTAATCATCCAAATCAGTTGTAACGGTCTGCCCAAAAGCGGCAATCGAAAAAAATAAATTTGCCATTACAAATACTATGGCGAAGATTCCGGATTTACGTAAAAATATTTTCATACTTAAATAATTCACTTAAAAAATGATTAAAAATAATAAAATTTAGGATTCCATTTAAACTCATTTATTGTCATTTGTCTCCTTCTAAAAAAAAGCATAAAACTTTGCCGTTTTAGCTATTTATTGAAGTTGAATTGTATACTTTAAGTGAATTTGAAATCTAAACTATTTAAATAGTAGGCTGTTGGCACTTTTTTTCGATAAAATGCTAAAAAAAACTATGAACTACACAATTTGATACATATAGAAGCCTTATAAACCTAAAGTCTTACAAAAATTTGTGGAGGACAGCCTCAAAAGGACTAAATTGGAAACTTTGGATTTAATCCAATTGCATTGTCCACCAAACGAGGTTTATTTTAGCCCTGAAATTTTCGAATTATTTAATTGATAAAAGAGGAGTTTTTTGTACAATTTTAGTGCTCTTTTTGTCCATTTTTAGGGTAATTTTCTTTTTCTTCATTTATTTATTCTTTATTTGTATGGATGTATGCAAATTTTATCTTTTCATATTAAATAAAGTGAAAAACATAGCACCACATTGACGCTAATTTTCTAAAAAATCATTAAGTAAATTAAAGTTTAAAAAATAGACGTATAAATCAAATAAGCCGTTTAGTGTTGCTTTTAATAAATAAAAAAACATGAAAATATCAAAACTCCAGTCAATTCTCGTTATCGTATTGTTTTTTTGTATTCAAAATAGTAAGGCACAAACGTCTGCTCTGGTTGCCATTGGTTCTAATGGGAAATTAGTGTATACACCAGATAACAAGGGTAATATAATTCCCGATTATAGCGGTGTTGGCTATAGGAACAGTGAATATCCAATTCCTACAGTGGGTGTTGTAAAAACTGTCAGCCCGGTTGCCGGTGATAATTTAGCCAATATACAAAATGCAATTAATGAAGTGTCGGCTTATCCTATAGATAGCAATGGTTTTAGAGGAACTATTCTTTTTACGGCAGGTACTTATAACATTAGCGATAGCGTTACTATTTCAGCTAGTGGAATTGTGCTACGAGGCGAAGGATTTAATGGAGCTGGCACTAATTTTGTAGCAACAAAAACCTCGCAATTTAATTTAATTAATTTTTCAGGGGCTTCTGGAACAGCCTATAATTCTGCTAGTTCAACCAGAAAAGCCATAACAGATTCCTATGTGCCAATAGGAACAAAGCAAATTACGGTTGCTTCAGGCCACACTTTTGTGGTTGGAGATGCTGTTTTCGTGCATCGTATTCCTAATGATGCTTGGATAAGTTTATTAGGGATGAACTTATTAACTTCAATTATCCCGCAAGACCCTACTACAACTGATTGGGTAGCTAGTGCTTATGACATGGATTCTGAAAGAAAAATAATGGCAATAAATGGAAATGTGATTACCTTAGACGCACCCATTATGGATGTTATTGATCCAATTTATGCTACTGGTGAGCTTGTAAAATTTACCGATAGTAGAATTCAAAAATGTGGTATTGAAAATATGAGAATCTCCTCTACTTATGCTTCTTCCACAGATGAAAATCATGGTTGGGAAGCAGTATCTTTTGAAAACATCATTAATGGTTGGGCACGAAATTTAGAAGTATATTATTTTGGCTATTCTGCAGTACATATTAATTCTCATGCAAGTTACATTACCGTTGATACTTGTAAAATGTTAGATGCAAAATCAACAATTGATGGGGGCAGAAGATATTCTTTTGATATTGACGGACAACGAAGTTTAGTTCAAAACTGTACTACCCGAAATGGTCGTCATGATTATGTAAATGGAAGTAGAACCTGTGGCCCAAATGTTTTTTATAATTCGATTTCGACTCTTCAAAATAGTGATATTGGGCCTCACCATCGTTGGTCCACAGGAATTTTATTCGATAATTTAACGGGTGATGGGCGGATGGATGTCCAAAATCGATTGGATATGGGTAGTGGCCACGGTTGGTCAGGGGCCCAAATAATGTTTTGGAACTGCGTTGCTGCAAGAATGGCAATACAAGACCCGGATGGAGATGCTCGAAATTGGGCTATTGGTTGTATTTCACCTGACATTACAGGAGATGGCGACGCCACTACCGAACCAATAGGAATAATAGAATCCCAAGGAACTAAAATTGTTGCGATTCCTAGTTTGTTTCAAGCACAATTATCGGAAAGGCTACTTATTTCAGTTGATACACAACCAACTTCGGTTTCTGTTTGTTCTGGCAGTTCTACTTCTTTTACTACAGCTATAACAGCTTTGTCTTCAACACCTACTATACAATGGCAAAGAAGTACCAATGGTTCTTCATGGACAGATATAACAGCCAACTTAGATTCAGGAACTGTATATAGTGGCTTTACAACTGCCACGCTTGTACTGACCGGAACTACATCAGCACTCAATACCTATCAATATAAGGCCGTATTTACAAATATTAATGGATCTGTTGATTCAAACGTTGCAATTTTGACCGTTATAACAACAACTTCTGCTCCAACAGCAGTTGCACAAACGGTTTGTTCGACTGCTGCTAAAGTTGCTAATCTAATTGCCACAGGTACTTCGTTGAAATGGTATTTAGTCTCAAGCGGAGGAAGTGCATTAGCTTCTACGGTTGATTTATCGACAAGTACCTACTATGTTTCGCAAACACTAAATTCTTGTGAAAGCACCAGAACAGCAGTTGCAGTAACGGTTGCTT
>CAZHVE010000003.1:0-50276 GCA_964535705.1 uncultured Flavobacterium sp.
AAATATATATTTTTAAATGAAATTTGGACTATATAATATATGTGTTTGGTATAAAGTTTAAAAAGAGATAAAGGAGTAATTTCAACTTTCTTTTTTACAACATCTGGAATAAACGTTTTGATAATTTTTTCAAACTTTTCGTAGGGCTGCTTTCCTTTCAACATAATTATTTTGTTTGCATCTTTTGAAAAGAAAAGTGTTGGAAAAGAAGTGATTCCATACTCATTGGCTAGATCTAAATCTTCTTTAAAAAGAGCTATGGCTCTGGATTCAATGTCTTTTAAAAGTACTGCAGCATCAAGACCACAACTCAGCGCCGCACTTACAATATATTTTCTTTTGGTAATATTCTTTTTTTCTAAAAAAACCATTTCCTTAATTCTTCTCAAAAACAAAATTGCTTTGTCTTTGTTTTGCAATTGAGCTGCTTTAAAAGCAATCGAAGGAGGATAAGATGAGTCTAAGGGATCTTCAATCCATATATCACCATCTAAAGGTACTTTATATGACAAACTCACATCTTCCCAATGTTTGGCAGCATCTTTAGGCTCTTTTATAAAACCTGTATTATACTCTTTCCAAGAAGGCAATAAGCCGCCCATTCTATAATCAACATCTATATAATCATCGTATTGTAATTTAAGTTTTCGCAATATGGGTTGTGTCAACCAACAAGTAGAACAAATAGGATCCGTAAAATACAATATTTTTAAATGCTTATTTAAAGGGATTTTATTGTTTTTACTTTCTGAAATTAAAGGCAATAAAAAATCGCGCTCACTATGAATTTTTGGATGTAGAAAAAGTTCTTTCACTTCTCTTCCTTGAACTATATGTTCCTTAATACTTTCTGCTCTTAAAGCATAATAGTTTTTAAAAGCAATAGAATAATCTTGAAACTCCTCTAAACAATCTGCTAGAATCTTCGCATCTAAAATTGCATTAGTGGTTCCCGCACTTGTAAATGGTAATGCCAAATGAGCAGCATCCCCAATCAGAACAACATTTTCTTTATTAAAACTTGGCAGTAAATCAAAATCTCTAGTTTTCCATATATAAGAAGTATCGAAATCATTTGCGTCTAAAACTTCTCTAACTACATCTGGAAAATTTTCAAGCATCGAATAACAAAATGATTTTAAATCTTTGGTATCTGCTTGACTTTCTTCAACAAATTTAGCGTCATATTGCATAAACCAAACAGATTCATCATTGAAAGTAGGGATAAAACCAAAGGACAATCCTTTTTCACCATCTTGAATTTTCTGAAAAATTGTCATCTCATTGATAGATGGAATATGTTTTTTAGAAACACCCACAACTTCTTTAACTTCAATAGGCGTATACTTTGTATCTCCAAAAATACTCTGCCGCACCATGGAATTACTTCCGTCGGCACCTATAAAAAGATCACCGTATTCCACTTCACCATTTTCAAAAACCGCCGCAGTAGCTTTATTATTTTCATAAATAAAATGCGAAAACTGCCTTCCTCCTTTCAAGGACTCTTTTGGAAAGTGAGCGTTTAAAAAGGTCATCAAATCAATTCTTTTAATACAAAACCAGGGGTCAAGTTTAATTTTTATTAACTCATTGCCACAAGGGCGTTTTAAACTAAATAAATTTATTCTTTTATTATTCAAACCAATGGACAAAGAATCTGACAATTCATTTAGAATAGCTAAACCATCGGAATTCATTAAAAAAGCATGACCTTTAGTAAAAAACCCTTCTGCTTTTTCGTTGATTACAACATCCCAATTTTTATTTTTTAGCAGAATTCCAAATGTAAGTCCCGCTATACCTCCTCCAAGAATTACAACTTTCATAACATTACCTTTTTAATTCTGGATAAGGCATCTGTCAGTATTTCTTCAGATGTTGCAAAACTCATTCTAATATAACCCTCAGCACCATCGCCAAACCACTGCTTTAATCCAGGAACCACTAGTACTTTTGCTTCATTCAAAAGAATATCCTGGATTTCCTGACTTGTTTTTTGGGTAGCTTTTATATTTGTAAATGCCACATAACATCCTTCAGGAGCAATACAATCAAAATTGGGTATTGCATTTAATTCATCAACTACAATCTCTTTCATTTTGGTTAAATGAATTAAAAAATCATCCAACCAATACTCACATTTTGTCAATGCTGTAGTTGCTGCAATTTGAGATAAAATATTGGCTCCATGCACCGTTGAATTATGAAGAGAGGCATCCATTAATTTAATAAAGTCCAATTCGCTATGAGCAATAACTGCGCCTATTCGTAAACCTGCTAATCCATAAGACTTGCTAAATCCAGTAATTATTATAGTTTTATTTCTAATATCTTGATTTATTGAAGCTATACTTGTAAAAACATTTGGTTTAAAAACAATATCACTCCAGATTTCATCGGATAATATCATTATATTGTACTTACAAGCGATAGTCCCCAATTGTAGTAATTCTTGTTTGGTAAATACTTTTCCTGTAGGATTTAAGGGATTACACAAACAGATCATTTTAGTTTTTTTAGTAATCAGTCTTTCCAAGTTTTGAAAATCAACATGAGAAGTTCCTGGAGGAATGGAAAAAGGTATTGCGGTTGCTCCTACTGTCTCGATTGAATATCTAAAAAGAAAATCAACTGGATCAAATATAATAGCCTCATCTCCAATTTTTAAAAACGCTTTACAAGTCAAATAAATTCCAAATGCAGCACTATCAACAGGTAATGTATAAGCTGGTGAAACAGGCACATTTCGTTTTTGTTGAAAATAATTGGCAATACTCTCTTTAAATTCAGGAAGCCCTTCAGGATGTGAGTAAGAAAAATACCGGTCTTTTGAATAGGAACAAATTGCCTCTGCTATCTCTGGCGCACAAGGAAAATCTGGATCAGCAGCCGTTAAAGGAATAACTCCCTCACTTAAGGTTGCCCATCTTAAATTAAATGCGCGTTGCTTTAATAGCGTTAAATTAATAGTATTATTTGAAAACATATTCAAGACTTAAGGTAGGGTTAGGTTTAGGGGATTTACCATACTTAAAATCCGTTTAATTATATTTATTTATTGGATTTTAAGAATAATACAAATTGCAGAATTTATTCAAGATCAAAAATTATGACGTTGAATCATTTTTAATAATTCTAAAAATTTGCTTATTTTTTGATGTAGCTAAAAACGAAGAGTTGGATGTAGGTATTAACATAATTTCAATTGATTAGGGTCAACAAATATATAAAAATCTAATTATTAACTTCTCAATATATTAATAATCTTGTGATTGAAATATATATTTTTACAAAAAAACTAAACATTTCATCTGACTTATTTAATAAAATCAGTAATCATTTTATCAAATTTTTTACCCGCAGAAAGAAATGAACTTCGTATGGGCAAATAGAAAAGTTGCTCCGTTGGAATACTGCCTTTTAATCTTACGAAATCTTTTTCAGTGGTAATAATAATTTTGTTTTGTGCTTTATTTTCTATTTCCATCAGATCTTTTTCTGTAAAATAATGATGGTCAGGAAAAATAAATTGTTCCTCATTTTCACTTTGCAAATATTTAAAAAACGGTTCTGGTTTGGCAATTCCCGCCAAAAGCAATTTATCAACATTCTTGACTTCACTTACCTTAATAGATTTACCTTCCGAAAAAATCGACTTATCATACTCAATACAAGAAAAATAAAGTTCCTGAGTGGAAGTAAGATTCAATTTGACTTGAATTTCTCTCTGTTCATCAGCCGAAAGAGTTGCGGGACATTTCGTAACAATAACCAAATTGGCTCTTTGAACTCCACTCCTACTTTCGCGCAAATTTCCCGTTGGCAATATATAATCATCCGAATATAAATCGCCATAAGAAGTTAATAAAATATAGAAACCCGCTTTTACTTTGCGATGTTGAAATGCATCGTCTAATAAAATAACCTCGGGTTTATTGGTTTGGGAAAGTAATTTTTCGATGCCGTTTTTTCTATTGGCATCAACGGCAACCTGAATATTCTTAAATTTTTTATAAAATTGGAATGGCTCATCTCCAAGAATTTCAGCATTTGAAGTGGAATTAGCCAAAATGAAACCTTTCGATTTTCTCTTGTAACCGCGACTCAACGTAGCCACTTTATAGGTTGGGGAAAGCAAACGAATCAAATATTCAATTTGTGGAGTTTTCCCTGTGCCGCCAACGCTTAAATTGCCGACCGCAATAATGGGAACATCAAAAGAATAGGATTTTAAAATACCTTTGTCGAAAAGAAAATTCCGAATACAGGTGATGAATCCATATAGAACTGAAAAGGGAAATAGTATTTTTCGAAGTAAAATCATACTACGAAAGTATACTATTTTATCATTATAAAAAAGTTGAGTTAATAATTCATTAACTTTGTTTATTCGAAAAAAGCAAAGATGAAATCGAAGATTACTTCGTCCGTTCGTCTTTTAGACTCGGGTCACGAACACAAAAAAACTGAACAGTGAGTAAAATTAAAGAAATAATTTCCGTACTCGAAGAAATGGCACCACTCGCCTATGCCGAAGATTTTGATAATGTCGGTTTATTGGTCGGAAATCAAGAATTGGATGCAACAGGAGTTTTGGTTTGTCACGATGCATTGGAAAGTGTGATTGATGAAGCAATTGTAAAAAAATGCAATTTGGTGGTTTGTTTTCATCCCATTTTGTTTTCCGGATTAAAGAAAATCACAGGCAAAGATTATGTAGAGCGCTCTATTATCAAAGCTATAAAAAATGATGTTGCTATTTATGCCGTTCACACTGCTTTAGACAATCATCAAGATGGGGTTAATAAAATATTTGCTGATGCTTTGGGTTTAACCAAAACTAAAATCCTAATTCCAAAGCAAAATTTCATTCGGAAATTAGTCACTTACACCATTCCAGAAAATGCTGAACAGCTTCGGAATTCATTATTTGACGAAGGTGCGGGAACTATTGGCAACTACGAAAATTGTAGTTTCAACTCAAAAGGCATTGGAACTTATATGGGAAATGAACACAGCAATCCCGAGATTGGTGAGCGATTTGAATTTGTGGAAGCCGACGAAATCAAAATCGAAGTAACTTTCGAAAAACATTTGGAAAATAAAATACTGAAAGCCCTTTTCAAAAATCATGTTTATGAGGAAGTGGCCTATGAAATTTATGATTTGCAGAACAAAAATCAAAATATCGGATTGGGAATGATTGGCGAATTGAGTGTTCCAATGGATGAAACAGCTTTTCTGAATTTAGTAAAAGATAAAATGCAAAGCGAAGGGATTCGGCATAGTGCATTCTTGGGGAAACCTATAAAAAAAGTGGCCGTCCTGGGCGGTTCCGGAAGTTTTGCCATAAAAAATGCCATTCAGGCCGATGCAGACGTTTTTTTGACAGCAGATTTAAAGTACCATCAATTTTATGAAGCTGAAAATCAGTTGCTTTTGGCCGACATTGGGCATTTTGAAAGCGAACGATATACAAAAAATTATATTGTTGATTTTCTTCGGAAAAAAATCCTTAATTTTGCACCTTCCTTGCCGGCAGGCAGGATCGTTTTATCAGAAGAAAATACAAATCCAGTTAAGTACTTATAGACAATAGAATATGGCGACTACAAAAGAATTGAGTGTTGAAGACAAATTAAGAGCAATTTACGATTTACAATTGATTGACTCTCGAATTGACGAAATTAGAAATGTTAGAGGTGAACTTCCTCTAGAAGTGGAAGATTTAGAAGATGAAGTGGCTGGATTAAGTACCCGTTCAGAAAAATTGAAAAGTGAATTGGAGACTATCGAAGAACTCATCAAGGTACGTAAAAATACCATTGACGAGCACAAAGAGGCAATCAAAAGATACACAAAACAACAAGAAAGTGTGCGTAACAATAGAGAATTCAACTCCTTGACAAAGGAAGTGGAATTTCAAGAGTTGGAAATTCAATTGGCCGAGAAGCAAATCAAGGAAATGAAAGCTTCTATGGAACACAAAAAAGAAATTATCGAACAATCAAGAGAGAGATTAGAAATTAAATCGAATCACTTGAAACATAAAAAATCAGAATTAGACGCTATTATGTCGGAGACTGAAAAAGAAGAAGCCTTTTTGTCTGAGAAATCAGCCGAATACCAACAATTAATCGAAGAAAGATTATTGGCTGCTTATAACAGAATTAGAAGTAGTGTTCGCAATGGATTGGCCGTTGTTTCTATCGAAAGAGGAGCATCTGCAGGATCCTTTTTCACCATACCGCCACAAACTCAAGTGGAGATTGCTGCCAGAAAAAAAATTATTACTGATGAACACTCCGGAAGAATATTAGTCGACAGCGTTCTCGCCGAAGAAGAAAAAGAGAAAATGGAAAAGCTTTTTGCTAAATTCTAAAACCATTTAAGTCCCGATAAACATCGGGATTTTTTTTTGTTATGACAAAACCCGTTTATTTCCTTTATACCAAATCCATCGGATTATACCTTAATTTTTTAAGTTTTATACATCCTGAAAAAGCGATGCAAATAGCTTATTCTCTTTTTGCTGAACCAAGGAAAGGGCGATTATTTAAAAGCAATCTCCCTAAAATTCTGGAAGAAGCGGAAATTGAAAGTTTTCATTTTAAGGAACAAAAGTTCAAATCCTATATTTGGAAAGGAAATCAAACCGTAATTTTATTAATTCACGGCTGGGAAAGCAATTCCTTGCGTTGGCAAAAACTGCTTCCCTATTTACAAGAAACAGGAAGTACGATTATTGCGATTGACGCGCCCGCCCATGGCTTGTCAAGCGGTAATAAATTTGACATCCCTAAATACGCGGCCTATATAAACATAGTTGCCCAAAAATACAATCCAAAATATCTTATTGGACATTCATTGGGAGGGAAAACCTGTTTGTATTACCAATATTTTTATAAGAATAAAAATATCGAAAAAATGGTAACGCTAGGTTCTCCAAGTGATTTCAAAATTCTACTCAATAAGTATATTACGTTATTAAGTTTAAATACCAACATCAAAAAGAGTTTAGAAGTTCAATATCGTAAAATTTTTAGGTCAAGTCTAACTTTTTTTTCAGGTAAACATTTCGCCTCAAAAATAAATACCAGAGGACTCATAGCCCACGACATCTCCGATTCTGTGGTTGCATTTGAAGAAGGAAAAAAAATAGCAAGTGTCTGGAAAAATTCTGTTTTTATAGAAACAAATGGTTTGGGACACAGTATGCATGATGAAGATTTATATCAAAAAATTACGCAATTTTTGTTCAAAGACTTAAAATAGATTTTTAAATTTTTAAGGCTACTTAGAATTTAAAAGCAGTAATATTAAATCTAAGGCAACTAAAACCAATCCTCCAAAATTCGAAATATCTGAGGCATCAAAAAAATATAAGAAACAATTTGACTATTTTTACCTTGTGGAAGAAAATCTAAAACGGCTCAACAAATTCATCGGGGAAACAGGTTATTGTTCCCGCCGCGAAGCCGATAAAATCATTGAGGAAGGTCGTGTAACCATAAACGGAATTGTCTCAGAATTAGGCACAAAAGTATCGCCTGATGACGAAGTGCGTATTAACGGCAAATTAATTCGGGAGAAAAACGAAAAACCTGTTTATTTGGCATTCAACAAACCCGTTGGCATTGAATGTACTACCAACTTGGACGTTCGCAACAACATTGTGGATTACATTAATTATCCCAAACGTATTTTTCCAATTGGACGTTTGGACAAAGCCAGTGAAGGCCTAATTTTTATGACCAATGACGGTGATATTGTCAATAAAATTCTCCGCGCCAGAAACAACCACGAAAAAGAATATACCGTAACGGTCAACAAACTCATCACGGATCGTTTTATAGAAAAAATGAGCAATGGTGTGCCCATTCTGGACACTATTACCCGAAAATGCAAGGTAGAAAAAATCAGCTCGACTACTTTTAAAATAATTTTGACTCAAGGATTAAACCGTCAAATTCGAAGAATGTGTGAATATCTAGGCTATGAAGTTACGGCTTTGAAACGTATCCGAATTATCAATATTTCGCTGGATGTTCCTGTTGGAAGATACCGTGATTTGACTGATGCCGAAATCAAAGAACTAAACCAACTCATTGAACCTTCAATCAAAACCGAAGAAGCGAGTTTACCCAAAAGTGAAGCTCCAAAACGAAGAACCGAATTCATTAAAAAAGATGATCCGCGATTTAAGAAAAGAGGAGATTATTAGTTAAAAATGTGCAAAAAAGGAAAACCCAAGAATCTCATCTTGGGTTTTCCTTTTTAAATTTTGGAAATATTATTTTTTCATTCTGATTTGTCTTGCTAAAAGCGTATTTTTTGATAACATTGCAATGGTCATTGGTCCTACTCCACCCGGAACTATGGTGATTAAATAATTTTTTTGGGCTTAGTTCAACAAAATTATATATGTGTATATACAGAAATGTTAATTTAAAAAAAAATCATATAAACTTAACACTTTTAAGTAAAAATAAGTAAATTTAACAAGACCAAATCTTTGATTTTCAAAAAATTACACTTAATTAAATATTTTTTGCATTATGAAGAAAAAACTAAGATTACCCGTTCCCCCAATTTTTTACCTAATTAGAAAAAATAGCCAAGTCATTTCCGTATTTATGACTTTAGTTATTTTGAACATGAGCATTAGTTGTTCTAATTATAGAACAAAGACTATTACATCGAAATCGGATACTTTTGCGCAAAAATATAACTCAAAGAATAGAAATAACAGATATATTATTGTTCATACTGACACTGAAACTTGGCACTTAAATAACCCAATTATAAACGAAGATCAAAAAGAAATATCTGGTTATTTAACTCCAGTAGTTGTGAACCATTCTTTTTATCCCATAAAAGAAAATCAAAAAAACCGAGATATAAAAAAATCAAAAACAGCTAATAAAAAATTAGAAATTCACTTTTACACAAACGTTTCTATTAAAGCCGATAATTCTTCCCACGTTATTATTCCATTTTCGAATATAAAAGAATTAAAAGTTTATGAACCCGATACTGGAAAAAAAATATTAAATATTATTGGTTATTCTGTTGGAACTCTTGCTGTTCTTGCAATTATTATTGCTGTTACAAAAAGTTCTTGTCCTTTCATTTACATTAAAGAAGGCAATTCATTTGCTTTTACTGGCGAATTATATCCTGGAGCAGTTCTCCCAACATTAGAAAGAACGGACTATCTTCCTTTACATAATTTTAGGGCACAAAATGAAGAATACGAACTTAAAATCTCAAATGAACTATTAGAAATTCAATATACAGATTTGGCTCAACTTGTTGTTGTAAACCACTCTCAATTCAACGAAGTTTTATTAGACCAAAATGGAAAACTGCATATAATTTCAAAAAAAGAAACTCCAGAAAATGTAACCTCTAATAATCGTCCAATATCTATTAAGCCTTCATTAGAAAAAGATTCTAAAGCGTATCTTTTTGACGAAGAAAATTATTCGAACAAAGGAACTAATAATATTGTTTTAACATTTGATAAACCCACTCCATCTAATCAGGCGAAATTAGTCTTATCTACTAAAAACTCTCTTTGGTTTGACTATGTATATGGGGAATTTAATGAACAATTTGGATCGTATTTTAATACATTTCAAAAACAACAACTTATGGTTCCAGCAGAAAAAAACATTCAATGGCGAAATGACCAAGGAATTCCATTGTCTGTATATGTTAAGTCAAAAAATGAATGGGTTTTGATTGAAAAAATTAACCCAGTTGGACCAATGGCTTTTAGAGATTTAATTGTCCCAATTGATTTAGAAAAAATAAATTCTCCAAAAATAGAAATAAAACTAGAGTGTGGCTATATGTTTTGGGAAGTTGATTATGCAGCAATTGACTACAGCAAAGACATTCCTTTAGAAACACACTATGTTAATCCATTTTCCGCTATTGACGAAAAAGGGAATAACGTTACTGATTTACTCTCAAAAGAAGATAAAAATTATTTAGTTCAGCCCAACATAGGCAATGAGGTTGTTATCAAATACCATGTGGCGTCTGCTAAAAAAGAGGAGAAACAAACTGTATTTTTAAAAAATAGAGGTTATTATACATATATTAGAGATTATAAAGGAATTCCAAATTTTGCAAAACTGAAAACCTTCAGAGAAAAAGGAGCTCTCTCCCAATTTTCTAAAGAGGAATATACAAAGTTCAATACCATTAGTAATCTGAACGAAATAGTTTTTAATCATGAATAACGAAAATTACATTGGTCAAACTATTTCGGTTCCTTATATTAAAAAAGATTTGACTATAGTTCCTCAAATCAAAAATAAGCAATCGTTAGTTTCTGGTTGGAAAAAGAAATATGCAGTTTTGTCTTTTCGTTTAACAATTATTGGCATTGCCATAAAAAACTATAGCAATCCATGGCACTGGATTTATATCCCTTTATCTTTAATAAAATTGAGAAGAAAAACGCTAGGACAACATTATCTAACAAAATTGGCTTGCGTTGATAATAGGTATTATTGGGGACTTTATGCTCCAGGTTGGAATGGAATTTCGTTCAAAAATTTTATCGTAGCAGAAATGAACCATATTATTCCTGTAAAACAAAAAGTAAACCGTTTCATCAATACATATGTTGCCATTACAAAGAAGTGTTCCTTGAAATGCGAACATTGTTATGAATGGGAAAACTTAAATAAAAAAGAGACACTTTCCCCAGATCAACTAAAAAGTATTGTTGCTAGACTTCAAGAAAAAGGAGTTAGCCAAATTCATTTTTCTGGAGGAGAACCACTTTTAAAAATGGATTTATTAATTGATATTTTAAATAGCGCAAAAAAAGAAACTGATTTTTGGGTGTTGACTTCTGGTTTCAAACTAACATTTGAGAATGCTAAAAAACTAAAAACAGCGGGTTTAAAAGGCGTAATGATTAGCCTAGATCATTTTGATCCAGAAAAACACAACCAATTTCGAGGTTTTAAAGATGCCTATTATTGGGTTGAAAATGGAGTGCAAAATGCCATTGATAACCAACTGGCTGTTGCGTTAACTATTTGTACTACAAAAGAGTTTACGACTCTTGACAATCTATATACTTATGCCAATCTTGCAAAAAAAATGGAGGTTTCATTTATTCAATTATTAGAACCCAAAGCAGTTGGACATTATTCTGAGAAAGATGTTTTTTTATCGGATACCCAAATACAAATATTGGAAGATTTCTATTTAGCAATGAATTACGATCCGAAATACAAAGACTTTCCGATCATTAGTTATCATGGCTATTATCAAAGACGTCAAGGTTGTTTTGCCGCAGGAAATCGTAGTTTATATGTTGATCCTGATGGAGATATTAATGCATGTCCTTTTTGCCAATCGAAAACAGGAAATGTATTGGATGATGATTTTGATAATTCAATTTTAAAATTGCAAAATTTAGGTTGTCATCAATTTAATTCTAATTAAAAAACAAATCTATGTTTTTCTTTGAAGAAAATAGTTGGTTAGCGGGTGTTTTTATTATATTTTTTAGGTTTTTCCTTATCGCAGGACTAGCCTATTTTGTTTTTTATGTTTGGTTGAAAAACAAATTTTCTCATTTAAAAATCCAAGATAAATCCCCATCTACTAATCAAATCAAAAAAGAGATTTATTACTCTATACTTACTTTACTTTTTTATAGTGGGACTAGTGGACTTGTTTTATATTGGTACAAAATAGGAATTACAAAAATTTACTTTGATATAAATGAATATGGAATAGTATATTTAATAGCAAGTGTTTTTATCATGATTCTTTTTCACGACACTTATTTTTATTGGACACATAAATTAATGCACAGTAATAAATGGCTTTATCGATTTCATAAAATTCACCACTCGTCACAAAACCCTACTCCATGGGCTGCCTTTTCCTTCCACCCAGCTGAAGCATTTATATCTTTAGGAATAATTCCTTTGATCATTTTTGTTATTCCAACACACCCAATTGCATTGATTATTTTTCTAATAATCATGACAATCTATAATGTTGTAATTCATCTAGGTTATGAAATTTTCTCGAAGAAAAGTATATTCCATAACATTTCAAAATGGAAGAACACAACTAGAGATCATGATTTACATCACGAAATTGGAGGTCGTTTTAATTATGGATTGTATTTCTCGATTTGGGATCGAATGATGGGAACTTATTTAGAAAAAAGAACCAAGGTTTAGAAAGAAAATAGTATAACACTCCAAAAACAAAAGTATAATGAGGTTGTAAAAATCAATAGATATAAAATTAAAGCAAAAAAGCCCTAAACTTTCGTTTAAGACTTCAATTTATGAATAATTCTATTTTATTTTCCACTTCTAATTTTTCGTGCTAAAAGCGTATTTTTTAATAACATTGCAATAGTCATTGGTCCTACTCCACCTGGAACTGGCGTAATAAAAGAAGACTTAGGACTTACACTTTCAAAATCAACATCACCAGTTATTATATACCCTTTTGGGTGTGAAGCGTCTTCGACTCTGGTGATTCCAACATCAATTACTACCACTCCATCTTTTACCATATCCGCTTTCAAATAATTCGGAACGCCAAGAGCGGTGATGATGATATCGGCATTTTTGGTAAACTCTTCAATGTTCTTGGTTCTACTGTGTGTCAGTGTTACTGTTGAATCTCCTGGATAGCCTTTGCGGCTCATCAAAATACTCATTGGGCGACCTACAATATGGCTACGACCAATAACTACGGTATGTTTTCCTGCTGTTTCAACCTTGTAACGCGCTAGCAATTCCATAATTCCAAATGGAGTAGCTGGCAAAAAGGTTTCCATTTCTAAAGCCATTTTTCCAAAATTAGCGGGATGAAAACCATCTACATCTTTATCAGGATCAATTGCCATCAAAATCTTATGTTCATCGATATGCTTAGGTAATGGTAATTGAACAATAAAACCATCTAAATTATCATCCTGATTTAAATCATTAATTTTATTAAGTAATGCTTCCTCTGTAATATCTTCCGGTAAACTTATTAGAGTAGATTCAAAACCAATCTGCTCACACGAACGCACTTTACTGCCAACATATGTTAAACTAGCACCGTTAGTACCCACAATAACTGCTGCTAAATGTGGTACTTTCATACCATCAGCTTTCATTTTTTGCACTTCAAGTGCTATTTCAGTTTTAATCTCTTCTGATGTTTTTTTCCCGTCTAGTAGTTGCATTTCAAAAAAAGTTTAAAGTTTAAAGTTTAAAGTTTCAGGTTCAACAACTTGACTCGAGCCTGAATGGCGAACAGACGAAGTAAACCTTAAACTTGAAACAAATATTTTATCTCATTCCTGGTATTCCTCCTTGCATTCCGCCCATCATTTTCATCATATTCTTTCCGCCTGGTCCTTGCATCATCTTCATCATTTTACTCATTTGCTCAAACTGTTTCATCAGTTGATTGACCTGCTCTATTTTTGTTCCAGAACCTTTTGCGATTCTTGTTTTTCTTTTCATGTCAATTAGGGCAGGTTTTGTTCTTTCTTTTGGCGTCATCGAATGAATAATAGCTTCTATATGTTTGAATGCATCATCTTCAATTTCCACGTCTTTCATTGCTTTTGTAGCTCCTGGAATCATCCCGACCAAGTCTTTCATATTACCCATTTTCTTAACTTGCTGGATTTGGGAAAGGAAATCATCGAAGCCAAATTCGTTCTTGGCGATTTTCTTTTGAATTTTTCTAGCTTCTTCTTCATCGTAATTTTCTTGTGCCCTTTCTACCAAGGAAACAACGTCACCCATTCCGAGTATACGTTCTGCCATACGTGTAGGATAAAACACATCGATAGCCTCCATTTTTTCTCCAGTACCTACAAATTTTATGGGTTTATTAACAACCGACTTTATCGAAAGTGCCGCTCCACCACGGGTATCACCATCTAATTTGGTCAAAATTACTCCATCAAAATTTAATATATCGTTAAAGGCTTTGGCTGTATTGACCGCATCTTGACCCGTCATAGCATCCACTACAAACAAGGTCTCCTGAGGCTGGATGGCTTTGTGAACATTTGCAATTTCCGTCATCATGGCTTCATCGACTGCTAAACGTCCTGCAGTATCTACAATCACCACATTAAACCCGTTTGCTTTTGCATGTTTGATGGCGTTTTGAGCTATTTCGACTGGGTTTTTATTTTCAGGCTCTGAATACACCTCAACAGCGATCGAATCTCCAACAACGTATAATTGCTGAATAGCCGCAGGACGATAAATATCACAAGCTACCAAAAGTGGTTTTTTTCCTTTTTTGGTTTGCAAATAATTCGCCAACTTTCCAGAAAAAGTGGTTTTTCCTGAACCTTGTAAACCTGACATTAAAATAACGGTTGGATTCCCGGAAAGATTAATTCCAGCGACATCGCCTCCCATTAGTTCCGTCAATTCATCTTTGACAATTTTTACTAATAATTGTCCAGGCTGAATAGTTGTTAATACGTTTTGACCAATGGCTTTTTCTTTTACCCTAGTGGTAAAATCTTTGGCTATTTTAAAATTGACATCAGCGTCTAATAAAGCACGTCGCACTTCTTTTAAGGTTTCGGCAACATTTACCTCCGTTATTCTTCCATGACCTTTAAGTATGTGAAAGGCTTTATCTAATTTTTCGCTTAAATTGTCAAACATAATTGTAATTGGCTTTTATTGAAGTGCAAATATAATACAAAGTTAGAAAGGTACAATGGTAAGGTGGCGTTTGAAAAGGAACTTTTACATTCTCTCTGGGACATCAATTCCCATCAAACTAAAGGCGGCAGCAATAGTTTCAGCCACTTTTTTTGAAAGCTGTACCCTGAATATTTTTTTATCCAAATCTTCCTCCCCCAAAATAGAAACAGCTTGATAAAACGAATTGTACTCTCTAACCAAATCATAGGTGTAATTTGCTATCAAAGCTGGACTGTGATTTTGCGCTGCGTTTTGAATCACTTCAGGAAATAATTCGAGTTGTTTCACCAATTCTTTTTCCTTTTCGTGAAGCGTAATTATACCTGATTCATTCGAAAAATCAAAGTTGGCTTTTCGAATAATGGACTGGATTCTAGCATAGGTATATTGAATAAAAGGGCCGGTATTTCCTGCAAAATCGACAGATTCTTCTGGGTCGAAAAGGATTCGTTTTTTAGGATCAACCTTTAAAATATAATATTTTAAGGCTCCTAGTCCGATAGTTTTATACAATTTTAATTTTTCCACATCAGAATACCCATCTAACTTTCCTAAATCTTCGGCTATTTTTTGGGCAGTTTCCGTCATTTCATACATCAAATCATCGGCGTCGACAACGGTTCCTTCTCTTGATTTCATTTTTCCAGAAGGCAAATCGACCATTCCGTATGACAAATGAAAGAGATTTTTAGACCATTCGAATCCCAATTTTCGCAATATCAAAAACAAGACTTTGAAATGATAATCCTGTTCGTTACCGACGGTGTAAACCATTCCTCCAACATCCGGAAAATCCTTCACGCGCTGAATGGCAGTTCCAATATCTTGTGTCATATAAACCGCTGTTCCGTCAGAGCGCAAAACAATTTTTCTGTCCAAACCTTCCGCTGTTAAATCAATCCAAACCGAACCATCAGGATCTTTTTCGAAAATTCCTTTTTCCAAACCAATTTGCACCACATCTTTTCCTAATAAATAGGTGTTGCTTTCGTAATAATAGCTGTCAAAATCAACTCCTAAATTTTTATACGTTATCGCAAAACCGTCATAAACCCATTGGTTCATCGTTTTCCAAAGTGAAATAACTTCGGCGTCACCAGCTTCCCATTTCAATAGCATTTCTTGTGCTTCAAGGATAATTGGCGCCTGTTTTTTGGCCTCATCTTCCGTTTTACCAGCAGCCATTAAATCAGAAATTTGTTTTTTATAGGCTTTATCAAAAGCTACATAATAATTACCAACTAATTTATCTCCTTTTAAACCTGAATTTTCTGGTGTTTCTCCGCCAGCCTGTCCGGTAGGCAGGTTTCCAAATTTTTGCCAAGCCAACATCGACTTGCAAATATGAATCCCGCGATCGTTTATAATTTGGGTTTTATACACTTTTTTCCCTGAAGCTTTTATGATTTCCGCAACGGAATAGCCTAAAAGATTATTACGAACGTGTCCTAAATGCAAGGGTTTATTTGTATTTGGCGATGAATATTCGACCATTATCGCTTTATCATCCGATTTTGGAGTAACAAACCCAAATTTCAAATCATTCCTGATTTCATTGAAAAAATTCAAATAATATTCATCTGAAATAACAATATTCAAAAAACCTGAAACAACATTAAAACGGCTCACTTCAGCTACATTTTCAACTAAATACGTTCCTAATTTATCCCCCAATTCCACCGGATTGCTTTTAACTACTTTCAACAAAGGAAAAATAACCATAGTAATATCACCTTCAAATTCCTTACGTGTAGTTTGAAATTCAATTTTATCAATCGCAATGTCAAATAAAGCTTGGATAGCTTTTTCTATTGCAGGTTTAAGCAACTGTGATAATGTCATTTTTATATTTTTTTGAGGGTGCAAATATAGTCATATTGCGTCATTTTTAAAATTACATAAAGAGATAATTTTATATGATATTAAAGTTACTAATTGCTTTATGCACTATTTTTCAGAAAATAAAAATTAAATTTGCGTAACCTTTTCAAAAGAATTAGGTCCATTTAATATCATTTGTAATTTCTACAACAAAAAAGGAACACTAATTTAAGTATATCTATGAAATCCTATCTAATTCTAGTCTTCACCTTCTGTTTTACAATGTCAACAATAGCACAAAATTCAGTCGCTACAACCCTAAAAGAACTAAAGGGAATTATTCAAGGTCGGGTAATTGATTCTAAAACAAAAACACCATTGCCTTATGTCAATATTGTTGTTAAAACCGAAAATAAGACAGTCAATGGCGGCATTACATCTGAAAA
Organism: uncultured Flavobacterium sp.; assembly: GCA_964535705.1. Taxonomy (GTDB): domain Bacteria; phylum Bacteroidota; class Bacteroidia; order Flavobacteriales; family Flavobacteriaceae; genus Flavobacterium. The sequence goes on from CAZHVE010000003.1 coordinate 17,003, forward strand.
AGGAAACTTTTTAATCAAAAATTTAGAAATAAAAAATTACATTGTCGAAATACAATTTATAGGCTACAAAACCGTTATAAAACAGGTTTTGCTCACAGCAAATGACAAAATCGCAGATTTAAAAACAATTTCCATAGAAGAAGATGCCACGAAACTTTCGGAGGTGGTAATTTTAAAAGAACGTTCTATTATTGAACAAAGAATAGATCGAAAAATTATTAATGTTGGCAAAGATTTAATCTCAGCTGGTGCTACAGCAGGAGAAATCATGAACAACATTCCTTCGGTGAGTGTTGACCCTCAAACCAATGAAATAAGCCTAAGAGGAAATTCTAATGTTCGAATTTTAATAGACGGAAAACCCTCCACCATTGAAGCTTCTCAATTATTGCAACAAATTCCATCCGCATCTATTAAACAAATAGAACTCATTACTAATCCTTCGGCAAAATATAATCCGGAAGGAATGAGCGGTATTATAAATATTGTTTTAAATAAAAATAGTAAAATTGGTTTTAACGGAAGCCTTACAAATGGAGTTACTTTTGGTATCACACCAAAATTAAATTCTTCATTTGATATGAATTATCGTTCTGGAAAATTTAATATGTATGCAAACTATGGAATAAACATAGGTAAAAAATCGAATCGAGGTTTTGTAAATACCTTAGAAATTGATAAGGAAGATTCTCAGATTTTCAGATTTGCTAATAATGACAGTTCTCATTTAGTTAAAATTGGTTTTGATTATTATTTAAATGATAAAAACATATTTTCATTTTATACCAATCAGAATATCTTTAATGGAAAAGGGGTTTCGATTACAATTGTAGATTTTGTAAACCCTGAAAAAAAAGATGTACTTCAGTTGTTTGATAACAAAAAAAATAATTATACTCAAACCTATAATTTTGATTACAAAACCAACTTCAAAAAAGAAGGCCACAACTTAGAATTAGAAATAAATTATAGTAATAAGGACAATAAAGAAAATGCAGTTTTTAATACCCCTGCAAAAAATAATATTACCGACTCAGGAGAAAACATGCTTCTAAATTTAGATTATGCAAATCCATTAACGGAAACCACTAAGATGGAATTAGGACTAGAAAGTAGGATAGAGAACACTAAAAATATTTTTTTATTAGACAATGCCTTTAATTCAAACTTTGAATATGAAAGAAACATCTATTCAGCGTATACAACGTTTACTAAACAACTAGGAAGTTGGAGCTTTCAGGTAGGCACTCGTTTTGAAAAATACAATGCAAAAGCAGGATTCAAAAAAATTAGTGAGAATGATTCAACTATAGAAGATGACTTCCTTACACTTTATCCTTCTGGTTATATCAATTACTCCCCAAGTGATAAAAACACTTTTAATTTAAGTGTTTCAAGACGAGTGGACAGACCCAGTTTAGAACAATTAAATCCTATTAGAGAATGGAGTACTCCACAAATTGACTCAGAAGGAAATCCGGAGTTAGTGCCCCAATTTACTAATTCTTACGAATTTAATTACACCCGAAAAACAAAAATTGGCGCCATTACGACAGGTGTTTTTTACAGAAAAATTTATAAAGAAATAACAAGGATTATATTTGAAAGTAGCGTAAATACTGAAAAGTTAATATTATCTTATGACAATTTAGTCGATAATAATGCCTACGGACTTGAAGTGTCAGGAAATTTACAATTTACAAAATGGTTTAGTTCGAATCTTAGCTTTGATGCTTATTCTAAAAAGGTAAATGGAGTAGTTGGAGACGAAACATTGTCTATTGATGTTACTATTTTTAATACTAGAATGAACAACACCTTTAAAATTAATAAAAACTTGCGTTTACAATTGTCAGGAATGTATCGTGGACGAGATTTAAGACTGCAGTTTTTAAGGGAGCCTATGTGGAAAATAGATATGGGAGCTAGTCAAAATATTCTAAAAGGTGATGCTACCATTACATTTAGGGTCAGTGATATTTTCAATTCTTTCAATTTTGCTTTTAGTGGCGACAGACCTATAAGAAGAAGTGGACAATTTAACTGGGAAAGTCAAACGGCATACATTGGCTTCAATTATCGTTTTGGAAGCGGTAAAAACAAAGTCATTCAAAGAAAAGAAAGAGATTCGAATGAAACCCAAGGAAGTGGAGGAATGTTATAAATTTTTGAAATTTAAAAAAAACCGAAATTTTTAAAAACTTCTGTTTTTTTTTAATCTACAAATTTTAATTTTTACCATTTAATGATAACACTTCCCCAAGTAAATCCGCTACCGAAAGCAGCCAAAACCACGATGTCACCCGATTTAATTTTCCCTTGTTCCCAAGCTTCTGTTAACGCTATTGGAATAGAGGCAGCTGTTGTGTTGCCATATTTTTGAATATTATTGAATACTTGGTCGTCTGTTAATCCAAATTTATTTTGGATAAATTGGGAAATTCTCAAATTGGCTTGATGCGGAATAAGCAAATCAATATCCGAAACTTGTAAATTGTTGGCTTGTAAACCTTCGTTAATTACCTCGCTAAAACGTACTACAGCATTTTTAAACACAAATTGTCCATTCATATAGGGAAAATAGCTTTCGTCATTTGGATCATTGTCCTCTAATATGTCAGTAACCCAGCGTCCTCCCATTCCAGGCGCTTTTACCACTAATTCTTCGGCGTGTTGCCCTTCAGAATGCAAATGGGTAGACAAAATCCCTTTGAATAAATCTACTTCTCTACTTAGAACAGCCGCGCCTGCCCCATCTCCAAAAATAACCGAAACACCTCGACCACGGTCAGTCATATCTAATCCTGTAGATTGCACCTCAGAACCTATGACCAAAATATTTTTATACATTCCGGTTTTGATATATTGATCTGCAACAGAAATTCCATACACAAAACCCGAACATTGATTTCTTATATCCAATGCTCCAACGGTTTTCAAACCCAAATCACGTTGGACCAAAACACCCGGGCCAGGAAAATAGTAATCAGGACTTAAAGTGGCAAAAATAATAAAATCAATATCCTCTAGGGCAACTCCTGAACGTTCAATGGCAAGTCTTGCCGCTTTTACGCCCATTGTAGTAGTGGTGTCTTCTCCGCGAATGATATGCCTTCTTTCTTGAATTCCAGTTCTTTCCCGAATCCACTCGTCACTGGTACTCATGATTTTTGACAAATCGTCATTCGTCACCACATTCGATGGTACATAATATCCTAATCCGGCAATTTTTGATTGGTACATAGTATTTCTTATTCGTTACAAATGGAACTGTAAAGCTAAACATCTTTTGTATCGAAATCCCATGGTTTGGTTTTTTTCTACATGACTGCTTTATACCCCATAACAATTAAACTACTAGGCCCAAATAAACTATTGTTCCCAATTCCAAATCAAAGGGATTGTTAAAAAAAACAGTGTTGTTTTTAAAAGTGGATTCAATCAGGTAATGATTGCCTTTAAAATAACTTTGTTTTACGACCACCTCCAATTTAGAGATTTCCACTATTTGCAGTTGGTGTGGGTAGACTAATTGTTTCGTTTGAGGTTCATTAGAAGGCTTCAGCAAATGGATTGGGATTTGATTTACCTCTCCAAAAAGAGAAGCAACATAAGCACTGGAAGGTTTTTCGTATAAGGTTTTAGGTGTGTCTATCGTAATCACTTTACCGTTTTGCATCACAATAGTTTCATCAGAAAAAGACAAAACTTCGGCACTGTCGTGCGTGGCGATTATGCAGCTTATCTGCTTTTCTTTTAAGTAATTGAATATATTTCGTTGCAAGTTGTTTTTTCGGAACGAATCAATCTGGCTAAAAGGTTCGTCCAGTAAAAGCAATTCTGGCTCTAATGCTAAAACCCTTGCCAAAGCTACTCTTTGCTGCTGTCCACCACTAAGATATTTTGCTTTCACTTTTGCAAACTCGCTCATTTCAACCAACTCTAAAAGCGAAGCAACACGGGATTTCTTTTTGTCTTTATAAATATTCGACAAAAATTTACCCACATTTTCTTCGACCGTAATGTAAGGCATAAGATCAAAGTCCTGGGCTAAATACTTGATGTAGTCTTCCCCGGGAATAAGATTGTATTTGGGCCCCCGAATGGGTTTATCCCCATGCCAAATCTCCCCTTCATCTAAATCATATAGACCGTAAATTAATTTTAAGAGGGTACTTTTCCCGCAACCGCTTTCACCAATTATAGCTACATTATTCCCTTTAGAAATAGTAAAACTGACATCTTTAATTACTGTTTCTTTCAAATACGTGAAGGAAATGTTTTTTAATTCAAGCATATGGGTTTTTGAAAAACCAAATTTACAATGTTTAATCTAAATAAAAACAAAAAAACTGCTTCAAACGAAACAGTTTTTTGTCAAAACGTAGAACTACAAATTAGTTTTTAACTTCACTTTCCGCTTCTTGAATCATTTTTTCATTGGCCGTAATGGCAAATTCAACGCGACGATTTTGGCTTCTTCCTTCAGAAGTATCATTAGTTGCAATTGGATCCGCAATTCCCATTCCGCTAGTACTAAATCGGGTTGACGCTAATCCTTTGCTCACCAAATAATTATTAACCGAAGTGGCTCTTTCTTGAGAAAGTTTCAAATTATATTCGGCTGAACCTGTACTGTCGGTATATCCGTAAATCATAATATTTGTATCTGCATATTCTTTAAAAACAGGAATCAATTTATCTAAATTCGTTTTTGCTGTGGCGGTCAAACTAGATTTATTAGTATCGAAACGCACTGCATTTTCATTCAAAACCAATTTTATTCCTTCCCCAACTCGAACCACATCGGCACCAGGAAGCGCATTATCAATTTCTCTGGCTTGCTTGTCCATTTTGTTTCCAATTACTCCGCCGGCAACACCGCCTATAACGCCACCTAAAACTGCACCCATCGCCCCTTTTCCTCCTTTTCCGAGGTTGTTTCCAAGGATGCCACCTAACAAAGCACCTCCAGCGGCACCTATTGCCGCACCTCTTTGTGTATTATTTGTGTTTTTTAACGCTTCACAACTCGTGAAAAGTGTTACCACTGACATCAATAAAGCCAATGCAATTAGTACAATATTTTTCATAATTATTTCTGGATTAATTAATTTGTTTTTTGAAATTGGTAAACTACATCCGTCAATTTTCCGCCAACATCGATTTTGTCAATTAATTGGAAAGACGCATCTGTTTGATTTTCTCGCCTAAGAACGTAACCATCCCTAACTTTTTTAGCTTTTTCTCCAGCATCAAGAATCTTCAATATAAATTGACCTTCCTTGTTTACAAACCAAGTTATTGGAGAGCTAAATGTAGGACAACCCATTTTCGTTAAACCCATACTGCCTTTGTTATTATTGGAAATAAATTTCCATGCACTTCCTTCGAAACATTTAGAATCAGCAATTTGAAAAGAATTCACCTTGATGTAATCTGAACCAGGATACGTTACTGAACTTATCACCCAATTCCCCTTTATGTCCACTTGTGAAGTCCTATCCAACTTTGTGCTCGTTACTGATGTTGTCTTACAAGCAAAAAGCGAAATCACCATTAAACCAAATAAAGCTTTTTTTTTCACAGTCGTATATTTTAAGATTAAACATAAACAAAGATACTATTCTATAAAATTGTAATTGTATCAAAATTGTAATATTTGTTTTAAAATTAGCGTTTGCGACAATTTGTCACTTTAGTCCATATTGGTATCTTATTTGAATAAAGTAAGGCAATTAAAAAAACTTAAAAATTCTAAATATGACAACTGGAAAAATTAACGTTTCGGTGGAAAACATCTTTCCTTTAATCAAAAAATTCTTATACAGCGATCACGAAATATTTTTGCGCGAGTTGATTTCGAATGGAACAGATGCTACACTAAAATTAAAACATTTAACAAGCATTGGCGAAGCCAAAGTAGACTATGGCAACCCTATTATTGAAGTAAAAATCGACAAAGAAGGCAAAAAATTGCATATTATCGATCAAGGTTTGGGAATGACTACGGATGAAGTGGAAAAATACATCAACCAAATCGCTTTTTCGGGCGCCGAAGAATTCTTAGAAAAATACAAAGATTCTGCTAAAGATTCTGGTATTATAGGCCATTTTGGTCTAGGATTTTATTCTGCTTTTATGGTGGCTTCAAAAGTGGAAATCATTACTAAATCACATAAAGACGAACCGGCAGCACACTGGATTTGCGATGGAAGTCCAGAATTTACTTTAGAGCCTTCGGATAAAACCAGTCGTGGAACCGAAATTATTTTGCATATCGCTGAAGATTCTTTGGAGTTTTTGGAAGAATACAAAATCAAAGAATTATTGAATCGTTATAATAAGTTTATGCCGATTCCAATTAAATTTGGAACCAAAACAGAAACCTTACCTAAACCAGAAGATGCTCCTGAGGACTACAAACCTGAAACAATCGAAGTTGACAATATTATCAACAACCCAAATCCGGCTTGGACCAAACAACCAACTGAACTGTATGACGAAGATTATAAAAGTTTCTACCACGAATTGTATCCGATGCAGTTTGAAGAACCTTTATTTCACATCCATTTGAATGTGGATTATCCGTTCAATTTGACCGGGATTTTGTATTTTCCAAAATTGGGTTCCGATTTACAAATCCAAAAGGACAAAATCCAATTGTACCAAAATCAGGTTTATGTAACCGATAATGTAGAAGGAATCGTGCCAGAATTCTTGACGATGTTAAAAGGGGTAATTGATTCACCGGACATCCCTTTGAATGTTTCGCGCTCTAGCTTGCAGGCCGATGCTGCGGTGAAGAAAATTTCAAACTACATAACCCGTAAAGTGGCTGATAAATTGAAATCCTTGTTTACTGAAAACCGCGAGGAATTTGAGAAAAAATGGAACGATATCAAAATCGTTTTGGAATACGGAATGCTTTCTGAAGACAAATTCTACGAAAAAGCAGGCGCTTTTGTTTTGTATCCAACCGTTAACGACAAATACTTTACTTTGGATGAATTGAAAGAAAATCTGAAGGAAATGCAAACGGACAAAGACGGAAAATTAGTTGTTTTGTATGCCGGAAATAAAGAAGCGCAACATTCTTATATTGAAATCGCCAAAGAAAAAAGCTACGAAGTATTGCTTTTAGATTCGCCTATTATTCCGCATTTAATTCAAAAAATTGAAGGCGATAATCAAAATTTAACTTTCGTCAGAGTCGATTCAGATCATATTGACAATTTGATCAAAAAAGAAGAAACGGCTATTTCTAAATTATCTGATGAAGAAAAAGAAAGCTTGAAAACTGTTTTGGAAGGTTTTGTTCCGAAGCAAAAATATTCGGTTCAATTGGAAGCGATGGACAGCCAAGCGGCACCTTTCATCATCACGCAACCGGAATTTATGCGTCGAATGAAAGAAATGAGTCAATCTGGTGGTGGTGGAATGTTCGGAATGGGAAACATGCCAGAAATGTATAATTTGGTGGTGAATACCAACTCGGATTTGGCTACCAATATTTTGAATACTCAAGACAAATCGGTACAAGAAGACTTGGTAAAACAAGCGTTAGACTTGGCCAAATTATCCCAAAACCTTTTGAAAGGCGAAGAACTTACCGCTTTCGTGAAGAGAAGTTTTGAGATGATCAAATAATCCTACCCAGCCCTTCCGAAGGATGGAAATAGAACCTGCAAGCGAAAAACTTGCAGGTTTTTTTTTAAAAAATGAATCTTGAATAATGATTAAAAGTAAAATTTTAATCCTCAAAACAAAATGATTTTATTCGAAGTTTCAGTTGAAAAAATATTTTAAGTTTCTACTGTTCAACCCGAGCTTATACTCTATTTTTGCAGTTCATCAAATAAAATATAATGTTTGCAATTTCTTTAACAGAATGTCTGGGTTATTTGGCCTCAATAGTAATTATGGTCTCTTTTTTAATGAAAAACTTGATTACTTTACGAATCATAAATTCAATTGGGGGGCTTTTGTTCATCGTTTATGGCTTTCTCTTAGGGATGTCAATGCCCATTATACTTACAAACACCTTTGTAGTAGGAGTAAATATCTATTATTTGACCAAACATTATCGAAGGAGTTGATTGAGTTTACCCTTCTTTTATAAGCTTAATTTATTATTTACAAATGACATCCCTTTTTGCATCAGAACCGATACTCTTAAATTTGCCAGACGCAGAGATTCTCTATTATCCTCATTTTTTTCATCAAAAAGAGGCCGATGTTATTTTTGAGCAATTAGCATATGAGATACCTTGGCAACAGGATGACATTCGAGTTTTTGGAAAAATTCATCCACAACCTCGACTGACCGCTTTATTCGGAAATGAAGGAATTGCATATTCCTATTCGAATATAAAAATGCAGCCGCATCCTTGGAACCCACTTTTACAAAAAATAAAATCGCATGTTGAAAGTGTTAGCAATACCAATTTTACGACCGTTTTACTCAATCAGTATCGGGACGGAAAAGACAGTAACGGCTGGCACGCCGATGATGAAAAAGAATTAGGCACGAATCCAATCATTGCATCCGTTAGTTTTGGTGCCGAACGCACTTTTCAGTTGAAACACAATTCGGATAAAACCCAGAAAAAAAATATTGTTTTGGAACATGGGAGTTTATTAATAATGCGGGGAACAACACAGCATTTATGGAAACACCAAATTCCGAAAACGTCAAAAGAGGTTGGTTCCCGAATAAATCTAACATTTCGTGTTATCAAATAAAGCATTCCCCAAAAAATTAATTAAAATAGCAAAAAAAATCTCTTTTGATAAAAAGTAATTATTTTTTTTATTAATATTGGTATATATTTGGAAATCAATTAATCATTAATACCCATATCTGAATTAATTTTCACGGAATGAAAAAGAGTAATCGCAAAGAATTGACCTGGGAACAAACAGAAAAACTTGTTACATTTGCCCTAGAGGAAAAAAATCCTTTTGAAATCATTAAAAAAGAATTTGGTTTAGCCGAAAAAGAGGTGCTGGAAATCATGAAAAAGAAGATGCCTGCCGAAAAATTTGAAATGTGGAAAAAGAAAGCTGCCGCCAATAAACCAAAACCAAAACCGGTTAAGATTGACGATTTTGACGAAGATTTAGATGGTAAATATTATATAAAAAATAAATTAGACTAATGATAAACTCCCTGAATTACGGGAGTTTTTTTTATAAAAACTCAATACCATCTGACTATTTGGTTTTGCAATTACCCAAAAATAGATTGTCAATAAAATCCATTTTAATAAGTCCCTATAAATCTAACAATTCATACCTTCAAAAGAATAATTCTAAAATAATTTCAAAATGAAAAAAATATTTTTCGCATTTGCGTTCGCATCAGTGCTGTGGGGATGTAAACCCACTAGTACAGCCATTACTACTCCAACAAAAAACGGGATTCAAGTGGATATCAAACTGGATAAAATAAAGGATGACAAGGTTATGGTTACCATAGATGCTCCTATAATTTCGACGAATGAAATTACGTATCACATTCCAAAAATGGTTCCAGGAACGTATTCAGAAGACAACTATGGTAAGTATATCGAGGGTTTAAAAGCGTATGACAAAAAAGGGAATTTATTGGATGTGAAAAAGACAGATGACAATTCTTGGACCATTTCGAATGCCCAAAAACTAAGAAAAGTCACTTATTTAGTAAACGACACTTTTGACACCGAGAATGGCAAAGGTTTCGGAAAAGGGGACATATTTTCACCTGCCGGTTCCAACATTGATGCAGGTAAAAATATTATGCTGAATACACATTGTTTTATTGGCTACTTCACGAATGATATGTCAACACCGTATAGAGTGAGCATTTCGCATCCTGCTGGACTTTGGGGAGCGACTTCAATGTTTGATCAGGATACTAGTGCCACAAATGATGTGTTTGCTACTTCTCGTTATGCTGAATTGGTAGAAAATCCCATTATGTATTCCAAGCCGGACTATACCACATTTGTGGTTGATGATATGGAAATTCAAATCGCTGTATATTCCCCAAACGGAAAAGTGACTGCTGAAAGCATTACGCCAGAGATGAAAACAATGATGATTGCCCAAAAACACTTTTTGGGCAACATAAATACCACCAAAAAATACAGTGTCCTTATTTATTTAACGGATACACAAAAAAAAGATGCCACTGGATTTGGAGCATTAGAACATCCTACGGCAACCACTGTCGTTATGCCAGAAATGATGGGTATAGAGCAATTAGCAAAGCAATTGAAAGACATCGTTTCGCATGAATTTTTTCATATTGTGACCCCTCTAACCATCCACTCCCAAGAGATTCAATATTTTGATTATATAAATCCCAAGATGTCTGAACATTTATGGATGTATGAAGGTGTCACGGAATATTTTGCCAATCTTTTCCAAATTAACCAAGGTTTGATTACTGAAGAGGAGTTTTACAATCGCATATCAGAAAAAATAGGACAAGCCAATACACTCAATGATACCATGCCGTTTACCACCATGAGCGCTAATGTATTAGTGCAACCGTACAAAGACCAATATTTAAATGTTTACCAAAAGGGAGCATTAATAGGGATGTGTTTGGATATTATCATCAGAGAAAATAGCAATGGAGAAAAAGGGATTCTTGACTTAATGCAAAAATTATCAAAAGAATATGGTGTTTCAAAAGCGTTTAATGATGATGAACTTTTTGCAAAAATTACCCAATTAACCTATCCAGAAGTTGGTGATTTCTTAAAAACATACGTTTCGGGAGCTACTCCCATTCCTTATACCCGGTTTTTAGAAAAGGTTGGAGTTGAAAAAACAATTAAAAAAACACCTTCTGATTTTTTCTTGAAAGGTAAAACCCCTTATATAAATGTCGATCGAAAAACCAAAGAAATTATCATTAGCCCCTATAATGAATTACCTGAATTTTACACCAATCTTGGTATCAAAGGAGGAGATATTATATTGGCTATAGATGATGTCCCTTATACCTTTGACACTATCTATGAAATGATAAACGCTAGTCAAAAATGGAAAGAAAATGACGCCATCACAGTGAAAATAAAACGGGTTGGTAAAGAAGAAATCTTAAAAGGTAGTGTGAAAATTCCTTATGAAGAAAAAGAAGGACTCGAAGCAACCAAAGCCGAAAAATCAGCTATCAGAGAAGCTTGGCTTAGAGGATAAATTAGAAATACCAAAAATCCCAATTTAGAACAAGATTGGGATTTGCTTTATAAACAAAAAACCACCTAACAAAGTTAGATGGCTTTATTAAAGAGCCGGCGGAGGGACTCGAACCCACGACCTGCTGATTACAAATCAGCTGCTCTAGCCAACTGAGCTACGCTGGCGACTCATTACGGGTGCAAATATAAGATTGAATTTGAATTATACAAAATAAATTCAATCTTTTTTTACTGGTTTATTTACTGTAATCCATTGATTTTAGCAATCAATTGATTTGCAGTTTGTTCCAATTCAACATTTATTTGTTTGAAATGTGCTTTTTTATTCTCTACTTTTTTAGCGTTTACTTTTGTAATTAAAGCATCAAAAGCTGCGATTGCTTCATCGATTAAAGCATTAGTTTCTGTTGTTGGTTTTCCTGTAGTCGAAATTTCGAACAAGTAAACTGCTTCAATAATATCTCCTAAAACGTAGTTGATGTCTTTTTTTAAATTCTTAACGTTTGCCATTTTATTTTTAAATTTTAATTTGCGATTGCAAAAGTACACATAATCTTTCTATAACCGGCTATGAAACATATATTTCTAAAAGCGACGCTTTTCCTTTAAGAGCGAAAGATTTCATGGCAGCAGGAATCAAAATCGTGTCCCCTTTTGTATATTGGTATTTCGTGCGATCATATTCTATTTCAAAACTACCTTCCACGCACATAAAAACCGTAAATGAATTTCCTGTTTTGTGGATTGAAATTTTCCCCTCCAACGGAATAAAATTGGTGGTGAAATAAGGGCAATCCACGACAGTATTCGATTGATTCAATGCTGTATTATAATTTTTATAAGTGTCTATTTTATCATAATTGATGGCGTCCAAAGCTAAATCAATATGTAATTCTCTTTGATTACCCGCAACATCTACCCTATCAAAATCATACAAACGATAGGTAATGTCTGATGTTTGCTGGATTTCGGCAACAACTAATCCCGCTCCAATGGCGTGAACAGTTCCTGTTTCCAAAAAGAAAACATCACCGGCTTTTACTTTGACATCATCAAGAATAGAAAGCAATGTTTTATTTTTTAGATTTTCTAAATACTCATTGGCATCAGATTTTTCCTTGAACCCTACAATTATCCTGGCATTTTCATCGGCTTGCATAATGTACCACATTTCCGTTTTCCCGAAGGAATTGTGACGCTTTTTGGCCAATTTATCATTTGGATGTACTTGTATGGATAAGTCTTCTCGAGCATCTAGATATTTGAAAAGCAAAGGAAATTGTTTGCCAAATCTTTTATATACTTCGGCTCCCAATATTTCTTCCGGAGCAGAATCTATCAAATCAAGTAGTGATTTTCCTGCTAGAGTTCCATTAGAAACAATACTAACATCTCCATCTATAGTTGATATTTCCCAACTTTCGCCAGTTCTGTCCGAAATAATGGGTTTGTTCAAAACTTTTTTTAGCTTTTCTCCCCCCCAAATTCTTTCCTTTAAAATGGGTTTAAATTGTAAGGGATATATATCTGGACTCATAGTGATACTAATTTCTTAATCATTCCCAATGCCCTAGGTATATGGTTAGTGGCAACTAAGCTATCAAACACTAATCGGATTATCCCCTCTTTGTCAGCTACATAAGTCACTCTTCCTGGAATTAATCCAAATAAATTAGGTTTTACTCCGAAAAGATTCCTGATTTTTTTATCATTGTCTGAAAGCAAAATAAAAGGCAAACGGTACTGTTTAGCAAACTTTTCATGCGAAACAATACTATCACTGCTGATACCTATAACTTCGGCTCCTAAATCCTTAAAATCCTCGTATTGATCTCTAAAACTGCAGGCTTGCGCAGTGCAACCCGGAGTGTTGTCCTTGGGATAAAAATAAAGAACCGCCGGTTTTTTTCCCACCACTGAAGCACTGTCAAAATCGTTTCCATGACTGTCTTTTGCTAAAAAATGCGGGATTTTATCTCCTACTTGTAGTGCCATTATTCCCCTTTATAGGTTACAAAATTGCGAGGGGTTTCATAAAGCACTACCTCCAAATCAAATTCTGATTGAATTCTTTTTCTGATTTTATTCCAAATGACAACTACTATGTTTTCGGCGGTGGGATTTAAATTTTCAAATTCAGGAACATCCAAATTCAAGTTTTTATGGTCGAAGGGTCTTTCCACTTCTTCCAAAATCAAATCACTTAATTCCTTGATATCCATTACATAACCCGTTTCAGGATTGATTTTACCCGTTACGCTCACAATTAATTCGTAATTATGCCCATGGAAATTAGGGTTGTTGCATTTCCCAAAAACGGCATTGTTCTGTTCGAAAGTCCAATCCTTTCGATACAAACGATGGGCTGCGTTAAAATGGGCTTTTCTGGATATGGTGACTCTCATAGTGATTTTAGATTTTGGATTTCTAATTTTAGATTTTTTGGGATTTCTGCATTCTGCTATCTTAGATCTGCTATCTTAGATTTTATGTTCTTCCAAATAGTGATAAAACTCGTCAAAAATAATCTTGAACCAAACGGTGTATATTTCAGGATGCAATTGCATATCACTTCTCACGTCTTCAATACACATCCATTTCCAGTTTTCTACTTCCTCGGAGTTTATTTTTGGCTCTCCATCATAGTATCCTATCATGACATGATCGAGTTCATGCTCTGTCAAACCATTATCAAATGGTGCCTTATAGATAAAATGAAACAATTCCTTCAGTCCGGTTTCAAAACCCATTTCTTCAAACAATCTGCGGCTTCCGGCTTGAATATTGGTTTCGCCTTCACGCTGGTGACTACAGCATGTATTCGTCCATAATAGCGGAGAATGATACTTGTGATGTGCCCTTTGCTGAAGCATAATTTCATTCTTGCTATTTAATATAAAAACGGAAAACGCGCGGTGTAAAACCGCTTTTTCGTGGGCTTCCAGTTTAGGCATGAGCCCTATTTGCTCGTCTTTTTGGTTTACCAGTATTACGTTATCTTCTTTCATATCTGTTTTTAGCTTGTCAAAAATACGAAAAAAGAAATTGGGAATTCTGGTTTTTGAAATATCAACAATCGTTAAACTTTCCTTAAATGAGAGCCATTTACAATCTACACGACAATTTCTAGCATATATCTGTTGTAAATTTACATCATAATCTAAACATGATTGCAATGAAAAAAATCCTTAATTATTTGATAGTATTCCCTTTATTTGCATTAAATGCCTGCGGACAATCGACTAAAAAAACAGAATTAACTCCAAAATCATCCCCTATGGAAAATACAATCAGCAAACCCGGAAATCCCTATTATTCAAACACTGACACAACAAAATTGCATGTCACAGATGCCGAATGGAAAAAAGTACTTTCTCCAGACTTGTATGCCGTATCAAGAAATGCCGACACCGAAAGAGCTTTTACTGGAAAGCTATGGAATTCTGATGCCAAAGGCACCTATTATTGTGCCGCTTGTGGCAATAAATTATTCAGATCCGACCAGAAATTTGCCAGCAGTTGCGGTTGGCCCAGTTTTTTTGAACAGGAAAACAAAAATAGCGTGGTCTACAAAGAAGACAATTCTTATGGAATGAAAAGAATTGAAGCGCTTTGTGGCAGATGTGACGGGCATTTAGGTCATCTTTTTGATGATGGACCGGCGCCAACAGGCAAAAGATATTGCATGAATTCCATCGCTTTGGATTTTGTTCTAGACAAAGTAATGACAGAAAACGGAAGCAAAAACAACATCGAAACAATTACTCTTGGAGGCGGATGTTATTGGTGTGTCGAGGCAGTTTATGAAAAATTAGAAGGTGTAAAGTCAGTAGTTTCGGGATTTTCGGGAGGAAAAAATGCAAACCCCACTTATGAAGATGTGTGTACCGGCAGAACGGGTCATGCCGAAGTGGTGCAGATTACCTATGACAAAACCTTGACCAACCTCGACGAAATTTTACAAGTGTTTTTTACCGTTCATGACCCGACAACCCTAAACCGTCAGGGTGCCGATGTGGGAACCCAATACCGCTCCGTGATTTTTTATGCCAATGAGGAACAAAAAAAGCAAGCCCATTCTATTATTGACCAATTAAATACCGAAAAAGTATATCCCAGCCCAATTGTAACCACCCTTGAACCACTCACCCAATTTTACAAAGCCGAGGAGTACCATCAAAATTATTATGAAAATAATAAAAGCCAACCCTATTGCCAAATGGTCATCCAACCCAAGATAGAAAAATTCGAAAAGATATTTAAAGCCCGGTTAAAAAAATAAAACAGTACCAAAACATTCTATTAAATCACTATAAACAGAATCTATCTTCTTGCTTTATCATTTTGAAATTCATATATTTACGTATGTAATTAACGAATTATTCACTTTTTTAAATAATGAAATTATGTGGCACATGTACGAGCATCATTATTGGGGAATGCATTTCTTCTGGTGGCTATTTTGGATTATTCTAATAGTATGTCTGTTTTCAACTCAAAGGAAAATGCCAAGTCAACAAACAAAAGATGAAAGTCCTTTAGAAATTTTGAAAAAAAGATTTGCAAAAGGCGAGATTACGAAAGAAGAATACCAAGAAATAAAGAATACGCTTGACAAGGATTAATTATTCGAAAAAAAATAGACTCCAAAAACCGGAAAGTAATTTTCGGTTTTTTTGTTTATCTTTTTGAAAACATTTTTTTGATTCATTCATCCGGACGTGCAATAAGTAGGGGATATTTATTATATTTGGAATGTTAACCAATTAACCAAAAATCCCAAACACAAATTATTAATAGTAGCCCCATGAAAATAGCTCTTTTTTCGAATGAATTTCCTCCTAATATCTACGGAGGTGCAGGGGTTCACATCGACTTTTTAAGCCAAGAATTAGCCAAATTAGGTCAGGTTGAAGTACGCTGCTTTGGTGACCAAAACGAAGATGCCCAAACGATGCAGGTACGCGGAGTCAACTCTTCTTTGAGTAAAATGGTCGACGATAGTAACCCACACATCAAAATGTTCCATAACTTGAGTCGGAATGTTGAAATGTCCCAAGCCACGGCAGAAGCTGACATCATTCATTGCCATACCTGGTATACGCACCTCGCTGGAATTTTTACCCGAGAACTCTTACAGGTGCCCTTAATTCTCACCACACACAGTCTGGAAACACACCGTCCCTGGAAAGTGGAACAATTGGGCAATGGTTATTTCCTTTCGCGCTGGATCGAAAACAAAGCCTATAATACCGCCGATGGCATTATTGCCGTAAGCGAACAAATGAAAGAGGATGTCATCGAGGCTTATGGTGTTGCTCCTGAAAAAGTGACCGTGATTCATAACGGGATTGACCCTGAATTTTACCAACCCACATTTGACGAAAAATTACTTTTAGATTTAGGCATTGACCCCAACATTCCTTTTGTGCTTTTCGTGGGGCGTATTACGCGTCAAAAAGGAATTTCAGGACTGATAGAAGCCGCGAAATATTTCAACAAAAACTGTCAAATTGTACTTTGTGCCGGTGCTCCAGACACCAAGGAAATAGCAGAAGAAACCGAATTATTAATCGCCAATTTAAAAAAAGAACGAGAAGGTGTAATCTTGATTTCAGAGATGCTGCCCCGCGAAAAAATAAAAGTATTGTACAGCCATGCTCGCGTGTTTGCCTGCCCTTCCTTATACGAGCCTTTTGGCATCATCAACCTAGAAGCTATGGCCTGCGAAACTCCTGTTGTGGGCAGTCATGTAGGTGGAATTCCGGAAATTATTGTCGAGGGGGAGACAGGTTATTTAGTACCTTTAGAAAGTGTTTCAAGAACCGATTTTAATCCTAAAAATCCAGAAGCATTCCAAAAAGCATTTGCCACCAAAATCAACCTCCTTTTAGACGATGAAGCCTTGGCAACCCTAATGGGAAAAGCCGGTCGGGCCCGCGTATTGAAAATATTCAGCTGGGAATCTATCGCTAAAACCACTTTTGAGTATTACCAAAATGTGATTGCTGGTTTTGTAAAGGAAAAAGCTTGATGAAATAAATAAGCTTTCTGTAGTTAAAACAATATTTAGGACTTTATAGATTTTACTAAATCTAAAAAAATATTATTTTAATAGCTCCCCAATTTTCAACGCACATTTCTCGCCATCAATCGCTGCCGAAATGATGCCACCGGCATAACCCGCACCTTCACCACAAGGATACAAACCTTTTATTTGAACATGTTCCAAGGTTTCTGGATTTCTGGGAATACGAACAGGTGAAGAAGTCCGAGACTCCGGTGCGTGAAGTATTGCTTCATTGGTCAAAAAACCTCGCATTGATTTTCCGAATTCCACGAAACCTTCCCGCAATATTTGGGTAAGGAATCCAGGGAAAACCTGCCCCATCTCTACTGAAGTAGTTCCTGGAACATAGGACGTTTTTGGGATATTCGAAGATATTTTGTTTTGGGTAAAATCGACCATTTTTTGGGCAGGCACTTTTTGGGTATTTCCAGCCAATTGCCATGCTTTTTGCTCGATACTTTTTTGGAACTCCATTCCTGCCAAGGCACCAAATTTGGCAAACGGCTTGAAATCTTCCAGTTTTAATTCAATCACAATCCCAGAGTTGGCGGTAGCCTGATCCCTTTTGGAGGGCGACCAACCGTTTGTAACCACCTCGCCGGGACTCGTCGCACAAGGCGCAATCACGCCACCAGGACACATACAAAAAGAATACATTCCCCTTCCTCCTATTTGCTTCACTAGAGAATAAGGAGATGGCGGCAAGTGTTCTCCGCGATAATCACAACTGTACTGAATGCTGTCAATTAACGATTGTGGATGTTCGGCTCGAACACCCAAGGCAAAGGCTTTGGCTTCGATAAAAATTTGTTTTCTATCGAGTAATTCAAAAATGTCTCGGGCAGAATGTCCCGTGGCCAAAATTATTTTGTTAGCCAGAATCGTGTCGCCATTATGGGTAACAATGCCTTGCACTTCATTGTTTTTAATGATAATATCAGTCAATCGGGTTTCAAAAAGGACTTGACCTCCCATTTCGATGATTTTCTCTCGGATATCTTGGATAATTTGAGGTAGTTTGTTGGTGCCAATATGCGGATGTGCCTCGACCAAAATATCCGGTGACGCTCCATAAGCTACAAACAATTCCAATATTCGGGTTACATCACCCCGCTTTTTAGAACGGGTATATAATTTCCCGTCCGAATAAGTTCCTGCTCCGCCTTCGCCAAAGCAATAATTGGAATCTTCATCAACTATGTGATCTCTGTTAATGGCTTTCAAATCTCGTCGGCGACCCCGAACCTCTTTTCCACGCTCAATTACTATTGGCTTCAAACCCAGTTCAATCAATTGCAAGGCGGCAAATAATCCCGCAGGACCAGCACCAACAACAATCACCTCTTGAGCGTTGGCAACATTCTTATATTCCGGCAGTTCGATTTTGGATTCTTGAAAAGATTCGCCAACCAAATATATCGAAACCTTTAAATTAAATTTTATGGCTTTTTGTCGCGCATCTATCGAGCGCTTCAGAATAGCAATATGTTGGATTTCTTTGGCATCCACCCGAATTGATTTGGAAATATGTTGTTTGAGCAACAATTCGTTTGCGGCTATTTCTGGCGTGACTTGTAAGAGTAATTCTTGAGGCATTGTTGGGATGAAATTTTATGGAAATAATTTATAAATATCTTCGCGTTTGGCAAATCTAGCAAGTTCAATAACTTCTCCATCAAAATAAAATCCTAATCTATATTTTCCAATTCTGATTCTATAAGCGTTTTGATATCCTTTTAGTTTTTTAACATTGGAAAGCTCGTTTAATGTTTCTGCATTTTTTAGAACAATAATTATACTGAACAAATCCCCTTTCAAACTTTCATCCTTGACTTTTAGTAAATCTTTTGAAAATTGTTTTAAGTATTCGACTTTCATCTACCTAAAATTTTGAAGATTTCCTCTTCACTAACCTTGTCATTTCTATCAGCTTCTTGCATCAAAATCATTAAGCCAATGTCCTCTTTTTCTTCATCGGATAAATTATGGAATTGACTGTTCTGCTTATTTTTCACATAAGCTTGTACCGCATTTTCTATCAATCCTTTAACACTTGTTTTTTCAAATATTGAAATTACTTTCAATTTGGTTAAAGTGTTTTCGTCAATGTCAATTAATTTTCTCATCGGAATAAATTTTACACAAATATATATCATATATACTATATATACAATACCAAAATAAACTTTGTAACTTTGCTGTTTGAACTTTTAACATTAAATCGTAATGCCACAAAAAACAAGCAATAACGAACTACCGAAGGAAATAAAACTAATTTGGGATTTTCGTGGCCCTGCTTCGGCAAGGACCGCCGAACATCACGAAATTCATTTGAAAGAATACATCGTGGCGGAAAAATTATCGCCAAATATCACCGGTTTTGAAACCTTTGGAGAGATGCATGCCATTGCATTTATGATCGTTACCGACAAAACCATGATTCAAGTTCGAGATGCTTTGAAACCGCATCGAGGAGAAGTTTTTTTAATTGATAATTGAAAATTATTGATTGGTGATTAATTTGCCACTTCGCTAATAAACTTAATTCGCATTAATCGCAATTCATCAATATCATAATCCCCATCAAATTCTTTGAGTGCTTTTTCTATATTATCCGAATCAGATTCCATAAAAAATTCGTAAATTTCTTCTTGTTGGTCGTCATCCATCATTTCATCAATCCAATACTTGATATTTAATTTGGTTCCAGAATTGACGATTTGTTCCATTTCGGTAATCAAGGCATCCATAGACAACCCTTTAGCGGAAGCGATATCATCGAGAGGAAGTTTTCTGTCCACATTTTGAATGATGTATAATTTATTTATGGAATTGGCTCCAGTAGATTTTACAACCAAATCATCAGGGCGAATAATATCATTTTCCTCAACATAATGCTGGATTAATTCTATAAATTCCTTGCCATATTTTTTTGCTTTTCCTTCACCAACTCCATGGGTGTTGATTAACTCATCCATCTTAATGGGGTATTTCAAAGCCATATCTTCGAGTGATGGATCTTGAAAAACCACAAAAGGAGGCACGCCCAAACGCTTTGCGGTTTTTTTGCGCAAGTCACGCAGCATGTTCATCAAAACCTCATCAGCAACTCCAGTTGACTTAGAAGCGGTTACAATTGCCTCGTCCTCAGTTTCATTATATTCATGATCTTCCGACATGAGGAACGAACTTGGGTTTTTGATAAAATCCAATCCTTTCTTAGTGATTTTTACGATACCGTAGGTTTCAATATCCTTGGACAATAAACCTTCAACCAACACTTGACGCAATAACGCCATCCAGTATTTTTCGTCATGATTAGCACCACAACCAAAAAAAGACTGGCTATCTGTTCTATGCGCTTTTATGACCGCATTTACACGACCGATAAGGGTAAAAACGACCTCTTTAGATTTGTATAAATGCTTCGTGTCGCGAACCACCTCTAGCAATTTAACGACTTGTTCTTTGGCTTCTACTTTGACTTTCGGATTGCGAACGTTGTCGTCCATATCGCCACCATCTCCTAATTTGCTGTCGAATTCCTCACCAAAATAATGCAACAGGAATTTTCTTCTCGACATCGAAGTTTCGGCGTAAGCCACCACTTCTTGCAATAAGGCAAAACCAATTTCCTGTTCAGCAACGGGTTTTCCTGACAAGAATTTCTCGAGTTTCTCAACGTCTTTATAGGAATAATAGGCCAAACAATGTCCTTCGCCTCCATCACGACCGGCACGACCTGTTTCTTGGTAATAACTTTCCAATGATTTAGGAATATCGTGATGAATCACAAAACGAACATCAGGTTTGTCAATTCCCATCCCGAAGGCAATGGTTGCCACCACCACATCCACGTCTTCCATAAGGAACATGTCTTGGTGTTTGGCACGTGTTTTAGCATCCAACCCGGCATGATAAGGTACGGCACTTATTCCATTTACTTGCAGAACTTCGGCAATGGCTTCTACTTTTTTTCGACTTAAGCAATAAATAATCCCCGATTTGCCTTTGTGTTGTTTGATGAAACGAATAATATCCGATTCAATATTTTTGGTTTTGGTACGTACTTCGTAATACAAATTGGGTCGGTTGAACGATGCTTTGAACGTTGTTGCATGAGGCATATCGAGGTTTTTCAGGATATCTTCCTGCACTTTTGGCGTTGCCGTAGCCGTAAGTCCAATAATGGGAACATCGCCCAATTGCTTGATAATATGTTTTAAATTTCTATATTCCGGTCTAAAATCGTGTCCCCATTCCGAGATGCAATGGGCTTCATCGATGGCAACAAATGAAATCGGTACGGTTTGAAGAAAATTCACATACTCTTCTTTGGTTAAGGATTCTGGAGCGACATACAATAGTTTTGTCAAACCGGAGGTAATGTCTTTTTTGACTTGGGTAATTTCTGTTTTGGTAAGGGACGAATTCAACACATGAGCAATACCATTTTCGGAAGACAAACTTCGTATGGCATCAACCTGATTTTTCATCAGGGCAATCAAGGGAGAAACAACAATGGCTGTTCCTTCTTGGACTAAAGCCGGCAATTGATAACAAAGTGACTTTCCGCCACCCGTAGGCATGATAACAAAGGTGTTTTCGCGATTCAGTATGCTTTTTATAACTTGTTCCTGTAAACCTTTAAATTGGCTGAAGCCAAAATACTTCTTTAATTCTTTGTGGATGTCAATTTCGTTTGAATTCATTCTTTAGTAATGGTATTTTATCTAAATTTGTGGCACATAAAGATAATAATTTCTTTTATACACACAAATTTATACTAAATCTATTTTGGATACAAAGGAAAACATACTGATTTTGGCAAAGAAGACCATTCTTTCCGAGAGTGAATCCATAGCAAAACTGATTGATTTTATTGACTTTAACTTTGCCGAAGCCACCCAAATCCTATTCCATTCAAAAGGGAGGTTGATTGTCACGGGCATTGGGAAAAGTGCGATTATTGCCCAAAAAATGGTTGCCACATTCAATTCTACCGGAACTCCATCACTTTTCCTACATGCTTCTGAGGCCATTCATGGCGACTTAGGGATGCTACAAGCCGACGATGTGGTTATTTGCATTTCAAAAAGTGGCAATAGCCCCGAAATAAAAATTCTCGTTCCTTTATTGAAAAGGTTTGGAAACCAATTAATAGCCATTACCGGAAATATGACTTCTTTTTTGGCAAAAGAATCCCATTATGTTTTGAATACCACCGTTGATGCAGAATCCTGCCCCAACAATCTGGCGCCTACCAACAGTACTACGGCACAACTTGTAATGGGTGATGCACTTGCCGTTTGCCTGATGGAACTTCGAGGTTTCACTAGTGCCGATTTTGCCAAATACCATCCTGGGGGTGCTTTAGGTAAAAAGCTGTTGCTTAGCGTGAAGGACATGCTTGAAAACTCGATGAAACCAATGGTTAATCCCGATGCGTCCATAAAAAAAGTAATCTTTGAAATTTCCGAAAAGCGTCTGGGTGTTACAGCAGTTGTAGAAAACAAAAAAGTTGTCGGAATAATAACCGATGGTGACATTCGAAGAATGTTGAATGAAAACGATACGTTTACCCATTTGACGGCCAAAGATATTATGAGCAAAAATCCTAAAACGATACAATCCACTACCATGGTAGCAGACGCCTTGAACATTCTGGAAGATTTTGCCATCACGCAACTGATTGTGGTTGATAATGGTGAATATAAAGGTGTGTTGCATTTGCATGACATTTTAAAAGAAGGAATTGTATAATGGAAAAAAAGCAACTCAACGAAATGTCGTTTTTAGACCATCTCGAGGAATTAAGATGGCTGTTAATTAGGAGCACGGTAGCCGTATTAATCTTTGCCACCTTTACTTTTTTTATCAGTGACTATATTTTTGACGTTATTATATTTGGCCCAAAAAGTCCTGATTTTATTACCTATCGTATTTTTTGTGACTTATCCCACGAATTGGGTTTTGCCGATAGCATTTGCGTTACTGAAATGCCATTTATTATCCAAAATATAGACGTGGAAGGCCAAGTCAACATCTTAGTTTGGACTTGTATCACTGCCGGATTTATTTTGGCCTTCCCCTATATATTATTGCAATTATGGAACTTTATTAGTCCTGCTTTGTATGAAAAAGAGCGAAAAAACGCAAAACTTTTTATTTTTATCGCCTCCTTTTTATTCTTTCTCGGCGTTTTATTTGGCTACTTTGTTGTGGTTCCTATGTCGGTCAATTTCTTTGCCACTTTTAAAGTCAGCGAGGTGGTGCAAAATCAATTCAGTTTTGCTTCCTATATTGGCATGATAAAAACATCGGTTGTTGCTAGTGGATTGTTTTTTGAATTACCGGTCATCATCTACTTTTTAACCAAATTAGGATTGGTAACTCCTCAATTTCTAAGACAGTATTGGAAATATTCCGTTGTAATTATCTTGATTGTATCGGCAATCGTGACTCCACCGGACGTGGTAAGCCAACTTATTGTTGCCATCCCTATGTTATTAATCTATGAGTTAAGTATATTTATATCATCGGTTGTTTATAAAAATCAACAGAAAAAGGGTTAAATTAATTACGAAATTCAGTGGTTGTTGTTCCAAAATAAATGAAACAGTGCCATTGTTATACAGTCCAATAAATTTTGGAAAGGATAAAAAAATAAATTTTTGAATTACAATTTAGATTTTCTTGAATTTGGTATACAAAGGAATGTTAAATTTTGAATAAACGATTAAGCAAATGAAATTAAGAGCCGAAAATCTAATTAAAACCTATAAAGGACGGAGTGTTGTCAAAGGCATTTCTGTAGAAGTGAACCAAGGTGAAATCGTGGGGCTTTTAGGTCCAAACGGTGCCGGAAAAACAACCTCATTTTACATGATTGTTGGATTGGTAAAACCAAACTCGGGAACCATCCACCTCGACAATCTGGATATTACCAATTACCCCATGTACAAAAGAGCGCAACAAGGAATAGGATATCTGGCTCAAGAAGCCTCCATATTCCGAAAATTGAGTGTTGAGGACAATATCTTGAGTGTTTTGCAATTGACAAAACTCTCCAAAGCCGAGCAAGAAGCCAAACTAGAAAGTTTGATTGACGAATTTGGTTTGCAACACATCCGTACCAACCGCGGTGATCTACTTTCGGGAGGAGAACGTCGCCGTACCGAAATTGCAAGATGTCTTGCCACCGATCCAAAATTCATTCTTCTAGACGAACCTTTTGCCGGAGTTGACCCCGTAGCCGTGGAAGATATTCAGCGCATCGTGGCACAATTAAAAAATAAAAACATCGGTATCTTGATTACGGATCACAATGTTCAGGAAACTTTAGCTATTACTGACAAGACCTATCTTATGTTCGAAGGCGGTATTTTGAAGGAAGGAATTCCGGAAGAACTAGTCGAAGACGAAATGGTACGCCGCGTGTATTTAGGACAGAATTTTGAATTGAGAAAGAAGAAATTGGAGTTTTAAAAGGTGCAGGTAGCAGGTAGCAGGTAGCAGGTAGCAGGTAGCAGGTAGAAGGTAGCAGGTAGCAGGTAGCAGGTAGCAGGTAGCAGGTAGCAAAAATAAAAAATTTAAACTTCGAATAGATGTTTAACATTCTTAATCTAAAATCTAAAATCTAAAATCTGAACACTACTCAATAGTAATAAACCGCAACTGTTCAAAGTCTCCATTGTAAATATTGACATCTACATTACCTTTTATTCCGGGTACAGTAGCTTTTTCAGTAAATTGCCAAAAGAGCCAATCCTCCCCTATTTTCTCTCGATAAAAATTATAATTGGCAATCCAAAAAAGATAGCTCGAAAAGTCCTTCTTCAAAAAATCATCATAGTATTTTTCGCCGGTATAAATAATGGGCTTCACTTTATAATGGGCTTCAACGGCTTTTAGCCAACGCTTCAACCCTACTTTCAAACTGTCTAAGGATTGTCCTTGCGGTAATTTCTCAATATCTAAAACAGGAGGTAAATCCCCTTTGTGAAGATGGACTGTTTTGATAAAAAGTCGAGCCTGTTCTAATGAATTTTCATTGGGACGATAGTAATGATAAGCTCCACGGATGATTTTTCTTTTTTTGGCACCAATCCAATTCTCGTCAAACTTCCCGTCAACCCTATCATTTCCTGCTGTTGCCCGAATAAAAACAAACTCAATCGGGTAGTTATTTTCAATGGTACCCACTGCATTCCAATCGATAGTTTCTTGAAATTCAGAAACATCTATACCTATGACTTTACCTTTATGGTTCTCTAAAACTTGGTAATTTCGAACATCCGAAATGCGTTTGGCCTCGGCAGCCTTCTCATCGGTATTGTATGATTTGAAACTGAAATAATAGGCTAATCCATTGCGGTAATGATAGCCCATTCCAAAAATCAGCAAAATCATACCCATAAGTATCGAAAACCAAAACAACTTCCCAGAGAAAAAAGAACCCTTCTTTTTGGGTTTTCGCCTGATTGTGGTTTTACTTCTGGTGATTTTCCGCCTCATTGAAAAAAATTACTTTTTCAGGAACTTGTTGTTGATAACCGATACTAAAATATACGTAATTATTATCAAAGGAATCCCCATATATTGGAAGAAACCCAACAATAAAGCCGACAAAACCAAAAAGAGAATTTGAAGGGTATTTTTCTGGAAAGTAAACTCTTTTATTTTTAGAGAAAATAACGGGATTTGTGCATTTAAGATGTAAGCACTGAATAGAGTAATGGCTAACAAAATCCAAGAATTGGATACTATTTCGAAAACTATCAAAGAATCCGAATATTTTAGGACCAAGGGCAAACTCACTATAAAAAGGGTGTTGGCAGGTGTTGGCAAACCAATAAAAGAATCCGTTTGGCGGGAGTCAATATTGAAATTTGCCAAACGATAACAAGAGCCCAAGGTGATTATGAATCCCAGATAAGGTAAAATCAAAATATTAGACATAGGATTTTGGCTTTGTTCCAATAAGTGAAACATAACAAAACCAGGGACAACACCACTAGTAATCATATCGGCAAGGGAATCCAATTGCAAACCCAACGGACTAGAAACCTGGAATAATCTGGCAAAAAAACCATCAAAAAAATCAAGAAATATACCCACGCACACAAAATAGAAAGCCATTTCAAAATTTAATTCAGAGGCAAAAACTAAGGCGATACAGCCACAGAAAAGATTAAGTAAGGTGATTAAATTGGGAATGTGCTTTTTTATATTCATAACTGTTTGAATTAGATTCTCAAAGTTGACAAATTTAATATAATAAGTGAATGAGAAGTACGTTTTTTAGAATAGATTTAATCCTTTCCGGTTTATAAAGCCCGAATGAGTTGTTAAAAAAGAAATAAGCTCAGTAAAAAATTATATTTTTGGTAAAAATTAAACAGCCCTAAGCGCTGCAAAATAATCCATGTTGAAAAAAAGTCTATTCCAATTCTTCCTCCTTTTGCTTTGTGTTAGTTCGCATGCGCAAACCGTGAGAAAGTATTCGAATGAATTCATGAATATTGGTGTCGATGCAGCGGCATTGGGAATGTCGAATGCGGTGACTTCGAGCACGAATGACGTAAATTCTGGCTATTGGAATCCGGCAGGACTCCTCCATTTACAAGACCATCAGGTAGCGTTAATGCATGCCAACTATTTTGCCAATATTGCGCAATACGACTATATCGCCTATGCAAAACCGATTGATAACCAAAGTGCTTGGGGTGTTTCCTTAATTCGTTTTGGGGTTGATGACATCATGGACACCACTGAGCTGATGGACAGCCAAGGTACTATTGACTACAACCGGATCCGTCTTTTCTCTACTGCAGACTATGGATTTACTTTTTCCTATGCCCGAAAACTGAACTTTTCCGGATTGCAATATGGGGTAAATGCCAAGGTAATTCGAAGGGTAATCGGAAAATTTGCGAGTTCCTGGGGATTTGGTTTTGATGCCGGCTTACAGTTCGAAAAAAATGACTGGCAATTTGGTTTGATGCTTCGTGACATAACAACCACGTATAATGTTTGGAATATTGACGAAGCGGCTTACAAAAAAATAGCCGATGCGATTGACATCATCAATGAAATCAATGCTATCAATGGCATTGATGCTATAAATCAAGAATTACCGGAAAGCACTGAGATTACGGCTCCCAAAGCCCAACTGGGTTTATCCAAAAAGTTTATCATTCGCTATGATTACAGTATTTTGGCTGCAGCCAATATCAATATGCGGTTTGCAAAAACCAACGACCTCTTCTCGACTGATTTCGTAAGTGTTGACCCCGCATTAGGACTTGAATTTGGCTATACTGATTTGGTTTTCTTGCGAGCCGGCGCAGGGAATTTCCAAAATGTACAACAACTGGACGGCTCCGAAAAAGTGGGTTTTCAGCCCAATATTGGGTTGGGATTTAAATACAAAGGCATTCAAGTAGATTATGCCCTGACCAATTTAGGCAACCAAAACACAAGCTTGTATTCGAATATTTTTTCGGTAAAAGTGGATTTGGGGCAGTTTAGAAATTAGTTTTATTCTTTTAATACATTCCAATGAATTTCTCTATGTTAAAAAAAATAGCATTCATCGTATTGCTGATTGGTTTTATAAATACCAGCTTTGGACAAAACATCCTATTGTCAAAAAATGCCCGTGCCAGTATAATCACTTGCGATACGGGAAACGAAACCTATTCCCTGTTTGGCCACACCGCCATTCGGATAACGGATGTGGAGAATAATTTGGATGTTGTTTATAATTATGGTGCATTTGATTTTGCCACGCCTAATTTCGTGGTAAAATTCACGAAAGGAGACCTTCTGTACTTTGCGGTTGTCCACTCTTTTTCTGATTTTATGAATGAATACGCCTATGAACAAAGGAGTGTTTTTGAGCAGGAATTAATAATTCCTCTAGTTTTAAAACAAAAATTATTGGACAATTTAAATACCGCCATGGCTTCAGAAGAACGCTATTACACCTACAAGTTCATTGATAAAAACTGTACGTCAATGGTGGTGGATCTGTTGAACAAAACATTGGGACCGAATGTGGTTGTCAAGAAAACCGATACCGATAAAACCTATAGAACCATTCTGTACCCTTATTTCGAGAATTCCTTTTATGAAAAACTGGGTACTAGTATTATTTTCGGAAAGAAAGTGGATCAACTTGGCACTCAGATTTTTCTGCCTTTCGAACTTCAAAAAAGCTTAAAATTCATCTCGTTTGAAAATCATTCATTGTGCAAGGAAAGTAAAACGCTCCTGGATTGTACGAAACAAAACCCAACATCATGGTGGAATAATGTTTACACCTATTTGTTTGTTCTTGGATTCATTTTGCTAATAAATAAAAGAAAAATAAATTTTATATACCTTACAATTATAGGGATTATAGGAATTTTCCTAACGTTGGTAGGATTTTATTCTTTTCATCAAGAATTAAGTGCCAATTATAATGTGTTATTGTTCAACCCAACATTATTGTTATTGGTTTATTTTAATGGCATTAAAAACAAAAAATGGATTTACAAATTAGCATTGTTTAATCTCATCTGCTTGTTAGTTTATGCCATAATTCTAATAAACAAAGCGTATTTATTGATTGTATTGCCCTTAATAATTACAAATGGAGTGCTATTAATTAAGTTAGCTATTCAAAATAAAAAACCAATTCCTATAATTATTTAAACGTCTTGAGATTTTAAATCTGGAACCTGCAATCCGCTACCTGAAACATGCTACCTGCTAACTTCTAACTGCAAACCGCTCCCTGCTCCCTATTGTCCTCTGTAAAACAAGACTGTACTGATGGTTTTAATGGTGATGTTCAAATCTAAGAAAACACTTCGATGTTTGATGTAATACAAATCATATTGTAGTTTTATCAAACTGTCTTCCAAGGATTCCCCATAGGGATAATTGACTTGAGCCCAGCCGGTAAGCCCCGGTCGAATCACATGTCTGGTATCATAAAAAGGCATCATTTCGGCGATTTCCTTTACGAATACCGGTCTTTCGGGTCGTGGACCGATGACTGCCATGTCCCCTTTTAAAATATTGATGAATTGGGGAAATTCGTCAATTCGTGTTTTACGCAAAAATTTCCCGAAAGGAGTCACCCGATTATCGTTTAGCTTAGAAAATTCAGCGCCATTAGCCTCGGCATTTTTAACCATAGTCCTAAACTTGTATATTTGGAACAGTTCCCCATTTTTGCCTACGCGTTCCTGGGTATAAAATAGTTTTCCCCGATTTCCCAAAATATTTCCTAGGACAATAAAGGGTAGCAATACTGCTCCAAATAGCAAACCCAAAACAGAAATGAGTACCTCCATAATTTTTATGTTCCATAAATAGAGTTGGTTGTTGTTGCTTCTGCTGAAGGGGAAAAACCTATAAAAATCTCTGGTAACATACTGCACCGGGATTCGCTGTGACTTACTTTCATAGACATGGGCATATTCGCGGATGGTATTTCCCGATTCTAATAAATGGAGTAATTGTTGGTACAATTCCACTGTAATTTCTTCTTTCTTTTGTGAGGCAACAACGATTTCAAATATGGAATTTTCATTGACAAAGGGAACAAAATCAAACATTTTAATGGGCTGAACATAATGTAAACTAGATGCACTACTATAACGCTCCGTATTTACATATCTAATTACCCTATAATGGGGATCCGCCTTCTCGAGGCCCTTCACTAATTCTTCCAGGTGTTCGTTGTCACAAACTAGAATTACGTTTTGAACAAACCTATTGGAAGCCAATAACTTCACATACAGTATTCTCCAAGCTAAAAGAGCAAATAATACGGTAAAATAGAACACTACAATTTGAAGCCTTTGCGATGGCAACTGGGCAGAATATACCGGTGTCAGGAAATAGAACAGCACGGCAGTCGATACGGTGAGAATGGTACTCTTTAAAACTTGGAATTGATTACTGGCCACCTGCAAATTATACATTTCAAATATCGTCCCTATGCCGTTGATATAGAGTCCCAATGAAAATACATATATAATTTTATTGGTCGAAAGTTTGAGGTATTCCAAATCAAGTACATGGCCAATGAAATGAATGGCCAGCCAAACAAAAACCACATCAAAAATTCGCAATAGGATTTTTCGTTCTGAAACCTCAAAATGGATTTTGTTGTTTTTATTCATTACAATTGTGTCATGCTTTTTTTATACTCGTTCAAAGTTATACCATCCAAGATTACAAACCATAAAAAATCGATGAACGGCACTATAAGTATTTGAAAGCCTTAATATGGCACTTCTTTTTTCTTGGAAACAAATCCAAAATTAACATTCAACAGAGCGAGTGAATAAACAAAGGCTGGCGCAGCCGTTCGCATTGCCGCATGATTGATGGTCAAAAACCAGAATGCGACAAAACACAACAAATACATATTGAATTTATTTTCCAGATACAAGACCAGCGGGGTGAAAAATAGGATCAACAATCCTATAATCCCTAAAGAACCGTGTTCCGCTAGCATGCGGGTAATTTCATCGTGGGACAAAGTCCCGTCTCCGGTTTCCGCTTTACGAACTTCGACACCTTTACCCACTCCCACTCCAAAAATAGGGTTCTTCAGGAAAACATCGATTTCGCCTTTAGCGATATCTTCTCGTCCTGTAAATTTACTTTCCTTTACTCTTCCTGCTGCATCTTGGTTGGCATAGCGTTTATTAATTAGACCTCCAGTTTGTAATGAAGTATACCCCCAAGTGGCTATCAATGCAACTGAAACAAACACAATAATATAATTAAGTTTTACTCTTCCTCCAAAATTAGATTTAAAATAGAGAAATAGCACCAACAAGATGATCATCAATAAACCCGTAACCATTCCTCCTCTAGAGAAAGTAACCACACCTCGATACGTAATATTCAAAGCAACAATTAGATTGATAATGAGTAAAAATTTAGTTCTAGATTCCAAAATTATTCTGGAAAAAAAGATAAACATTCCCAATCCTAAAATGGTTGCCACCTGGTTCGGACCAAAACCACCCGATGTTTCATGATTCGATTGAGTACTAGTTACGATATCTCTAATGTTAGGCGCATAAAAAGTAAGATATACCATGCAGGATACAATGGGCAGTCCCATACAAAGTAGTATGGTATTCATTTGGTCCACCGGTATCTTTCGCCTAAAAGTGTATAGTGAAGCCACCCCCAAACAGACAGGTCCGGAGATATTAAAAGCAATGGCGTTTTTCATATTCGTATCAAAATTCAATACAAAAGTGGTTAAAACCACACTGGGAACTAGCAACAATAAAAATATCCAATAAGGAGCAGCCCCTTTGGAGAACCCGCTAAAATACATTCCAATAAAAACATAAACCATCACGGCATATTTAGAAATTTCATACAAAGGATTGCCTTGGGTCATTCTCAAAAAAACTTCGCTTCCTACCACATAAGCCGCTGCCATTAGGGATTCGTTATTTTTATTTTGATTTTTTATGATATAATACGCCCCAAAAATAAAAATAACATAACCGTATATTTTTGCAAGAAAGGGAACCAAAAATATAGCAAATCCAATCCCAATATGGAACAAAATTAAGTTCAGGTATAATAAATCGTCTTTTTTCATTTAACCCTTTTTTACAACCAATTAAGGTATTTTTTTATCACTGTTGCTTCGCTATAATTCATTTCGATAGTTTTGTAAAGTGCTTCTCCAAGTCGGGTTCTTAGCTTTTCGTTTTCAATTAATTGAACAAGTGCATTATAAAACAATTTTAACTCTTGTGAAGCGACTATAAATCCATTGACACCGTTTTCAATTAGTGTTGGTATTTCTCCCACTTCAGTCACTACAACAGCTTTTTTACGACTACCATATTCTAATAGTGCAACAGGCAATCCTTCGGATTGTGAGGTAAGTATGGCTATAGTTGACTGGTCGATAATGTTTCCTACATCTTGTCTAGAACCATATATAAAAATAGTGTTTTCTAATTGGAATCCCAAAATTAGCTTTTTAATTTGACTAGAATAGTGATCCTCAAAATCTTTTCCTACCAAATGAAAACTCCATTCAGGATGTGATATTTTTAGCGTTTTAGCAACTTCCAGTAGTAAAAAATGGTTTTTTTGCGCTCTTAAATTAGCAAAACATAAGATACGTTTCCCTTCGATTCCATTTAAAATGGTGTGGGCCATGACTTGAGTTTCTTTAGACGGAAAGTTAGGCAAATAAATCACATTCTTAAAATGAAGTTGCTGCTGTGCCCAAGTTTTAAGTTTTTGGTTTACCGAAATAATTCCATTAAAAAAAGGTAGAGCAACTTTAAGGCTTATAGTAGGTCTTTTATTCAAAAACTCACTGTCTCCATAATGGTCATGCCAAATTAATTGTATTTTAGGATGTATTAGTTTTAATAAAAAAGCTAGAAAAAAGGAGGTGCTATGCGCATGAATATAGTTTACTCTGTTGCGTATTACATATTGCCGCAACCTAAAAAGCGCTAAGCAATCTAAAGTGTATTTTTTATTGAGAAAAAAATACGATACATTTTTATTTAAATGATACTGAAGCGAGCCTTCTTTTCGGGTAACCACTAATCCAGAAAATTCAATATTGTGAGTTAGTGCATTGGCATAATTTACCGCCATACGCTCTGCTCCACCCGCTTCAAGAGAATCTATGATTTGTAATATGCGCATTTTTTTGATGTTTGCTTGTATTTTAAAGTACACACCCTAAATTATTTTATGATTTACAATAATTAGGGATTACAATACTGCAAACATAGCTACTTTTTTTAAAACGTGTTCTAAAATATAAAAAACAGAAAACAAACTTATCTAAAATATTCCACTTCTAACTCCCTGTCATTGCGAGGGACGAAGCAATCTAGAGGGGTTGGGGGTGTGTTTTTTATTGTACAACCCTATTTAAAAAATCCTACTTCTAACTCCCTGTCATTGCGAGGGACGAAGCAATCTAGAGGGGTTGGGGGTG
>CAZHVE010000003.1:50376-56899 GCA_964535705.1 uncultured Flavobacterium sp.
AATCTAGAGGGGTTGGGGGTGTGTTTTTTATTGTACAACCCTATTTAAAAAATCCCACTTCTAACTCCCTGTCATTGCGAGGGACGAAGCAATCTAGAGGGGCTGGGGGTGTGTTTTTTATTGTACAACTAAACCTAAAAAATTCCACTTCTAACTCCCTGTCATTGCGAGGGACGAAGCAATCTAGAGGGGTTGGGGGTGTGTTTTTCAAACTTTTGGGATGTGTTTTCAAATTCATAAATATAAAACTCAATAGCTCTAATCACATTTTCCATTTCTTTCAATACTTGTTCATCACTAAATCGTAAAACAGTAATTCCCAATTCATTCATTCTTTTTTCTTTGACGACATCTTTATTATATACATCTAAAAACTCATGAGAATAACCATCTATTTCTATTCCTAACATCAGTTCATAACAGAAAAAATCCAAAATATAGTTATCAATAGGTTTTTGACGATGAAAATCATAACCATACATTTGTTTACCTCTTAGTTTCAACCAAAGAAAAATTTCAGTTCTTGTAGAATCATTCCGGAGCTGTCGGGCAAATTCTTTGAGTTTTGGGTTATAGGGTATGATTTTTCTTTTTGCCATTAATTTGTTGCTTTTAATAAATAACACACCCCTAACCCCTCTCAAGAGGGGAATTTGTCTCTGCAAATTATAGATTCTATTTTAAATTCAACAACTTCTCAATCTCTTCCTCAAAAACATCCAAAGTATATTTTCTGGACCAATCACAAGCGGCAATTGCCATTTGCTGATAAAGTATATTATCCTTAATTATAGTTGTGATATTATTGATATCTATTTCCAAATTCCCTGTTAGTAACAACCCTCTATTCCCATTATCCAGCATTTGTGGTACTACCGATGTGGGAATTGCCAATGGCACACAACCCCAAAACATGGATTCTGCCACTACTTTTGGCCAACCTTCAAAACTCCCCGATTGCAACACCAGGAAATGACTGTTTTTATATACTTCCATTAAGGATTCTTTAGTAGCATTGCCCTTCAAAAAAACACTTTCCAGTAAGTTGTTTGCTGTCATTGCTGCGTGTATAGCATCATAAAGAATACCATCACCATACAAATCTATTTTAGATTTAATCCCTTCTTTGTTGAGTGCTTTTACAATTTCAATACCATAATAAGGGTTCTTACCTTTGGTCAATGTACCTACAAAAACAAACTTTATAGGTTCTTGATTGGTATCCCTAATGGTTATGGGTTCTTTTTCTCTTTCATAATAAGTTGCTGTAAAAAAAGACTTTATGTTTTTAGAGGCATTTTCCCAGTCACCATAAACCAAAACCTGCATGTTTCGGGTTAGAAATGTGTTATTTAACAACCGTCTTTGCAACTTATAACTCCAAGGTTGCACTGATTTAACATCCCAATTACTGGCGTATTTGGCTGTTTTTATTTTATTAGGAAATAAAACCTGAACAAAACAACCCAACAACCCAATATTTCCAGGACAACGCACATGAATGTGATCCGCTTTTTGCATGGATTTATAAATAGTCCAGCTTATTTTAGGTATTTTACAAAGGGTTTGCACTGCTGCTAGTATTCCTAACAGATCAAAACTTGCTATAGGAAAAAATTCAATATTGGAATGCTCATAGGGAATGTCGATAGCGGTTTTTTGGGCTTGGATTATTGGCGCAACTATGATAACTTTATCGGTATTTTTTATCCAAATATTCATTTCCCGAACATAAGGCGCATAAGCGAAATAGTGATTCTCTTCGAAAATATGAGGTACATGGGTAATGATAAGAAAAGTCATTTGTATGGTATAAAATTGCTGTAAATGAAACCGTTATTGTTTTTTTATCCATTAGGTAAAATCATTAAAGCGTCAGTTCGAGTGTTTTTGTGTAGAGCAACGAAACAAAAAATGCCTTTCTGCCGACAGGCAGGTATCGAGAACAATCTTTAATAATTAAAACCAACAAATTTTAAAATTCTTTTTTTACAATACAAAAAGCACTCACACCAAAAGGGAAATTAATATATTTTAGCAATTTATTTTCTAATAAAATCAATCGCAACAATATGAAATTTGCGTATGTATTCCCTACTATTTGTCCTTCTTCTTTTTTGCTTTGAGGAAAAAACACGCTTATTTTTCTATAAATATAAACAGGTAGGAATAATGAAAAATTCCAATAACTGGCTTTCAAAATGGTAAGTTTTTCATTTGATAGTTTAGTATTCAATTCGCTTTTAGTATATCTTCTATAATGCTGATTTACATCGTCATGATAACTCCATAACGATTGAAAAGCAGGTACAAAAACATACATCAAACCTCCATTTTTTAACAACGATTTCCAGTTATTAATTGCTTTTATATCGTCTTGCAAATGTTCTAAACAATCTGAAGCTATAATGATATCAAACTTTTCAAACAAGGTAATATTTTGAGCATCCATTACAAAGGCGTTTTGTATCCCATTATTTTTACAGTTTTCAATTGCTTTTTCACTAATATCAACTCCAAAAAGATTTTCAGGTTTAAATCCAATTTGTTCTAAATCCTTTAGAAAAATACCCGAAGAACACCCAATATCTATGATTTTACTGCCTCTTGGTGTGTCTTTCAACAAATCGAGTAAATATTTTCGACGAGAAACGAACCACCAATTTCCGGTTTCCACATCATGATATTTTTTTTCGTAATCTAGTTCCATTATTCTCGTTTAGTCAATTTGTTTATCTATTGTGTAGCGTGGTCTTTGTTTCACTTCAGCATAAATTTTTCCTAAATATTCGCCCATGATTCCAATAGAAAACAATTGAATTCCTCCCAAAAAATACATCGGCAAAACCGTAGAAAGCCAACCCGGAACGGCATCACCTGTATAAATTGCAAAGCCAGCATAACCGCTCATAATCAAACAAATAAGGAATATTATAAACCCAATCGCTGTAACTATTTTTAGTGGAAAAGTGCTGAATGAAGTAATACCGTTCCAAGCAAAAGAGAGCATTTTGCGCAAAGGATATTTTGATTTTCCCGCAAAGCGTTCCAATCGGTCGTAATAAATAATTTCTTTTTTAAATCCCATCAACGGAATAATTCCCCTTAAAAATAAATTAACTTCATTAAAACCAGACAGGGTTTTGATTACCCTGTTGCTACACAATCTGTAATCGGCATGATTGGGAATCACATTCGATTTCATTCTTTTCATTAAAAAATAAAAGAGCAAAGCGGTGTTGCGTTTAAAAAAAGAATCTGTGGTTCGTTCTTTTCGAACGCCATAAACCACATCAATTCCGGACTTGTATTTTTCAATCATTTGACTAATAATACTAATGTCATCTTGCAAATCTGCATCAATAGAAATCAGCGCATCAGCATCGTCGTTAAAAGTGAGCAAACCAGCCAACAAAGCGTTTTGATGCCCTACATTACCAACTAATTTTAAGCCTTTTATAGTATCATTTTGAGTCGCTTTACTATCGATAATCGTCCAAGTAGAATCGCTACTGCCATCGTCTATAAATGCAACAAAGCTTTTACTGGAGATTACTTCTTTGCCAACCAAATCAAAAATTAATTCCGAAAGCAGTTGGGCTGTTTCATTCAAAACATCTTCCTCATTGTAACAAGGAGAAACAATCCCAATTACAGGTTTTAAAATACTTTTCATGATGCAAGTGGTTTAGAAATTGGAAATAGATATGCCGAAATTGTATTGATTATTTTTTTTATCCAATGTAGGCGGTACAAGCCTGCAGCACTCATAATATATAGCGCCACCTTTGAAGGAAAAATATAGCGTGGTTCCATATACGTCAATCCGTGGAAAACTAGCAAAGCAACGGTTATTCCCCAAAAAATCCAGTACTGAATTAAGTTTTTTTCGTTGAATAAAAATAACCCAACTCCAAACAAAACAATTAAATTGATACTATTGATAATCAAAAGAAAACTCCAGAAACCAAACGCACCTTTAAAAGGTCCTAAATTAAATTGACTAGGCTGAACTTTACTTATAATGTTGATATGTCCATAAAAACATTTTACAAAAAACTGTCGAGTAAACCAAAAAGGATGTGCTATTGCATCCTGAATTAAAAACTCTTGATAAACATCGTTATAAGTACGATTTGTGGCAGTTATAATTGAGTCTAATTTTTCGTTATTTTTTATCCAATTTTGATAATCTTTACTATCCGGTCGATTGTCACTTTCCCAAAAACGAAGATCTGTGGGTTCTTCACGAAACTGAAACCTGCCGATATGTGCCACAAAATAAAACAAGCTTTCTTGATTTCCAGCGGCTTTGTTTTGTGTTATCTTTTTTGCCAATTGCAAAACCCCAAGACCTAATAGTCCAACAGTTACAAATGTCAATATCATTTTTTTACCATAATTTTTAAAAAACGCCTTATCCTTATAAAAAGAAAACAAAACCACTAGAAAACCTATTCCTAGAAGCAACATGGAATTGGGTCTGTTTAGAATAAAAAACCACATGCCAAGAGTTAATAAAATCCAACCTAATTTTTTTTCTGGTTCTTTAAAGGCTACAGTCCAACCATATAGAGCTAAAGCCAAAGAGAAAAAAGCAGGAATTTCGGCTAATATTCCTAAAGAATAATAGCAATGAATAGGAAAAATAAAAAAAAGGCATACACTCAAAAGCCCTACTTCTTTAGAGAAAAAAGCGGTTGCAACCCTAAAAATCAGCAATAAACTAATTGTGGAAATCAAGAATGTAAATACCACCGCATACTCCCAAAGCTGATCATCTGTAGCGTTAACTGGTGCTAGTAAATAGACTGGTGTATAAAATACTATTGGACCAGGTGCTTTTGTAATTATCACTTTTTCAAAAGAAATTTCTCCTTTAATAAACAACGCCAAATTCTTGGACTCTTCGTGAAAAGTAATATCTCCAAATTTGTTAGCCTTAAATGGAAAATTTAAAACAATCAACATCAGCAGTCCTGAAATTACCACAACCACCAGATTGAACCTTTTAGTAGAAAATGCCATTTTATTCATTATTATTATTTTTTATTATTCTATTTAAAAAGTGGGTTTATTCCAAAACAAACTCCACCAACCCACAGTTCTTCCCACGGCTTCGGTAAAAGCTTGTTTTCGTTTGGTTGTGGTAAATGTATTGCTAAATCGAATTAGTATCAAGTTTTGGCAAATTAAATCAAAATCCTTTTATGAATCATTTCAAATTCTATTACAGAAAATCAATATTTTTCTATTAATAATATTAACCACGGAAAGGGTTTAAAAACTTTAACAACTTTACCATGTGGAGCAATGAGTTTAGATAATTTACTTTCATTAAAATGATTGATATGTCCGGGAGTATTCCCGAAGTCTTTTAAATATTGAAGTCTTGCCATATTCGCTACTCTCCAAATTGGTTCGTTAGGAACAGAAATTAGAACATATTTCGAGCTCACTCTAAAAAGCTCTTTCAATGCATCTTCAGGAAACTCCAAATGTTCCAAAACTTCTAACAGAAAAATCAAATCAAATTCATTGTCTTTTCGTTTGAGATCGTACACATTTTCATTAACAACTTTAAAAGGGTAGTTTAAAGAATTGATTTTTTCAACATATCTAATATCATATTCCGAAGCTTCAAAAACAACATTTTTATTTAAAGAAGTTAGTGTTTTGTGAATTCGTAATGAAGATTCGGCAGCACCGCAACCTACTTCCAAAAGGCTATATTTATCTTTTAGAAAATAGGTTAAGATGTAGTCAATTTTCTTATAAAAACTAGAATACAAATAGGTACTAATAGGATTTTGGGACTCATATTCCAATTTATTGTATTCCCATAATTCGTCCATTGACATTTCATCAAAACCAATAAATTTTTTATCCATAAAGCGGTTTTATTTTATTAATTATTTTAATTGCCTCTTTCCAATCGATTCCAATTGTAGTGCAATACCATTGTATAGATTCCCATCTTGGAAGATTTTCATTTTCGATTTTCTTAATAGCATCTTCTCTTGACATTTTTCCTTCTCTAATTTGATTGCTTCTAAAAGTATCATTTTCAGTAAAACCAGCAACTAAATAATAAATATAATTATAAAATGCGGCAGTTCCATCTCCAATTCTCCATGATGATTTAGTATGCGGGTCTAATTCCCAGTTGTACTCACCTGTAATTGTTTCTTCCACAGTATCTTCGTTCCAATCAATAAAATCAAATAGATTTAAATAATCATGTTTTTGACCATAATAGGAGAAAAAAGCGGTTGAAGTATCTAGTAAAGAACTATTAATGTATTTTGGATTTGTTAAAAATTGTTTTCCATAAAAACCTATCATTTTCAATTTATTAATTGGTGATAAATTATATGCCATCGCTCCATTTATATCCTGTTTTGCTCCGCTAAATGAAGTTTTAAAACCTGTTTTTTCTAAATGATTTTCACCCATTATAGAGAGTTGCAAGTCATTTTGTTTCATAATAAGATTATTATAATAAAAATAATGCTTATCACCC
>CAZHVE010000004.1:0-54412 GCA_964535705.1 uncultured Flavobacterium sp.
TTATTTTATATTAGCTTGTTTCTTGTTATCGTATGCTACCAAAGCACAGACATTTACCGACAGTAATTTGCCTATTGTAATAATTACCACCGATTTGGATGCAAACAACCAATCACTCGAAATTCTTGATGACCCTAAGATATTAGCATCAATGAAAATCATAAAAAGACCTGACGGAAGTAGAAATTATATGTCTGATCAAAATACTACAGCCTATCTAAATTATAATGGAAGAATTGGTATCGAAATTAGAGGTTCATCATCTCAAGTGCTTCCTAAAAAAGCCTACGCATTAACCACATTGAAGGCTGATAATGTAAGTAATAATAACGTGTCTATTTTAGGAATGCCAAGTGAAAACGACTGGATTTTAAATGGCTTAGCATTTGACCCCTCATTAATTAGAGATTATTTATCTTATAACTTATCGAGACAAATAGGAAATTATGCCACTAGGACCGTTTATTGTGAGGTGGTTATTAATGGAGATTATAGAGGATTGTATGTGATGCAAGAAAAAATTAAATCGGGTACTAACAGAGTAAATGTCACAAAAATCGCATCAACTGATAATACGGAACCTAATTTATCAGGGGGATACATCACTAAAGCGGATAAAGATACCGGTGGAGATCCTATAGCTTGGACGATGAGTTCTTATGCCGGTAGTACTAATTTCATTCATGAATTGCCTAAGCCAACATCTGTTACGTCGCAACAAAACACTTACATATACAATCAGTTTTTGAATTTAGAAGCAACAGCGAGTGCTAGTAACGCTAGCGTTGTGAACGGATTTCCTTCTGTGATTGATGTTCCTTCTTTTGTCGATTTTATGTTGATTAATGAAATTGCTTCTAATCCAGATGCATATCAATTCAGTACATTTTTTCACAAAGATAGAGGGGGTAAATTGAAAGCAGGCCCTATTTGGGACTTTAATTTAACCTATGGAAACGATTTGTTTCTATGGGGTTTTAATCGTAGTCATACTGATGTTTGGCAATTTGCTAATGGAGATAATGAAGGTGCTAAATTCTGGAAAGATTTATATAATAATTCAACGTATAAATGTAATTTTGCCAAAAGATGGAATCAGCTCATTCAGCCCGGACAACCTTTGGATTATGCTATTTTGACTCAATTTATTGATCAAACGGTTTCTTTAATTACTGAAGCCAAAGCCAGAGAAGAACAAAGATGGACTACATCTAATTATCCTCCAGTGCAATTTCCAACAACTGAAATCAACAATTTAAAAACATGGTTGTCTAATAGGATTTCATGGATGACCACCAATTTAGGTTCTTTTTCAGCCTGTAGTTCAATAACAGTTCCTTCGCTTGTAATCAATAGAATTAATTATAATCCTCAAGAAGCCACTTCTACTTTAAGTGATGGATTAGAGTTTATTTCGATTAAAAATACGGGTTCCACAGTAGTTAATTTAACGGGCATCTATTTCAAAGAATTAGGTATTTCTTATCAGTTTCCTGCTAATTCTACTATAGTTGCAGGAGGAACTATACATTTGGCTAGTAATTCAACCGCATTTCAAACAAAATATGGAGTTGCAGCTTTTGGACAGTTTTCAAGAAATTTATCCAATAGTTCCCAAAAGATAGTTTTAATGGATGGTTTTGGCAATACGATTGATTCTGTCGAGTATTTTGACATATCTCCTTGGCCAACTGAAGCAGATGGAGGCGGAAGCTACTTGCAATTAGTAAATACTGCATTAGATAACAATTTGGCTTCGAGTTGGATAATTTCTAATCAAGTTAACCTAATTGGCAATAATGTTATAGATTGTTCTGAAGTTGCACTTTCACAAAGAAAGAGTGGTGGTAAAACACTTAACATTCATGCAGAGGAACCTATGAATGGATTTAAAGTATTTAATGCTTCCGGAGATTTTATTTTTGAGAAAAAGCAAACATCAGTTGATTTAAATATTGATTGGACTAAACATCCTAAAGGAACTTATTTTGTTACTATTTATAATGAAAGTGGTCAAATTACTAAAAAAATTGAAAACAACTAACGCCACTTCTTTTTTTATTTGTGAATTGTACTTTAGTTCTATTTGAATTTTTCACTACCTTTGTTTATTAAATTTACCTAAATGATAAACAATACAGGAGATGTTAAAAGTGTATTTAGTATAAAAGATCTTGAAAATCTTTCAGGTATAAAAGCGCATACGATACGAATTTGGGAAAAAAGATACAATGTTCTGGAACCGATGCGAACGGAAACCAATGTAAGGTTGTACGACTTGGCTAGTTTGCAAAAACTTTTGAATATTACTTTACTTCATGATTATGGTTATAAAATTTCCAAAATAGCCAGTTACCCCGAAGAGGAAATACCAGTATTGGTGCGAGAAATTATATCAGAAAAAAGCGCTAAAAATCATGCGATTAGTGCCTTTAAAATGGCGATGATGAATTTTGACCAAGAGCTATTTTTTACTACTTATGCCCAATTACTTTCTGAAAAATCATTTAAAGAAGTGTTTTATCAGGTATTCATTCCACTCATGACCGAAATGGGTTTGTTATGGCAATCTGATACCATATCTCCGGCCCATGAGCATTTTATTAGCTATTTAATCAAACAAAAATTATTGATAAATACAGAAAAACTTCAGGTTTTAAGGCCAACTAGAACTGATAAGGTTTTTGTTCTTTCCCTTCCCATGAACGAAGTGCATGAACTTGGGCTCATGTATCTAAATTATGAGACTTTACTTCATGGCTATAAAACCATTTACCTAGGAGAAAGTGTCCCAATTGAAAGTTTAACAGATTTGAAAAAACATTTTGAATCTATAGTTTTTGTTTCCTATCTAACAGTGCAGCCAGATAAAGATTCGGTCAACGACTATGTAAATAAAATGATAGCGGAATTATGCGACGAAAACACTGAGCTTTGGTATGTAGGCAGAATGGTCGAGTTTATCAAACAAGATGGTTTTTCAGATAAAATTAAAATATTTAATACCATAGACGATTTAGTAAACCAAATGCAATAGCAATGTTGAAACATTTTATATTTTTGCAAAACAAATGAAAAAAACAAAAACAATCACCATAATAGGATCTGGGTTTTCTGCTTTGGCAGCTTCCTGCTATTTGGCCAAAAGCGGTTTTCAGGTTACAATATTGGAGAAAAACAAAACGGTTGGGGGAAGGGCTCGACAACTAGTTAAAGAAGGTTTTACTTTCGACATTGGTCCCACATGGTATTGGATGCCGGATGTGTTCGAGAAATTCTTTTCAGATTTTGACAAAAAGCCATCTGATTATTATGCATTAGAAAAATTAAATCCTGCTTATGAGGTTTATTTTGACACCCTAAGTTCGATTGAAATTCCAGATAATCTACCGGAAATTCTTTCAATTTTCGAAAAAGAAGAAAAAGGAAGCGCTATGCATCTGGACCAATTCTTGAAGGAAGCTAAATTTAATTACGATGTCGCCATAAAGGATTTGGTTTACAGGCCAGGAATCACTATTACAGAGTTGATTACTCCGGTTACAATCCAAAAGGTAAACCAGTTTTTTTCGAGTATTCGTACAAAGGTAAGAAAAAAAATAAAAAGTCATAAACTAAGACAAATAATGGAATTTCCAGTTTTGTTTCTCGGA
This sequence comes from uncultured Flavobacterium sp., assembly GCA_964535705.1. Classification (GTDB taxonomy): domain Bacteria; phylum Bacteroidota; class Bacteroidia; order Flavobacteriales; family Flavobacteriaceae; genus Flavobacterium. Next base: position 3,654 of record CAZHVE010000004.1, read on the forward strand.
GCAAAACCGTCGGATACACCTTCTTTTTATAGTTTTATGAATTATGCCGATTTTGGATTGGGGACATGGCACCCAAAAGGAGGTATGTACCAAGTTATAAATGGGATGGTTGAATTGGCCGAATCATTAGGCGTAAAAATTGAAACCAACCAAAACGTGGAAAAAATCAACGTAGAGAATGGGGTTGTAAAAAGCGTCATTTCAAACGGAATCAATATAACATCCGATATCGTTTTGAGCGGTGCTGATTACCATCATACAGAAACCTTGTTAGACCAAAAATACAGAGGGTATTCAGAGAAATATTGGAATAGCAAAGTTTTTGCTCCATCTTCATTGTTGTTTTATGTAGGGTTTGACACGAAAATTGCCAATGTTTCGCATCATACCTTGTTCTTCGATACTGATTTTGATGTGCATGCAAATGACATTTATGACAATCCAAAATGGCCTGAAAAACCGCTTTTTTATGCTAGTTTTCCAAGTAAGACCGATTCAACCGTTGCTCCGGAAGGAACAGAAGCTGGGATATTTTTGATACCAATTGCTCCGGGAATAGAAGATACACCAGAAATCAGGGAGAAGTATTTTCAAAATATTATTAGTAGATTTGAAACCTTAACGAATCAGAGTGTTTCCGAAAATATTATTTTTAGGGATAGTTTTTGTGTGAATGACTTCGTTAATGATTATAATTCATACAAAGGAAATGCGTACGGATTGGCTAATATTTTGACACAAACTGCCTTTTTAAGGCCTAAAATAAAAAGTAAAAAAGTCGAGAATTTATATTTTACAGGACAGTTGACGGTGCCAGGACCAGGAGTTCCGCCTTCGCTAATTTCAGGTAAGATTGTATCAGATTTAATTAATAAGAAATTTTCAGAGCAATAAACATGAAGCAATTATTTGATGAAGTATCTTTCAAATGCAGCAAACTCGTAACGAAAAACTACAGTACTTCATTTTCATTAGCGGTTAAAATGCTTTCACCTACTATCAGGGATGCCATTTATAGCATCTATGGTTTTGTTCGTTTTGCTGATGAAATCGTGGATTCCTTTCACGATTTCGAAAAAGAAATTTTAATAACCGATTTCGAAAAAGAATATTACAAAGCTTTTATTTCCGGAATAAGTCTCAATCCTATCTTAAACTCGTTTCAAAAAACAGTCAAGAAATATAATATAACCGACGATTTAATTCAGGCTTTCCTGAAGAGTATGAAGTTGGATTTAGTGAAGTCGGATTACAAAGACAAAGAAGAATATAAGGATTATATATACGGGTCGGCCGATGTCGTTGGTCTGATGTGCCTCAAAGTTTTTGTGGGTGGAGATGTTCAGAAATACGAACATCTAAAAGATGAAGCGATGCGTCTGGGTTCAGCCTTCCAAAAAGTTAATTTTCTGAGGGATTTGAAAGATGATAATTTAATTTTGAATCGTAATTATTTTCCGGGACTTGATTTAAATTCGTTTGATGAGCATTCCAAAAAAATCATTATTGATGAAATAGAGGAGGATTTCAGGATTGCCTATCAAGGCATTACGAAGTTGCCAATAGAAGCAAAATTTGGTGTTTATACTGCATTTATATATTATAAAAAGCTTTTGAAAAAACTAGAAAACACGCCTTGTCACCAAATTGGAACTTCAAGAATACGGGTTTCAAATCATGTCAAATTTGGATTATTGGCAAAATCTTTTGTAACTTACAAGTTTAAATTAGTTTAGTTTTGTTGCGGATTTTAAACTGTATTATAAATTTAATAAAAAATAATGATGCTATTTTTTTTAATTTTTCTGGGTACTTTTTTGCTGATAGAATTCATCACTTGGTATAGTCACAAATTCGTAATGCACGGTTTTTTATGGTATATACACGCGGTTCATAATCAACCGAAGTACAATGATATTTTTGAACGAAATGATTTGTTTTTTGTGATTTTTGCAATACCAAGTATCTTGCTTTTTACATATGGGTCATCGGACGGTTTTGATTATCTATTTTTCATAGGATTGGGAATTTTTGGTTATGGATTGAGTTATTTTATTGTTCACGATAGTATAATTCATCAATATTTTAAATTATTTAAAAACACTAAAAACAAATATTTGATTGCGCTTCGCAAAGTGCATAATTTACATCACAAACACCTAGGTAAAGAATATGGTGAATGTTTTGGAATGTTATTTGTGCCATTGAAATATTTTAAAGTTTAATATGTCACTTTATCTGTTTTTAAATATAGCTTCCTTTTTAATACCTTTTGTGTATAGTTTTGATGGTAGAATGAATTATACAAAACGGTGGAGAGCTGTCATCAAAGGAATTTTAATAACCGCGATTCTTTTTATTGTTTGGGATATTATATTTACTAAAATAGGCGTTTGGAGTTTCAATCCACGTTACCACTCAGGAGTAGAGTTTTTTGATTTACCCATCGAGGAATGGTTATTTTTTATATGTATTCCCTACGCGAGTCTTTTTATTCATTTCGCGTTTCACTATTTTTATCCAAGGGTTGCTTTATCAAACAAAACAGTACTAATCATTTATTGGATTTTGATGCTCGTGCTTTTGCCAACAATAGTACTGCATTTTGATAAATGGTATACGGCAGTTAATTACAGCCTTTTGGTTTTGGTTTTGACTTACACGGTTTTTAAGGTTCCCCATGTTTTGAATACTTTTTTTATAACCTTTCTCATTATACTAATTCCATTTTCTATCGTCAACGGAATCCTAACAGGAAGTTTTATTGACGAGCCGGTTGTGTTTTATAATAATGCCGAAAATTTAGGAATTCGATTAGGTACAATTCCAATTGAGGATATTGGCTATGCCTTTTCAATGTTGTTGATGAGTCTGGTGTTGATAAAAAAAATAGAAAAAAAATAAAAATGAAATACCCATGACCATATTCATGATATAAAATAGCGATTATAGGTATTCCACCTGCCTGTCGGCAGACAGGTCTAAGCAATTAAAAATAATAAATATATACTAATGAAAGTATACACTAAAGAAACAGTTCAACACGTGAATGCTAGTGTTGAAGATTGTTGGGCCTTTTTTTCAAGTCCAAAAAATTTGCAAAAAATCACTCCTGAAAACATGGGTTTCCGAATCACTGATTTCGATAGTAAACCAATGTATTCAGGGCAAATTATCCAGTATAAAGTTTCACCTCTTTTAGGTTTGAAATTGAGTTGGATGACTGTTATTACTTATGTGAAAGAGAACCACTATTTTATCGATGAACAACGTTTTGGGCCCTATGCATTATGGCATCACAAACACTTTTTTGAGCCGACTGAAAAGGGCACAAAAATGACCGATTTGGTTCATTATGCTTTGCCATTAGGATTTCTTGGTAGAATTATGAATACTCTCGTGGTCAAAAATAAACTGAAAGAAATATTTGATTACCGTTGTGTAAAAGTAGATGAATTATTTAATTCTAAATAATGAAAAAATTAGAAGTAGCTTTTTTTTGGCATCGAAGAGACTTGCGATTAGAAGATAATGTAGGTATTTATTATGCTTTGAAATCGAATTACCCGGTGATTCCTTTGTTTATTTTTGACGAAGCCATTTTGGACAGCTTGCCAAAAAATGACTCAAGAGTTAGTTTTATACACGAGTCTCTTTCGAAAATTAATTCTCAATTGCAGGAAATGGGAAGTTCACTTTTAGTAAAAAAGGGAAAGACCTATGACGTTTGGCAAGCGCTTCTTCAAGAATTCGATGTCAAGGAAGTGTTTTTCAACAAAGATTACGAACCTTATGCCATCACAAGGGATATGGCCATTGGCGAATTATTGGAAGCTAATAAAACAGCGTGTTTATCATTTAAGGACCAAGTTATTTTCGAAGAAAAAGAAATCACGAAAGCAGATGGATTGCCTTATACCGTTTACACGCCTTACAAAAATAAATGGTTGGAGCAATATAAAAAAAGGGCCCCGGTTCAGGAATACGATATAACCGAAAAGTTTTATAATTTCCATAAAAGCAATTTTACTTTTCTAACATTGGAGCAAATAGGATTCGAGGAAAGTTCCATAAAAGTGATTTCCCATAACTTGAAAAACGTTACTAATTACCATGAAACCAGAGACTTTCCGGCTTTGGACAGTACGACACATCTTTCGCCACATCTGCGTTTTGGAACTGTGAGTATTCGAAAATTAGTGAATTGGGCAGCGAATAAAAATGAAGTATTTTTGAGTGAACTGATTTGGAGGGAATTTTTCATGCAAATTTTGTTCAGTTTTCCAAGGGTGGTCACGCAAAATTTCAAATCGGCTTACGATGGCATTCAATGGCGGAATAATGAGGAGGATTTCAATCGTTGGTGTTCCGGAACTACTGGTTATCCTATGGTCGATGCCGGAATGCGGGAGTTAAACGAAACCGGTTACATGCACAATAGGGTTCGAATGGTGGTGGCTAGTTTTCTTTGCAAGCATTTATTGATCAATTGGCAATGGGGAGAAGCATATTTTGCTGAAAAGCTATTGGATTTTGAATTGTCAGCCAATGTTGGAAACTGGCAGTGGGCTGCAGGAACAGGTTGTGATGCCGCGCCTTATTTCAGGGTTTTTAATCCCGAAATCCAGCTCAAGAAATTTGACGAAAAAGGAATCTACATCCGAAAATGGATTCCTGAATTTGATTTGGGTTATGTTGAGCCAATGGTCGAACATGCCTTTGCTAGAGATCGTGCGATTGCAACCTACAAAGAGGGAATTTCGAAGTAATTACCGAATTAACTTATTCAACATACCGTTGAATATAAATCCGTGAAAGGGTAAAATAGCATACCAATACATTTTCCCCAAAATGCCTTTTGGCTTGAATGTTGCGGCTTGATACAAAGTATTGTGAATTATTTTGAATTCTAGCCAAGCTTCGCCTGGTAATTTCATTTCGGCATACAAAACTAGTTTACCTTCTTCTTTATTGGCATATAATACCCGCCAAAAATCCAATGCATCTCCTGAATGAATATCGTGTTTGTTGGTCCTCCCTCTTTTTGATCCTACACCACCGTACAACTTATCGATGAACCCACGTAAGCTCCACAACCAGTCGCCATAATACCAACCATTTTCCCCACCAATTGACCAAATTTTTTCGATAGTGAAATTTCGGTTCTCTATTTGTTTTTTTCGTCTGTCGATGTAGCAATCTTTCTTAGGAACCTTCAAAAATTCAGACATGTTGCTGTTAAATCGTCCACTGACTAGTGAATCTTTCCAACTTGAAGCCACTTTGTCTTCATTTACTTTAATCAAAGCCCTTGATAAGGCTTGCTCGTAAGGCATAGGGTTTACTCCTAATAAATCATTAATTACATTGTCACTGCAAACGACTTCCACTTTCATGCTGCTGACCAATGTTGAGGCTAGTTTGTAAGAAGTTGACGTTACAAAGTACAACCAATAGGATGATAATTTGGGAGTCATTATAGGAACAGTGTATATCCATCTCTTTAAATTTTTTGCCTTGGCAAAACCCAAAAGCATTTCTTTATAGGTTAAAATATCAGGACCGCCAATGTCAAAACTTTTGTTATAAGTAAATGGATTTTTGAGGGATTTTGACAAAAATTCTAGAACATCTTTTATGGCAATGGGTTGGCATTTTGTATTCAGCCATTTTGGAGTAATCATGACCGGAAGTTTGTTGACCAAATCCCGAATTATTTCGAATGAAGCACTACCGGAACCCACAATGATACCCGATCTTAAAGTTGTCAAGGCAAATTTTCCATAATTCAAGACGTCCTCCACTTTTTTCCTAGAAGACAAATGTTTAGATAGGGATTTGTCATTTACGATACCACTTAAATAGATAACTTGTTTTGCAGCTGTTTTATCTATTGAATAAACAAAATTTTCTGCCGAAAGCTTTTCTAAATCATCATAATATTTGTCTGTATCTGACATGGAATGAATCAAATAATAAGCGGCATCTATACTAGTTGGTATTGCTGTCAATGTTTCTATTTTAAGAAAATCAACCTCAATGACCGACACATTTTTGCGAAACTCTTCGGGGCAATAAAACCTATTTTTGTCTCTTACACAGCAAATGACTTCATGACCTTGAGTTACCAAAATAGGTAAAAGTCGCTTCCCAATATATCCTGTTGCGCCTGTTAAGAGAATTTTCATTAACTTTTGTTAAAATGTTTTAATCTAACTCAACTTATTAGAAACGAGACTAATAAATTCCTTTCTGGTTTTGTCTTTTTCGAAAGCCCCAGTAAAGGAGGATGTTGTAGTTACTGAATTTTGTTTTTGAATGCCACGCATTTGCATGCACATGTGCTGTGCTTCTATTACAACTGCCACACCTAGGGGATTTAATGCTTCCTGGATGCAATCTTTTATCTGATCTGTGAGTCTTTCCTGTACTTGCATTCTTCGGGCAAAAGCATCTACAATTCTAGGTATTTTGCTTAATCCTACGATATTTCCGTTTGGAATGTAGGCCACATGCGCTTTGCCGAAAAACGGAAGCATGTGGTGTTCACACATGGAATACACTTCAATGTCTTTTACTACAATCATTTGTTTGTGGTCTTCGGTGAATAGTGCTGATTTCATTATTTCTAATGGATTCAGTCCGTAACCGTGCGTCAGAAATTGCATGGCTTTAGCAACTCTTTCTGGTGTTTTTTCGAGTCCTTCCCTGTTAATATCTTCTCCTAGATTATTTATTATTGCTCTGTAATTTTCAGCTAATACTTCTGTTATTTCCTCATCATACTGTTCAATTTTTTCGTAACTTCTAATTTCTTTTATCATCATTTTCAATTTTAAAGCGTCTTTTTTTTTAATTATATTTTAAAAGTTACAATACCATAATCCATTTCAAAAATCTGTCCCGAAATTGACTTGGCTTGATCCGAAATCAGATAATTGGCCATACTGGCCACTTCTTCTGGTTTCAAATATCCCTTCATTGGATGACGCTCTACCATGTTTTCCTTCATTCGGTCGTTTCGTAAAATTCCAGCTGCAAGTGAGGTTTCGGTGATAGTAGGAGCAATTGCATTGATACGGACTACCGAGGCCAATTCAGCTCCAAGCGATTTTACTAAACCTTCAACTCCCGCCTTGGCTGTGGCGATACTGGCGTGAAATGGCATTCCAAGTTTTGCAGCCACCGTGCTGAATAAAATGATGGAAGGATTCGTCCCTTTTTTCAAAACAGGCAAATATTTTTGGATGGTTTTTACGGCGCCAATTACATTGATTTCGAAATCATTTCTAAAATCATCGATGCTCAAACTGCCAATAGGCTTCAGATTAATAGAGCCTGGACAATAAATCAAGGTGTCGATATTTTCTATTTCGGGAAGCGCTTCCTGGAGTACATCCAAAGAATAATGTTTCAGGTTGGGATGTGTTATGTCTGGAGCATTTCTGCTAATGTTGTAAACCTTGTTTGATTCCAATTGTTGCAACAAAATGGCACTACCAATTCCTTTGCTACCACCAATAATTACTATATTTTTCATAATTTTATTTACTTCTTTTAACTTTAGTATTTTAGATATTCATTTACTATAATTTTGGCTTTCAAGTCAAACATTAAATTATACAATCCAAAAAAGGTTCTATTTATATAAATAAAGTGTTTCGATCCTCTATTGCCGTTCATTTTTCGAAGGTTGGTGTCATTAACAAATCGTTCCCCTAATTGGGCTATGTTTTCAAAAAACATTTCATCCGAGAAATCGAAGCTTTCCGTTTGAAAGGGCTTGGTGAAAAGCGACAATAAATCATAAAACATTTGGGTGAAATATTGAATTTCTTCTTTGGAATCATCCACTCTAAGAATTTCCAATTCAAATAATTTTTCTCCAAAAATAATTTTATTGTCAATAACGTCCTTGTTGATTAACTCAAAATACGGAATGTAAAAATCATTTGGAATTTGTTTCATGCAGCCAAAATCGAGAGCCACTAGTTGGTTTTCTTGATTTACCAAAAAGTTTCCCGGATGTGGATCAGCATGTACTTTTCTCAAAATGTGAATTTGGTACATATAAAAATCCCACAGCGCCTGACCTATTTTATTAGCCACTTCTTGATCAGCATTTTTGTTGGTAAACTCCGAAAGGTGGATTCCCGTCATCCAATCCATTGTGATGATTTTTTCCGAAGAATAGTTGGGATAGTAGTTTGGAAAAACCAAATTTTCAATTTTATGGCAAGCTTCAACCACTTCTTGACTTTGTTTGAGTTCCAATAAATAATTAGTTTCCTCAATTAGTTTGTCTTCGACTTCCTTAAAATATTTATCGGAATCTTTTCCTTGAAGGTTAAACATTCTGACGGCAATGGGTTTTACCATAGCCAAATCAGAAGAAATGCTATTAGCGACCCCTGGATATTGAATTTTAACGGCTAGTTTTTTATTATTTATAACGGCCAAATGTACTTGTCCGATACTTGCTGCATTCACAGAGTTTGCATTAAATTCGTCAAATATTTCATAGGGTGTCTTGCCAAAATTTGCCTTGAAGGTTTTCAAAGCCAATGGAGCCGAAAGCGGTGGAACCGAAAACTGGGACAACGAAAATTTCTCTACATAGGCCTGGGGCAAGAAACTCTTATCCATGCTTAACATTTGGGCTACTTTTAGGGCACTGCCTTTTAAACTCTTCAGCCCATCATAAATATCTTCGGCATTGTTTTCATTAAGTTTGTCGCGGTTTAAATCGCTGTTAACCATTTTTTCGCCGTAATATTTTAGGTAATTAACGCCTACTTTAGCACCAGTTTGAACGAGTTTTGTGGCTCTTTCAATTTTTGAAGTAGGAATGTAGTCTATGGTTTTCATTATTTGTTGTTAATTTTTTCTTTGAAAATAAATTTTCCAAAATCGATTAAACTGTCTATGGGTGCAATATTCATTAGTTCGAAAGTTACTTTCACTGATTTCTCAATATAGAGGTCTGTTTTTTCGAAAGAAGGAGATTCATCATCCAACCAGAATTTCATCGTTAGCAAGAATTGAATCCAAGAGGTTTCCTGAATCGCTTTTTCTTGAAAATTTTGAAATTTTTCATGTTGGGTTCTCACTTCATCCGAAATGATTTCGTTAATATAATTTTTGAATCCGATTCTAAGGCCGGACAGTTGAATAAGGTTTTTTAGTTGGTTTTGGTGTTCTTTTAAACTCATTACCACATAACTTCTATTGGCAGACAATAATTCAAAAAAGGTGAAGTAAAAAGTGAGCATTTTACTTTTCATGTCATACGTTTCGTAGTTTGTGTCTTTCTGTATTAATTCAATTGTTTTGTCCAGGAATGTGTTGAATATTTCTTTTTCAACGCTTTCTATTGTCCCAAAAAAACTATAGAATTCTGTCTCGTCAAAACCATTTGTTTTGGTAAATTGATATACGGATTTGGGTTTTTCGTTATTTTCTAAACGATAGGTCATATATAGTGAAACTATTTTGTCTCTAGTCAGGGTTGGTTTTTTAGTGGCCATTTTTAGTGTCTTTTAAATTGTTCGTAAAGATAATAAATGTTTAACTAATTTGTAAAAAAGTTAAACAAAATAAATGTTAATGTTTTGCATATCATTTTAAAGGCTAAATTTGTGGATATAAATCACTATTAAGAAAAAGACGGTGCCAAACAAAGAAATATAAATAGAGGAGATTTGATAGTTAGCTGTCGAAATACAGGTGTCATTTTTTATATAACAAAATTTACATATATGAAGAAAAATGTATTAATAAGCGGTGGTTCAGGATTTGTAGGAAAAAAATTAGCAGGTTTGTTGATTGAAAAGGGTTATACTGTTTGTATTTTGAGTAGAAGCCCGAAACAAAATACGGCAGATGTCTACTATTACCGCTGGGATATTTCCACTCATTTCATAGAAGAGGAATCGGTTCTAAAAGCTGATTATATTATACACTTGGCCGGCGAAAACATTGCCGAAAATCGTTGGACACCAAAACGCAAAGAAGCAATTGTCCAGAGTCGGGAAAAATCCATTGAGTTACTTCACACGGTTTTAAAAAAGAACCATAAAAAACTAGACGCCTTCGTTTCGGCTTCAGGAATAGGAATCTATGGTGCTGTAAATGGAGACGACATTTGTACCGAAAACACTTTGGCTGCTAATGATTTTTTGGGGATGACTTGCCAAAAATGGGAAGCTGCCGCTGACACTATTGCGGATTTGGGAATTCGCGTGGTAAAAATTCGAACCGGTTTGGTTCTTGGTGAAGATGACGGTTTCTTGAAGAAATTAACACCAATTTTTAAAATGAGATTGGGTTCTGCTCTTGGTTCTGGCAAGCAATACATGCCTTGGATTCATGTTGACGATTTGTGTGCCATTTATCTCGAAGCCATAAAAAACAACGATATGACTGGAGCATATAATGCTACGATCACTGACAATACAACGAATGCTACTTTTTCAAAAGCAATGGCAAAAATATATGGGTATTCGATTTGGTTGCCAAATGTCCCTGCTTTTCTGATAAAAATGGTGTTGGGGGAAATGGCTCTAATTATACTGACGGGAAGAAGAGTTTCTTCGGAAAAAATAGGAAAAACAGGATTTAAGTTTAAATTCAAAACCTTAGAACAGGCTCTTAGGGATTGTTTGCAAAAGTAGACCTGTTTAACAAAAACCGTGTCTTTATATTTACAGTTTTAGACACTTTTAGGCTCAAAACATCAGGGATCCGAATGTTAAAATCGGTACTGTTTACCTCAAAATCCGATATGATTTCTAATGTGTAGTCCACTTTTCTCAGAATTGCGATTGTGCAAATATTTTTAGATTTCCCATGCAATTTCAATAGACCTCTCAGTTTGAATTCTTTTGGACTGGTACCTATAATATTCAAGTTGAAACCTTCGATAACTCCTTTAAAAGTTGCTTTTGGATAGTCACTACTTTTCATATAATTATCGTTAAAGTGCTCTTCCATCATAGGTATTTTGAAATGAAAATTTTTTATCAAAACCGTACTAGTAATTGCTCCTGTTTTTGTGTTTAAAACACAAAAAACTGTTTTGTTCGTTGCTTTAATCTCCTCGAATAATGGCATTGAAGCTTCAAAATAGACAATACCCGTATTGGTAGACATTTCGTTTTGTGCAAAAACAGTTATAGAAATAAATAGCAGGATAATTAAAGTAATTTTTTTCATATCAAGATACAAATTGAATTACTTAAAGTTACGCTATTTTTTGTTTATTTACTATGAAATTTTATGAAAAATAGATGTAGTATTGACTATTACAAGTCAATTATTTTATGTTAAAGAGTATTTTCAGAAACATAAAATTACCATTAATTATGACAACTGCAGTTTTTTAATAAATTCCACAATCCAAGCTAGATTTTAAAATTAAAAACAGTATTCGTTTTCTACTACCAATTTTGTTGTAATCATTTCTCTTAAAGCAATTATATTAGGCATATTGGTGTATTTTGTGAAACGACGTAATCCCATCGACATCATTCGTTGTTCATCCCCTTCAGCAAAGGAAATGACACTTTCTTTCCCTTTTTGGGTTACCATGTCAACTGCTTTGTACAAGTATAATTTTGCCATGGCAATTTGTTCTTTCGCTTTTGATTCTCCTATTTTTTTGGATAATTTTTCAGTTCTCAAGATTGTCGATTCTGCCATATAGATTTCAATCAAAATATCGGCAGCAGCCATCAATAATTGTTGGTGCCCTTCTAAATCAGGGCCGTACTTTTGAACAGCTCCGCCGGCAACCATTAAGAATGCTTTTTTCAACTTGCCAATCATTTCTTTTTCTTCGGCGAATAATTCGGAATAATCAAGAGTTTCAAAGGATGGAATTCCCATTAATTCTTCCTGTATTTTTGTTGCAGGACCCAACAAATCAACATGACCTTTGAACGCTTTTTTAATCAACATTCCAACAGATAGCATTCTGTTAATTTCATTCGTACCTTCGTAAATTCTGGCAATTCTGGCGTCACGCCAAGCACTTTCCATTGGCGTATCTTCAGAGAATCCCATTCCACCCAAAATTTGGATACCTTCATCGGCACAATTTTGAATATCTTCAGAAACTGCTACTTTTAAAATGGAACACTCAATAGCATATTCTTCAATACCTTTTAATTCAGAGTCTTGATGCGACTCTCCAGCAGCTTCCCGATCTTTTATTTTGTCTTCAATGTCTTTAGCAGCCCGATAAGTAGCACTTTGTCCAGCATAACAAGAGGTTGCCATTTCAGCTAGTTTAGACCTAATGGCACCAAATTGAGCAATCGGAGTATTAAATTGAACTCTTTCGTTCGCGTATTTTATGGCATTAGTTATTACTCTTCGTTGCGCATCCAAACAAGCAGCAGCTAGTTTTATTCGACCTACATTCAAAGCGTTCATGGCAATTTTGAAACCATTTCCTCTATCAGAAAGCATGTTTTCAATAGGTACTTTGGTGTCAGCAAAAAATACTTGTCTCGTAGAAGAAGCACGAATACCTAGTTTATGCTCTTCTTCATTCATCGAAATGCCATTATTAGGATCGTTTTCAACAATAAATCCAGTGATATTTTTGTCATCACCAATTCGGGCAAAAACAATAAATAATGAACAAAAACCAGCGTTTGTAATCCACATTTTTTGCCCCGTAATTTTATAATGTGTTCCGTCATCTGATAAGACTGCTTTTGTTTTTCCAGAATTTGCATCCGACCCAGCTCCTGGTTCAGTCAAACAATAAGCCCCAAACCATTCTCCAGTAGCTAATTTTGGTACATATTTTTGTTTTTGCGCCTCGGTTCCATATAAAGTGATGGGAAGGGTTCCTATTCCTGTATGTGCTCCAAAGGCAGACGAAAAAGAACCAGTTGCCCCAGAAATATAATCGCAAACCAAAACCGTATCAACAAATCCCATTCCCATTCCGCCATAGGCTTCAGGGACTGAAATGCTTAATAATCCCATTTCACCGGCCTTACGCATGCATTCTACCGTGAAGGCAAAATCCCTCTTTTCAAAGCGTTCTTTATTTGGCCACACTTCTTTATCGATGAATTCTTTCACCGAGTCACGCATCATTAATTGCTCTTCATTGAAATCTTCCGGAGTGAAGATGTCTTCACATTTTGTCTCTTTTACGATGAATTGACCACCTCTTGTTTTATCTGCCATAGCTTTTTTAATTTAAAAGGTTTATTTACTTTTTTTGTCAATTACAATATTTCATAAATCCCAGCTGAACCTTGTCCAGTTCCCACACACATTGAGACTATTCCATATTTACTTTTTCTTAAACGCATTTCGTCGAAAAGTTGAACTGACAATTTTGTGCCCGTACAACCTAAAGGATGGCCTAATGCAATTGCTCCACCATTTACATTTACTATATCAGGATTTAAACCTAATTCTCGAATTACTGCCAATGACTGTGAAGCAAAGGCTTCGTTTAATTCGATTAAGTCAATGTCTTTTAATTGTAATCCAGCTTGTTTTAAAGCTTTCGGGATTGCTTTAACAGGTCCAATTCCCATTATCCTTGGTTCAACACCTGCGGAAGCTAAGCCGACCAAACGCGCAATAGGATTGAGGTTTAGTTCTTTGACCATTTCTTCGCTCATAACCAAAACGAAGGCAGCCCCATCGCTCATTTGCGAAGAATTCCCAGCAGTTACACTTCCGTCAGCAGCAAAAACGGCTCTTAATCCTGATAACGCTTCCACCGAAGTCCCTGCTCTTGGGCCTTCATCCTTATTGACGATATAAGACTTAGTTTCTTTTTTGCTATTTTCGTTGATAAAAGTTTGCTCGATAGTAATCGGAACAATTTGTTTATCAAATTTACCTCCCGCTTGGGCTTTCAAAGCTTTGATGTGTGATTGATACGCAAACTCATCTTGGTGACTTCTAGAAATGTTGTATTGTTTGGCAACCGCTTCGGCAGTCAAACCCATTCCCCAATAATAATCCTCGTGTCCGGCTACTGCAACAGCATAATCCGGTGTTGGTTTGTAACCTCCCATTGGAATAAAACTCATACTTTCGGCTCCACCGGCAATGATGCAATCGGCCATTCCGGATTGAATTTTGGCTGTTGCCATCCCAATAGTTTCTAATCCTGAAGCGCAATATCTATTAACCGTCACACCCGGAACATCTTCGATTTTCAATCCCATTAAGGAAATTAAACGACCAATATTTAATCCTTGTTCAGCTTCCGGCATCGCGTTTCCCACCATTACGTCGTCAATGCGTTTTTTGTCGAAGTCCGGCAATTCATTCATCATATATTGAATTGTTTCGGCCGCCAATTCATCAGAACGCTTGAATCTAAATACCCCTTTTGGTGCTTTCCCAACTGCGGTTCTGTATGCTTTTACGATATAGGCTGTTTTCATTGATAAAAAGTATTAAGATTGGAGTATTAAGTATTAAGACTTGATCTATTTTGTATTAAGATTTGAGTATTAAGAATTAAGACTTTCGTTTGTTTTAGGTTGTTTTTAATGTTTTTTGAAAAGCGAAATTCATATTTGAAACTTCCACTAATTGACTAATAATTGGTTGTATTATTTCTTCTTTTATAAGATTTAATCGTTTTGCTAGTATTAATTGTGTTAATAATTCGAAAGATGATCCATTAGCAATTCCTAAAAATTGAATAAACTCTTTGCTATGATTTCGACCTGAACCTTCAGCAATATTTGAAGGAATTGAAACTGCACATTTCTTAATTTGATGAATTAAATTAAACTTTTATGATTAGGCAATTGTAAAGAAACATCTTAAACGGCAACTGCAATATCCATAGCTTTCTGCCAAATTTTTAATTTTTAAAAGTTGTGCATAGTCTTTTTTTAAAGTCTTAATACTTAATACTAAAGTCTTAATACTAATTCCTCAACGGTTTCCCTTTGGTTAACATATATTGAATTCTTTCCAATGTTTTTCTTTCTGTACACAAACTCAGAAAGGCTTCTCTTTCAATATCTAATAAATATTGTTCAGATACGAATGTCGACTCTGATAAATCTCCACCAGCCATTACGTATGCTAGTTTGTTGGCAATTTTTTTGTCGTGTTCCGAAATGTATTTTCCGGCCTCCATTTGGTCGGTTCCAACCAAGAACATTCCCAACGCTTGTTTTCCCAAAACTTTCACATCATTTCTGCGAATGGGTTGGGTGTAACCGGCTTCTGCCAATAGCAAAGCGTGTTTTTTGGCTTCGGCAATTTGACGGTCTTTGTTTACCACAATCACGTCTTTTCCATGTTCCAATATACCCAACTCAAAGGCTTCGTAAGCCGAAGTCGACACTTTTGCCATCGCCACGGTCAAGAAATATTCCTGTAATACATTCAGTTCCACATCGTTTTTACGGAATAAATCCGAGGCTCGTAAGGCCATTTCTTTCGATCCGCCCCCTCCTGGAATTACACCAACTCCAAATTCGACCAATCCAATGTAAGTTTCCGCGGCAGCAACCACTTTATCGGCGTGCATACTCATTTCGCAACCGCCGCCCAAAGTCATTCCATGCGGTGCAACCACTACCGGAATTCCAGAATAACGCAGGCGCATCATCGTGTCTTGGAACATTTTGATGGCCATATTCAATTCGTCATACTCTTGTTCGACCGCCATCATAAATATCATTCCGATATTGGCTCCTACAGAGAAATTTGTCCCTTGGTTCCCGATTAGTAAGCCTTGATATTCTTTTTCGGATAAGTCAATTGCTTTGTTGATGGCTTGCAAAACATCGCCACCAATGGTATTCATTTTCGATTGAAATTCTAAATTCAAAATTCCGTCACCTAAATCATGGATAATGGCTCCGCTGTTGCTCCATACTTTTTTGCTTTCGCGAATGTTGTTCAACATAATAAAAGCCTCTTGTCCCGGAACTTTAGATTGTGTTTTATTTGGAATAGTATAGAAATAAGTAGCTCCTTCTTTAAAGGAATAAAAGCTTGAAGTTCCAGAAGCTAACATCTCAATAATCCAGGCAGGTGGAGATAATCCTTCGTCTTTAATCATTTCGATTCCTTTCGCCACACCAATGGCATCCCAAATTTCGAAAGGACCATTTTCCCAACCGAAACCTGCTTTCATTGCATCATCAATTTTGTATAACTCATCCGATATTTCAGGAATTCTGTTAGAAACATAAGCGAACATTCCGGCAAAACTTCGTCTGTAAAATTCGCCCGCTTTATCGGTTCCTTTTATCAGAACCTTGAAACGGTCAATTGGTTTATCGATGGTTTTTGTTAATTCTAAAGTAGCAAATGAAGCTTTTTTAGCAGCACGATATTTCAAAGTATCTAAATCTAAAGAAAGAATATCTCGTCCTTCTTTTTTGTAAAAACCTTGGCCTGTTTTGCTTCCGAGCCATTTGTTTTCCATCATTTTGTTGACGAAATCCGGTAATTCGAACAATTCGTGTTGTTCGTCATTCGGGCAATTTTCATAAATTCCGTTGGCAACGTGAACCAAAGTATCCAAACCGACTACATCGACCGTCCTGAAAGTCGCCGATTTTGGTCTTCCTATAACTGGTCCCGTGAGTTTATCGACTTCTTCTATTGTTAATCCCAATTCTTTTACCAAATGGAATAAACTTTGGATTCCGTAAATTCCAATTCGGTTTCCAATAAAAGCAGGAGTATCTTTGGCCAAGACCGAAGTTTTGCCCAAGAATTTCTCTCCATATATAGTAAGGAAGTCCAGAACTTCAGAAGAAGTTTGCGGACCAGGAATAATTTCAAATAATTTTAAGTAACGTGCTGGGTTAAAAAAGTGGGTTCCGCAAAAGTGTTTCTGGAAATCTTCAGATCTTCCTTCGCTCATAAAATGAATCGGAATTCCAGAGGTATTTGAGGTTATTAATGTTCCCGGTTTGCGGAATTTTTCTATTTGTTCGAACACCATTTTTTTGATGTCCAAACGTTCCACCACAACTTCTATAATCCAATCTACTTTAGCAAGTTGCGCCATATCATCTGTTGTATTTCCAGTAGTAATTCGACTGGTAAACTTCTGGTGGTAAATAGGCGATGGTTTTGATTTTAAAGCATTTTGTAAATGTTCATTGACCAAGCGATTGCGAACTATTTTGCTTTCTAATGTTAATCCTTTTTTTATTTCGGCTTCATTGAGTTCTCTTGGAATAATATCTAAAAGCAGAACTTCGACCCCAATGTTGGCAAAATGACAAGCAATTCCCGAACCCATAATTCCGGATCCGATTACTGCAACTTTTTTAATTATCCTTTTCATTTTTTATTTTGAATTATTAATTTTTAGATGTTGAATATTTTCTTTTCGGAAATTAATTCGTTGATGATATCTGAAACTTCCATAAAATCCTGAAGCTTTTCAGCGGATACATTTTGTTTTACGACTTCGTTAAATTTTAGGACGGTGTTTTTAGACAATTCTCTTTTTTCTTTTCCAAATTCGGTTAAGAAAATCAATACCCCACGGCCATCTTCAGGATTTGGTTTTCTATAAATAAGTCCTTTATCTTCCATTGATTTTAATGTTCTGGTTAAGCTTGTTGCTTCCATTCCCATTTTAGGACCCAATGTTGTTGACGGAGTTCCCACTTCTTTATCAATACTTAACAAAGTAAAACCTGTAGCCATTGTTGCGCCATAATTTGAAGCTTCATCGTTGTACATTCTAGCCACCGCTTGCCAGGTAGCGCGAAGGATGTAGTCTATTGTTTTTTCTTTCATAATTTAGTCAGTCAATCTCAAAGATAATAAAAAATACTATGCGCGCATAATAAAAATAGGATTATTTAATTTCGTTAAAGCATAAAAAAAAGCTGCAACGAGTTGTTGCAACTTTAATTGAATACTTAGAAATTTATAATTCTTTAATTATTTCAAGCTTCCTACCATATCTTCTGGTTTTACCCAAGCATCAAAATCTTCTGCTGAAACATAGCCCAAGCGTAAAGCTTCTTCTTTTAAAGTGGTTCCGTTTTTGTGAGCAGTTTGAGCTATTTCGGCTGACTTATAATAGCCGATTTTAGTATTTAATGAAGTAACTAACATTAAGGAGTTGTCAACTAATTCTTTAATGCGCTTGTGGTTTGGTTCAATTCCTTGTGCGCAATGTTCTTCAAAAGATACGCAGGCATCACCCAGCAATCGTGCAGATTGCAAGAAGTTTGCCGCCATCAAGGGTTTAAAAACATTCAATTCATAATGACCCTGCATTCCTCCAACGGAAATTGCCACGTCATTTCCCATTACTTGGGCGCAAACCATCGTTAAAGCTTCGCATTGTGTTGGGTTTACTTTACCCGGCATAATGGATGACCCTGGTTCGTTTTCAGGAATAATAATTTCGCCAATTCCAGAACGTGGTCCAGAAGCCAACATGCGAATATCATTTGCAATTTTGTTGAGCGAAACAGCTAATTGTTTTAAAGCTCCATGAGTTTCTACAATGGCATCGTGAGCCGCTAAAGCTTCAAATTTGTTTGGGGCAGTTACAAAAGGGTGTCCCGTGAATAGAGCAATATATTCAGCTACTTTTACATCATATCCGGCAGGTGTGTTCAAGCCTGTTCCAACTGCAGTGCCACCCAAGGCGACTTCTGACAAGTGTGCTAATGTATTTTTAACCGCTTTCAAGCCATAACTTAATTGCGCTGCGTATCCTGAAATTTCTTGTCCTAATGTCAATGGTGTTGCATCCATTAAATGTGTACGGCCAATTTTTACTACAGTATTAAATTCGGCTACTTTTGCTTGAAGAGTATCTCTTAATTTTTCGACACCAGGAATTGTTGTCTCCACAACGGTTTTGTATGCTGCAATATGCATTCCCGTTGGGAAAGTATCGTTAGAAGATTGCGATTTGTTTACATCATCATTAGCCTTGATAAATTGTTCACCCTCACCAATGGCAAATCCCTTTAGTACTTGGGCGCGATTCGCAATTACTTCATTCACGTTCATATTACTTTGTGTACCTGAACCTGTTTGCCAAATTACAAGTGGAAATTCGTCGGCTAGGCTTCCGGCTAGAATTTCGTCGCAGACGGCCGCAATAGCATCACGTTTTTCTGTTGGAAGAGCCCCCAAGTCACAATTGGCGTAGGCGGCAGCTTTTTTTAAATAGGCAAAACCTTCAATGATTTCTTTTGGCATTGAAGCCGATGGACCGATTTTAAAATTATTTCTCGAACGTTCTGTCTGTGCTCCCCAATACTTTTGAGCTGGAACTTGCACTTCACCCATGGTATCTTTTTCTATTCTGTACTTCATTTTATTGATTATTTTTGTTTTGTAGTTGTTGGTTTATGTGTCATGACCGGATTCAGTGTTTTTAGGAAAGGCTAAAAAAATGGAACTCCAAAATTACGGATTGCAACTCTTTTAAAAAAATAATACCAACAATTTATTGGTAAGAAAAAATATTAAACTTACATTTGTGGCTAAATTAAAATATCCGGAAAAAATGTTTAATTTCTCACAGTATTTAGGTTTTTTACTTTTCTTGACCATTCTTACAATAGGATTTTGGTTGATGTTTTTCTTGGTTGGTTTCGTTTCCTACTGGGTAGGCGGAGTTACTTGGGAAAGATTTAAAGAGAGAAAAGCAAAAAAGAAACAATCAGTTTAGTCTGATTATCAAATAAAAAAAGGACCCGTAATAACGACCTTTTTTTTTATGCTTAAAAATCCATTCCATCGCCATTTTCACCTCGATTTTTAACGGGTTGTTTTTCTTTTTCGTTTTTCTGATTATTAAATCGATATGTAAAAGAAAGATTGACTTGTCGCGGTCTTCGTTGATATTCCATATAGGTATTAACAATTGGTAAATAGGTTTGAATAATCATTTTATCGGAATTGAATATGTCGTTTGCATTCAATGAAACACTTGCTTTATTTTTAAGAACATCTTTGCTAAAAGCCATATTGGCGGTTAAAATACCTATACTTTTTCCCTGTGCGGTGTTTTGTGGAGCCTTATACATGGCGCTAGTTTGCCATTCTATTTTGTATGGCAATGTCATTTTTGAGGATATTCTAGAAAACCAACTCAAAGCGTCCCTATCAAAATTTTCGTTTATAATTTCATTCGAAATCGCCAATATATACGAATAATCACCTCTTACTTTACTTTGATAAAAGTTAAAATTACCGTTTAATCGCCACCATTTGTATGGAGAATAATTTGCGTTTAACTCAAACCCAAACCGATTTTCATCGGATAAATTGATAGGAGTTGTCAAAATCACAGGAGTTTCTGACGTTTCTCCGTTTACAATTGAAGTAATAATCTCTCCATTCGGCCTTTTTATAAATTGAAAATAATTTTTCGTTTTATTGAAGTAAACAGAGGAGGTAAAGGTGATTTTGTTCCATTTTGTAATATAAACAAAATCTAGGGCGTCGGTAAAAGAAGGATTGATTTGAGGATTTCCCTGAAATAAATTCACGTTACTTGAATAACTGGTAAATGGATTGATAAATCGAGAACGGGGTCTGGTCACTCTTCGGCTATAGTTGATTGAAAATGAAGTTTTATCAGATGTTTGGTAAGTCAGAAATACACTTGGAAAAAAGTTGTGATACTTTTTTTTATTAAATTCATTAGTTGTTAATAAGTTGATGTCTATGTTGGAATCTTCATACCTCATTCCTAATAAGTATGAAAACGTATTCATTTTTGATCCAAATTGGAAGTAGGCAGAATTTATTTTTTCTTTGTATTCTAACTTATTTGTCAGGTTTACATTTGGAATAATAATTCCATTCTTATCGAATATTCCAACACTGTAGTCGGTTAACAGTTGATTAAAATCGCCTTTATATCCCGCTTCAAATTGACTGTTTTTGCCAAGAGGCAAAACATAATCCATTTGAAACAAGTTGTTAATTTGCGTTTGATAATTTTTAGTAATCTCCCTTGAAATGTCAAATTCTTGCCCAATTATATAATCTGCAATAGTAGAAGAATCATTTTCCGCACCTTTAGAAAATTCAAAGTCTGCTGTAAGTTTATGCCCTTCTTTTATGAATTTTTTAGTGAAATTTGTCGAATATTCTACTTCATTGCTATTGTTAAGTCTATTATTGAATCTGTTTCTAACAAAATTATTGTCAGTTTCATAATTATAATAATTCATATTATCTGGACTGGAACCATCACTTTTTCTGTAAGACAAGGAATTTGTCCAGGTTAGGGTTTTACTTAAATACCAGTCCATTCCAAAATTATAATTGTAGCCTTTTCGGCCTCTTTCACGATGCCCTCTTTCATTAATCGTTTTTTGAATTGAACCATCTGGATTTAAATAATCAGAATTTGTCAAAGATTTTCCGACAGATTTACTGTCATTATACCCAAGTGAAGAAAAAAGATTGAAATTTTTACTCTTGAAATTGATGTTTGTCGCCAATCCATAATTTTGAGGAATCCCTAACGTAGAAACAACAGTTCCATTTAAACCTTTGATTTTACCTCTTTTGAGAATTATATTGATGATTCCCGCACCACCTTCAGCATCGTACCGTGCTGACGGATTTGTGATGACTTCTACTTTATCCAATGCGTCCGCAGGGATTGTTTTTAAAGCATTGGCGATATTGATGCTGTTTGCTGGTTTTCCATCTATTAAAATCTTAACGTTTTCGTTACCACGAAGGCTTACATTACCATCAGCATCTACGGTTACTGAAGGTACATTGTCTAAAACATCGCTGGCAGTTCCGCCTTTTGCCATCATATCTTGACCAACGTTGAATATTTTTTTGTCTAATCGTATTTCTACCGTTGATTTTTCAGCCCGAACAACTACTTCGTTCAATTGCGAGGTGTCTTCATCTAAGTTTATTTGGCCTAGATTAGTATTTTCTTGGAGATTTTGCTGTTTAATTATTGTCGGTTTAAAAGAGATGAATTCTATTGTGATATCGTAAATTCCCCCAATGACAGTAACATCAAACTCTCCTTTTACATTTGTAATTCCTCCTGTTACCATTTTTGGGTTCTTCGGGTTTACGAAAGTTATGGTAGCATATTCAAGTGGTTGACGGCTCACTTTTTCAATCACTTTTCCAGTAATTTTTATCTTTTTTTCGGGTATTCTTGTTTGGGAAAAATTTAATAACGAGATACACAAAAAAAAGAATGTAAGTGCAGATTTTGTTTTTTTCATGTTGATAAGGTTGTTTTGAGACTGTAAGACCATTTAAGTGCAATTTGGTTTAAGTCTCAAAATAAAATAGTAAGGTTTTAGGGATCTATGAATTACAAAACTGTTAAAAAATCATTACCACTTTTTCAATTGGCCTTGCAATTACAGCTTTTTCTCCGTTTATGACGATAGGCCTTTCCATAAGAATCGGGTACGAAATCATGGCTTGAATGATTTCTCTATCAGACAATATCTTTCCCTTGAAATTTTCTGTCCATATTTTTTCTTTTTGGCGTATTAATTCAATGGGTTTAATTCTTAGTTTTTTTATAATTGCTTCCAATTCCGAAAAATAAGGAATAGCTTCAAGATACTTTACAACTTCATATTCTTGTCCCGTTTTTTCAAGAAAAGCCAGGCATTCCCTTGATTTTGTACAACGCGAATTATGATAAATTTGAAGCATAAACTGTGATTTAAATTTTTTACAAAGTAAGGGATAAAAACGGAAAAATAGGTTATATTCGAATCAACAAATGGTTTAAAAAAAGCAAGCCAAATAAATTCTAAACTATGTTTATAAATCAGGCCTATAAAGGGGATAATACTTGGTGGCGGGTATTGATAACCACCTTGATCACAACAGGAATATTTATTGCCAATTTTATTATGTTTTTCCTTATGTCAAAGGAGCAAATGGATGAAGTTTATAAAAAAATGGGTAATATACATGGAATTAAATCATTGATAATTAATTTATCCCCTTTTATTTTCTTGTTGGCATTATTGTTTTTCTTGGTTTGTTTTTTACACAAAAGAAGCATTCTTTCTCTTACCACTTCAAGAAATAAAGTAGATTATAAAAGGATCTTTTTTTCTTTTGGGTTGATTGTCTTCTTGACCATTGTAGGCTTTGCCGTTTCCTATTCTTTTGATAATTCTCAGATAATTTGGAATTTTAATCCGCTGCGATTTACGATATTATTTATAATTAGCTTCGCGATGTTTCCTTTTCAAATAGGTTTTGAAGAATATCTATTCAGAGGTTTTTTGATGCAGCAAATTGGCATTGCTGTCAAGAATAAATGGTTTCCGTTGCTTTTTACTTCAGTTGTATTTGGATTATTCCACAGTGCCAATCCTGAAGTTTACAAAATGGGTTTTGGGGTTATGGCTTTTTACATAGGAACTGGTTTTTTGCTGGGCATTATGACATTGATGGATGAAAGTCTCGAACTAGCATTGGGTTTCCATTTGGGAAACAATTTGATAGCGGCATTATTAATTACCTCTGATTTTTCTGCGATACAAACAGATGCAATTTTTAAATATTCTGGAATTGAAAATCCGAATGACATATTAAATGAAATGATAGTTTCTATTGTAATTGTCTATCCGATTATCTTATTTATATTTGCAAAAAAATATAACTGGACGAATTGGTCAATAAAACTTGCCGGTAAAATTGATGCATCAGACTCCTACAACTAATTTAAATATAAACACAATATAATGAGTAATTTAACATACAAGAACATACACAATCGTTTCAAATTGAATGGGTATCATATTAATCTTGAAGAAATGTTTTATGTGGCTTATTGTTTTATTAAAGAAGGGGAACCTTTTGAAAAACATATAGGTAATTTTTTGTTAGATTGGTTTGATGAAAAATCCTATATAGAGCTACCCACTTCAGGATCTACGGGAACGCCTAAAATTATTAAAATTGAAAAACAGGCGATGTTGGATTCCGCTTTAGCAACAGGGGACTTTTTTGGTTTGCAACCCGGAAATACGATGCTTCATTGCTTACCAACGAATTATGTGGCTGGTAAAATGATGTTTGTTCGTTCTTTTATTTTAGGATTGGATATGAAATTTGTAGAACCAAACTCAAATCCGTTAAAAAATATTGATGAAAATTTTGATTTTTGTGCTATGATTCCTCTTCAAGCAAAAAATTCATTAAAAAAACTAAGAGAAAAAAAGATTAAGAAATTAATTATTGGTGGTGTAAAAGTGCACAAAGCACTAGAGCAAGAATTAATAAAAATACCAATTGAGATTTATGAAACTTATGGAATGACTGAGACCATTACCCACATCGCTGCAAAGAGGATAGGTGAGGAGGTATTCACTGTTTTGCCTAATGTAAAAGTTTCTGTAGATGAGAGAGAATGTTTAATCATTAAAGCCAAAAGGATTAGTAGTAAGGAAATTGTTACTAATGATATTGTGGAGTTAATTTCGGACACACAATTTAAGTGGGAGGGAAGATATGATAATGTAATAAATAGTGGCGGAATTAAATTGATGCCAGAGCAAATAGAAGAAAAATTATCTACATTAATTCCTCGAAGGTATTTTGTGTCTGGTGTAGCTGATGATAATTTAGGAGAGAAAGTTGTTCTTTATGTTGAAGGTGAACCTGTTGAAATAGATGAATCTGTTTTTAGTGTTTTGAAAAAACATGAAAAACCTAAAGAAATTGTATTTATCCCAAATTTTAAACAAACTGCTACGGGTAAAATAATGAGAAAAGACAGTTTGAAAGGAATTTAGTAATCATATTTTCAAGTGCCATCCTTATAAATCTACTGAATAATAAGTATGCTCATTGACCCATTTATTCAAACTTTTTATGCTGTTCATTATACATTAAGTTTGAAAGTGATGCAATCAGATACTTATATTTAGTGTATTAAATCCAAAAAAAAGCATTTAAATAGGTGAGGGTTGAAAACTAAACCTGAATAACTCCCAAATTAAATTTCTTTTCGATTGGAGAATGATTGGCTGCTTCAATTCCCATCGAGACCCAAGTTCGAGTTTCCAAAGGATCAATGATGGCATCTGTCCAAAGTCGAGAAGCAGCATAATAAGGAGAAGTTTGCTCGTCATAACGTGCCTTTATTTTATCAAAAAGTGCCGCCTCCTTGGCTTCATCTAAAATCTCCCCTTTTGCTTTTAGTGCTGAAGCTTCGATTTGTGCCAATACTTTTGCGGCCTGTGTTCCGCCCATAACTGCGAGTTCTGCACTTGGCCATGCCACAATTAATCTTGGGTCGTATGCTTTTCCGCACATGGCATAATTGCCAGCTCCATAAGAATTACCAATGATTATGGTGAATTTTGGCACTACCGAATTTGAAACGGCATTCACCATTTTGGCACCATCTTTTATTATTCCTCCTTGTTCTGATTTGGAACCCACCATAAATCCAGTAACATCCTGTAAGAAAACCAATGGAATTTTTTTCTGATTACAATTGGCAATAAAACGGGTAGCTTTATCGGCAGAATCTGAATAAATAACACCTCCAAATTGCATTTCTCCTGTTTTTGTCTTTACTACTTTGCGTTGGTTGGCAACAATTCCAACAGCCCAACCGTCAATTCGGGCATAACCGGTGATAATGGTTTGTCCGTAGCCATCTTTATAGGCTTCAAACTCTGAGTTATCCACCAAGCGATTGATGATTTCCATCATGTCATATTGCTCATTTCGAGCTTTTGGCAAAATACCGTAAATATCATTTTCATCTAAAGAGGGTTTCGCCGCTTTAATTCGGCTGAAACCGGCCTTGTCATAATCGCCAATTTTGTCAAAAATATTTTTTATTTTGTCTAAAGCATCTTTGTCGTCTTTGGCTTTGTAATCTGTAACCCCTGAAATTTCGCAATGTGTTGTTGCTCCGCCCAGCGTTTCATTGTCTATATTTTCTCCAATAGCAGCTTTAACCAAATAACTTCCCGCCAAGAAAATACTTCCTGTTTTATCCACTATCAAAGCTTCATCGCTCATAATTGGTAGATAGGCGCCTCCGGCAACACAACTCCCCATGACGGCCGAAATCTGGGTAATTCCCATACTGCTCATTAAGGCATTATTTCTGAAGATGCGTCCAAAGTGTTCCTTATCAGGAAAAATTTCGTCTTGCAGTGGCAAAAATACGCCAGCACTGTCGACCAAATAAACAATAGGAAGTCTATTTTCCATTGCAATTTCTTGTGCACGAAGGTTTTTCTTTGCCGTGATTGGGAACCAAGCACCTGCTTTTACAGTGGCATCATTAGCTACAACAATGCACTGCCGTCCTTTGATATATCCAACTTTAACCACAACACCACCCGAAGGACATCCTCCATAGGCTGCATACATTCCTTCTCCAACAAAACCGCCAATTTCAATCCGTTTTCCTTTGTCAAGCAAATAATCAATCCGTTCACGGGCCGTCATTTTGCCTTCGGAATGCAATTTTTGGATGCGTTTTTCACCTCCGCCTAGTTTTACTTTGGCAAATTTTTGGCGCAAATCTGAAAGAAGGAGTTTATTGTGGTCTTCGTTTTTATTGAAGTTCAAGTCCATAATGAAATTGTGTTTATCTAAAAGTAGGGAGGGCTAAATTACAAAACCATTGTAACAAAACACAACATTATGGGGATAATTATTTCTTGGATTCATTAACTAATCTCTTCAATATGGCCCATTGTTTTAGGGCATCACGAGCTTCGATTGCAGGGTAACCTAACATCGTTTTTCCGCCTGGAATATCTTTAGTCACGCCAGAACCTCCACCAATAATTGCTCCATCACCTATGGTTACATGATCCGTAATGGATGCGCTTCCGCCAATGAGGACACCGTTTCCAAGTGTCACTGAACCAGCCAAACCGCTTTGTCCTGCCATAATGCAGAATCTCCCCAGTTTGCTGTTGTGTCCAATTTGTATTAAATTGTCAATTTTACAACCGTCACCTAAAACGGTCGAACTGAATTTTCCTCTATCGACGCAAGTATTAGCACCAATTTCAACATTATTTCCAAGAATAACATTTCCAATTTGAGGAATTTTGACTAAACCTCTTTGTGGGTCAGGACGGAATCCAAAACCATCGGCACCAATTGTGGCATTAGGATGAATAATACAATCGCTGCCCATATGACAGCGTTCCCGAACAACTGCGCCGGACCAAATTACCGTATTTTTTCCAATCGTACATTCATCAAGAATGGTAACATTTGGATAAATAGTAACGTTTTCTCCAAGTTGAACTTTTGGACCAATGTAACTTCCGGCACCAATTCGGGTTCCGTTTCCTATGATGGCAGTTTTATCAATAATAGCGGTTGGGTGAATGTCGATACTGAATAAAGGAGTGGGTGGAGCGAAAAGCTCCAGTACTTGTGACATGGCCAAATCGGCATTTTGCACTTTGATAAATGCCCTATTTTCGCCGGGTTCAATTGATATGTCCTCGTTTATAATCGCAGCACATGCTTTAGAATTTGCCCAAAATTTTTCATATTTCTTATGTCCAATAATCGAAATATCGGAAACGCTGGCAAGTTCTAATTCTTCGGGAGCGGTAATTTTTATTGAGGTATCACCAATAATAATACCGTTTAAAATTTCGTTTATTTCTTGGATAGAGTAGGATTTCATTGCTTAGTGATTATGTTAGATTCTTGGTATAATTGTCAAATTAAGCAATTTTACGTTGGATTTCCTAATGGATTGTTTCTGCTAATTTTAAATGATTCATTATTTAATAGTTTAATTCATTTTGCAATAAGTCTATTTGTTGGAGAGAAGATTCTAAAACACACTCAAAAAGTTAAATAAAATCTTTCAGGTTTGGAATATTATTTTTAATTTCCATTTGGAAACGTGAAATTTAATTCAAAATATTTTTTTATCGTGCCTATTTATCGTAATATTGCAATATAAGTATATAGTGCTATGGGGACTACGAAAACAGATTTTTTTACGGAACAACAAAATGAGTTGGCAGTTTTAGCCAAAGCATTAGGACATCCCGCAAGGATAGCTATTATTGAGTATTTACTAAAAGTGAATTCATGTATTTGTGGTGATATTGTCAACGAGTTGCCATTGGCACAACCGACGGTTTCCCAACATTTGAAAGAATTGAAGAATGCAGGCTTGATTAAAGGCAACTTTGAAGGAACTTCGATTTGCTACTGCATCAACGAAACAGGTTTCGAAAAGATAAAAGGTTTTTTTCAAGACATTGCAAAATATTTAGAGAATAAGAAAAACTTGTGTTGTTAAATTTTTAAATATAAAAATTATGAAACTTTCTCAAGTAAAAAACATACTAAAAACGGTTGAAGCGGTAAACTTCAAATTGCCTGACGGAACAGCGGTTCCGGAACATTTTCACGTTACAGAAGTAGGTTTAATAACCAAAAAATTTATCGATTGTGGCGGAACAGTTCGAAATGAATCCGTGGTGAATTTCCAATTGTGGGATGCCAATGATTTTGAACACCGTTTGAAACCTCAAAAATTACTAAATATCATTGAACTTTCTGAAAAAGTATTGGGAATAGGGGATTTCGAAATTGAAGTGGAATATCAAAGCAAGACAATCGGAAAATACGATTTGGATTTTAATGGAAAAGATTTTGTCTTGCTAAACAAAAAGACAGCTTGTTTAGCCCAAGATCAATGTGGGATTCCAGTCGAAAAACAAAAAGTGAAATTATCGGAATTAAACAACCAACAAAACTGCTGTTCTCCGGGAGGAAGCTGTTGTTAATTTATCCATTTTAAAATTTTAAATAAAAATGATCAAAACCAAAACAAGCCTATTTCTAGAAATTGAAAATGTAATTTCGACTTTAAATTTCGAAAGTATTTCAGTAGAACGTATAGCCATTCTCCAACCGCTGATTGATTTTATTCAAACCAAAGTAAACAATCAACAAGAGGTAAGACTGAACTTAATTTGCACACACAATTCCAGAAGGAGCCATTTGTCCCAAGTATGGGCACAAACTGCGGCTGCACATTATGATATTAAGAATGTATGTTGTTATTCTGGTGGTACAGAAGCTACTGCTATGTTTCCTATGGCCGTCAAAACCTTGGCAAAACAAGGGTTTCAAATTAAAACTATTGCCGAAGGAAATAACCCAATCTACGCCATTAAATACAGTCAAAACGAACATCCCGTCATTGGTTTTTCCAAAACCTTTGATGATGCATTTAACCCGCAAAGTGATTTTGTCGCGATTATGACCTGTTCCTCTGCCGATCAAGGTTGCCCATTTATTGCTGGTGCTGAAAAACGATTTCCAATCACCTTTGAAGACCCAAAAGCATTTGACAACACACCACAGCAAGCCCAAAAATATGAGGAAAGAAGCGTGCAAATTGCAACCGAAATCTTTTATGTTTTTTCACAAATAAAAAAATAGAGATGTCAGCAATGAATTGTGCCCCAGTAGTAGAACGGAAAAAATTAGGTTTCCTTGATCTTTTTTTGACACTTTGGATATTTTTGGCTATGGTTTTTGGTGTGGCAGTCGGGTATTTTATACCTTCAAGCAGCGGGCTTATCAATTCCTTTTCAAGCGGAACCACTAATATTCCTCTGGCAATAGGACTAATCTTGATGATGTATCCACCATTAGCAAAAGTTAATTACGAACAAATGGGGGAGGTTTTCAAAAACACAAAAGTGTTGGGAGCTTCCTTGTTCCTCAACTGGATTGTGGGACCCATATTAATGTTTGCTTTGGCATTAATGTTTTTAAAGGGTTATCCCGAATATATGATTGGTGTAATTCTGATTGGTTTGGCACGTTGTATTGCAATGGTGGTTGTTTGGAATGATTTAGCCGACGGAAACCGGGAATATGCAGCGGGTTTAATCGCATTGAACAGTATTTTTCAGGTATTGCTTTACAGTGTTTATGCTTATGTTTTCATTACCATTTTGCCTCCTTATTTTGGCTATACCGGTTTTGAAGTCAACATCAGCATAGGACAAATTGCCGAAAGTGTGGGAATCTATCTAGGAATCCCCTTTGCACTTGGAATAATCAGCCGTTATGCACTTATTGCTCTTAAAGGCGCCCAATGGTTTGAAACCAAATTCGTTCCATTTATTTCTCCAATAACATTACTGTCGTTGTTGTTTACCATTATTTTAATGTTTAGTCTGAAAGGCGAATTGATTATACAAATACCAATGGATGTGCTGCGGATCGCCATTCCGCTCGTGATTTATTTTGTAATTATGTTCATCATTAGTTTCTTCATTGGAAAATACTTCGGTGCCGATTATTCTAAATCAACAGCAATCGCATTTACGGCGACAGGAAACAATTTCGAATTGGCCATTGCTGTGGCTATAGGTGTTTTCGGCATCAATAGCGGGCAAGCATTTGCGGGAGTAATTGGACCTTTGGTTGAAGTGCCTGCATTAATTGCCTTAGTAAATGTGGCTTTTTGGTTCAGAAAAAAATATTACACTTAATAACAAACCCGACAGGTTTTTAAAACTTACCGGGTTTAATTTTATTTCTGAACACTGAACACTGACAACTATTCTTCTTCTCGTTGTCCCATCATCATCAAATAAGCTTTTAGAAACCCATCGATTTCACCATTCATTACGCCATCAACATTACTGGTTTCATAGCCGGTGCGAACATCTTTGACCAATTTATAAGGTTGCATCACGTAATTTCGGATTTGCGAACCCCATTCGATTTTCATCTTTCCAGCTTCGATATCAGAACGTTGCGCTTGTTGCTTTTTCAATTCAATTTCATACAATTGTGATTTCAGCATTTGCATCGCTCGGTTTCTGTTGTCGTGTTGCGAACGCGTTTCAGAGCATTGAATCTGTATTCCCGATGGTTTGTGAGTCAATTGTACTTTTGTTTCTACTTTATTTACATTTTGACCTCCAGCACCACTGGATCGAGAAGTAATGATTTCAATATCAGCGGGATTTATTTCAATTTCAATGGTATCATCGACTAGAGGATATACGTAAACAGAAACAAACGAGGTATGTCGCTTGGCATTGCTGTCAAAAGGAGAAATTCGTACCAATCGATGTACGCCATTTTCGCCTTTTAGATAACCAAAAGCATAATCACCCTCAATTTCTAAAGTTACCGTTTTTATACCTGCGGCATCGCCTTCTTGATAATTCAATTCTCGTATTTTGTAACCCGATTTTTCGGCCCACATCATATACATTCGCATCAACATCGAAGCCCAATCGCAACTTTCCGTTCCGCCAGCGCCAGCTGTAATTTGTATTACCGCACTCAAACTGTCGCCTTCATCAGACAACATGTTTTTGAATTCGATGGCTTCAATATGGTTTTGAGTAGTGCTGTATTGCTCGTCCAGTTCTTCTGCTGAGAGTTCTCCTTCTTTATAGAATTCATAGGCGAGTTGCAACTCATCAGTCATTTCGACCGCCTTGTTGTAATCTTTAATCCATTTTTTCTTAGAACGAAGTGTTTTTACATACGCTTCAGCTTCTTTTGGATTGTTCCAAAAGTCTGGAGCCAAGGTTTTTTCTTCTTCGTTTGTAATTTCGATAAGTTTGGCATCAACGTCAAAGATACCTCCTCAACGCACCAAGGCGCTCTACAATACCTTTTATTTGTTCGGTAGTTGTCATAAATTATATTTAATTTTGTTGCACAAAAATACTATTTCATTTTTAAATTATGGAAATAAATTTAGTCAGTGATACCGTTACAAAACCCACGCAAGAAATGTTACGTTTTATGTTTCAAGCCGAAGTGGGGGACGATCTTTATAAACAAGATCCAACAGTAATTGAATTGGAAGCTAAAGTTGCTGAAATGTTCGGGATGGAAGCGGCACTTTTTTTTCCTTCGGGTACGATGGCCAACCAAACGGCCATTAAATTACATACTCAACCAGGTGAGCAATTAATCGCCGATAAGTATGCTCATGTCTATAATTATGAAGGTGGCGGTGTTTCCTTTAATAGTGGGGTTTCATGCTGTTTATTGAACGGAAATCGCGGAATGATTACTGCGGAACAAGTTGCTGGCTCGATCAATGATCCGGAATTTTATCACAGTCCGCTTACGAGTTTGGTTTGTGTTGAAAACACGACTAATAAAGGGGGTGGTGCTTGTTATGACTTTGAAGAATTCAAGAAAATCCGACAAGTTTGCGATACCCATAATCTGAAATTTCACTTGGATGGTGCACGAATTTGGAATGCTTTGGTTGCCACCAATGACAATCCAAAAGACTACGGAAAAGTGTTTCACACCATTTCCGTCTGCTTGTCCAAAGGTTTGGGGGCGCCAATTGGTTCCCTGCTTTTATCGGATAAAGCAACCATCCACCGCGCTTTGCGCATCCGTAAAATTCTTGGTGGCGGAATGCGTCAAGTTGGTTATTTGGCGGCAGCAGGAATTTATGCAATGGACAACCACATCGAAAGATTGGTTGATGACCATAGGCGTGCCAAGGAATTGGGAGCTGTTTTGGAAAAACTGAATTGGGTTGCTAAAGTGGAACCAATAGAAACGAATATCTTGATTTTCTCGGTTCAATCACTCATAAACGAAGCTGTATTAATGGAAAAATTAAAACAAAAAGGAATTTTCATAAGTTTGATGGGACAGGGAAAATTGCGCATCGTTACACATTTGGATTACCGCGAAGTGATGCATACCTATGTTTTAGAAACACTTCAGAAACTTAGTTTTTAAAAAAATTATATAGGAATGAGAATACCAATACATAAAAAAACAGAACAATAGAGATTTTAATATACCTAGAATTATCTACTGGTATCTTGTTATAAATATTATTTGAACCAACATAATTTCTTCTTTTTTTTAGAATTTTTTTATGCGGATGTTCCATAAACTCATTTGTATTTATCATAATAGTAGAAAATTAATTTCTAAATGTGGAATTAAAACACATATTGAAGGAGTGTTTTTTCTATTTCTTATTTATTAGGTAGGAAAATTATTATTTACAGTAAAAAATACAACTAAAATTAAATATTTAATTTATTGATACACCCTAACATAATCTACTTCCATAGCTCCCTGAGTAAAACTTGAGCTGATGTTTGATTGAATAGCTAGATTTAATAAGAGATACTGTTCTGCATCGAAAGGCCAGGTACTCGCATTTTTTATACTTGGGTTATAGGTATAATGAATTACGCCATCTACAGCAAACTCCATTTTTTCGACTGTCCAAACCAAAGTATAGATATGATATGCACTTGAAGCGGTTGCGATAGTTTGTCCACCTAAATTAACGGTTCCTCCATAACTTGAGGGAGTGTGCATGGCGCTTTGGACATAATTTTGATTGGTTCCCCAGTGTTCCATAATATCGATTTCCCCACAAGCAGGCCAATAAGCAGTTCCATAAGTTCCAGACCAAAAACCACCTGATTCAATAATATTTTTCCCTAACATCCAAATAGCCGGCCAAGTTCCAACTCCAGTAGGTAGTTTAGCACGAACTTCTACTTTACCATATTTAAAGGCAAATTTGGAGTTTAATCTAGCAGATGTGTATTGTTTTGTTACACCTTGATCGGTGAAAGGCTCTTTTTTGGCCACTAAATTTAAAGCGCCATTGTTTTGATAGGTGTTAGTTACAAGATTGGTGTAGTGTTGCACCTCGCCATTGTACCAACTACCTCCATCAGGAAGTTGTGTTTGATGATGCCAATTTGTGCTGTTTACTGCCCCACTTCCATTAAATTCATCAGACCAAACTAAATTAGTATATCCTGTTGTAGCGCATGAATTCCATATATATACTCCATTACATTTACTAATAATTTGTCCATTAGTTCCAACCGGAACGTTAATCCATTGACAAGTACTTCCTGTAAAAAACTCAACCACTAAATAATGAGTTCCGGCTGCCCAATTTATAGAAGAAAAAGTTCCGGTTGTCGCATTTCCTTTACCTATGGTTAAACTTACGTTCCCGGAAGCATTGCTATATGGGTTTTGGAGTTCACTATAAACGGTAGTTCCTGTGGATGAACTTAATTTAATGGTAAACCGTAAACTAATGTATTGGTTTGGCACTATTTGATTGCTACTGTTTCTGATGGTTGATTCGTAACTGAATCCTTGAGAGTTTTGCGCAGAAAGTATAACAAATTGCAAAAGGAATAGAAAGGAGAGAATTTTTTTCATTGTTATTTGGGTTAATTTTTTGTAAATATAGACTTAAGCCTACATATCGCGACTTAATATCATCTATAAAAAACCATACAAAAACCAATCAAAATGTCAAATAAGCATACTATTTAGTGACATATGACTTAAAAAAATCATTTTAAAAATTATTATTTATGTTTTTTCCAAAACATATAAAAATCAATAATTTGCAAACGTGTTATTAGTGTTTTCTGGGTTTGATACTTGAAGTCGCATAAAATATTTGAGCATTCATTTTAAAAGTATAAATAGGTACAAGTCCTATTTAAACATCTCGTCCATTCCAGGAATCATGGGCATATCGACTTTAGCTACAGCGTCTAATTCTGCTTGATTTACTTTTGCCGCTTTTTCGATGGCTTTGTTTAGCGTAACGATTAGGTAATCTTCCAATTGTTCTTTGTTTTGCAGTAAGGAGTCATCAATAGTGATGGATTTTAGCATTCCGTTTGCGGTGAAAGTCACTTTTAAAGTACCGTCATTACTTTGCTCATCAATTATGACAGAATCTAAACGCTTTTTTGTTTCTTCTATTTTTCGTTGGGTTTCTTTCAATTTACCCATCATTCCCATTAAATCCATTTTATTTAAGTTTAAATTTTTGTCAGGCTAAATTACTATATTGCCGACTAATATTCAATAAAATTTTTAATGAAAAATAGATTCATTCTAAGTTGTCTTTGTGTTATTTTTGTATTCCACTCAACGAATTTCAAAGCTCAAAATATGCCAGAAAAAATACAACCCCCAATCGCCAAAATAATACCTAAAAAATTAGAGAAATTCGGCGATGTGAGAATTGATAATTACTTTTGGTTGAATGATAGGAAAAATCCAGAAGTTATAGATTATCTTACTAAAGAGAATGCATACTACAAAAAAATGACTGCGCATACCAAAGTTTTTCAAAAGACATTGTTTGAAGAAATGAAAGCTAGAATTAAGGAAGACGATGAATCTGTGCCTTACCTTTACAACGGTTATTACTACATCACTCGTTTTGAAACGGGGAAAGATTATCCTATTTACTCCAGAAAAAAAGAAAGTCTTTCGGCCAAAGAGGAAATCATGTTTGATTGCAATAAATTGGCAAAAGGACATGCGTATTTCCAATTGGGAGGTTTGAGTATTAGCCCGGACAATACCTACGTCACTTTTGCTGTTGATACCATTGGAAGAAGAATTTATTCTATTAAAGTTAAAAACTTAAAAACGAATGAAATTCTTGATGATAAAATCGAAAATACCTCTGGCGACAGCACATGGGCAAATGACAATAAAACCATTTTTTATACACATCAAGATAAAGTGACTTTGCGTTCAGACAAAGTTTTTAAACATAAATTGGGTGCTAATTCAGCCGATGATGTTTTAGTATTCGAAGAAAAAGACGATACTTTTAATTTGGATGTCAGTAAAGAAAAATCAAAGAAATATATTGTTATCAGTTCTTCAAGTACTTTGACAACCGAATATAGAACATTGTTAGCAGACAATCCAGATGGTAAATTCACCGTTTTTCAAAAAAGAGTCAGGGGTTTAGAATATGATATTTCGCATTTTGGCGATAGTTTTTACATTGTGACCAATAAAGATAAAGCGACCAATTTTAAATTGATGAAAACAACTGAAAATGCCACTTCAAAAGAAAACTGGAAAGACCTGATTCCGCATAGAGAAGATGTTTTGCTGGAAGATATCGAAATTTTTAAAAATTTCTTGGTGGTGGAAGAGCGTTCTAATGGACTCAATAAAATCCGTATCATGCCCTGGAATGGAAAAGGGGAATATTATTTGCCTTTTGAAAGTGAGACCTACACGGCATATACAACAACCAATGTGGATTTTGACACCGATATTTTACGTTATTCTTATCAATCGATGACGACGCCTTCATCAGTAATTGATTTTAATATGAAGACCAAAACCAAGGAAATCAGAAAAGAACAACAAGTTCTAGGCGGAAAATTCGACAAAAATAATTACACTGAAGAACGCATTTGGTCAAACGCAAAAGACGGAACGAAGATTCCCATTTCGATGGTTTACAGAAAAGGATTAAAAAAAGACAGCAATAATCCATTGTTATTATATGCCTATGGATCTTATGGCCACTCAATGGATGCGACGTTTTCATCGACCCGATTAACGTTGCTTGACAGAGGGTTTGTTTTTGCAATCGCACATATTCGCGGGGGAGAGGATTTAGGACGCCAATGGTATGAAGATGGCAAATTGTTGAAAAAGAAAAATACGTTTACCGATTTTATAGATTGTTCCAAATTTGTAATTGAACAAAAATACACTTCGCCCGAGCATTTATATGCCGAAGGTGGTTCAGCAGGTGGATTATTGATGGGAGCAGTCGTGAATTTGGCACCCGAATTGTACCACGGGGTTATTGTTCAAGTTCCTTTTGTTGATGTAATAACGACCATGTTAGATGAAACGATACCATTAACCACCGGAGAATATGATGAATGGGGAAATCCAAATCTAAAAAAATATTATAATTATATGGTGTCATATTCGCCTTATGATAATGTAAAAAAGCAAAATTATCCTAACATGTACGTGTCGACAGGTTTGCATGATTCGCAGGTACAATACTGGGAACCCGCTAAATGGGTCGCCAAAATAAGAAGTATGAAAACTGACAACACTGTTTTGTTTTTAGATACCAATATGGATGCAGGACATGGAGGTGCTTCGGGAAGGTTTGAAGCGATTAAAGAATTAGCAAAAGAATACAGTTTTTTATTGGATTTAGAAAAAATTAAAAAGTAATTAGAAAATTTTTGTTAAATTTGCGCAGATTATAGGTTTGAATTAAAAAGAATCCTTGATTAACTATTTTTTTATGAAAGAAGAAATTAACGCTTATAATAATGTTTTAGAATTAATAGGTAATACTCCACTTATTAAACTAAATAAAGTTACCCAAGAGTTAGAAGGAAATTTTTACGCTAAAGTAGAGTCTTTTAATCCAGGGCATTCTACAAAAGATAGAATTGCTTTATTTATAATCGAAGAAGCCGAGAAAAGAGGAATACTTTCTACTGGCGATACCATCATAGAAACTACATCTGGAAACACTGGTTTTAGTCTGGCAATGGTAAGTATTATCAAAGGTTATAACTGTATTTTAGCGGTAAGTTCAAAATCTTCCAAAGACAAAATCGACATGCTTCGCAGTTTAGGAGCAAAAGTATATGTTTGTCCGGCGCATGTTTCCGCTGATGATGAGCGTTCTTACTATAATGTTGCCAAGCGTTTGCATGAGGAAACCAAAGGTTCTGTTTATATCAATCAATACTTCAATCAATTAAATATTGACGCACATTATAAATCAACCGGGCCGGAAATTTGGGAACAAACAAACGGTAAAATTACCCATCTTATAGCTTGTAGCGGAACAGGAGGGACCATTTCTGGAACTGCAAAATATTTGAAAGAGCAAAACCCCAATATTAGAATCTTGGGTGTAGATGCATTTGGTTCCGTGTTGAAAAAATACCACGAAACTAAAGAGTTTGACAACAACGAAATTTATCCATATAGAATTGAAGGTTTAGGTAAAAATTTGATTCCATCCGCCACAGATTTTGATATTATCGATCAGTTTATGAAAGTTACCGATGAAGAAAGTGCACATGCAACGAGAGAATTAGTAAAAAGAGAAGGCCTATTTGTAGGCTACACCTCCGGAGCAGTTCTTCAAGCCATAAAACAATATGCTGATCAGGGAGAATTTGATAAAAATAGTAATGTGATTGCCATTTTTCCTGACCACGGTTCCCGATACATGAGTAAAGTATTTAGTGATGATTGGATGAACGACCAAGGTTTTTTTGACAGTATAAATGAAGAAGAAGCTCAGAAAATCGAATTTATAAAATAGACTTCTTAGATTTTTAGAAAGTTCGAAGTACTGATATTAAAAAAACTCCAAAGTTATCTGGAGTTTTTTTTGACTATCACAGTATTTTAAATCTAATCCAAAGTTAAAAATTAGTCTAAAACTATTCTTCCATCGTATGATACACGTTCATCACGTCATCATCCTCTTCTAATTTTTCAATTAATTTTTCTACATCAGCCATTTCGGCTTCGGTCAATTTTTTGGTAATTTGAGGAATACGCTCAAAACCGGAAGAAAGTATTTCTATTTTTCTGTTTTCCAATTCTTTTTGGATGGTTCCAAAACTGCCAAAAGGGGCATAGATTAAAATCCCGTCTTCATCTTCAAAAACTTCTTCGGCACCAAAATCGATTAACTCCAATTCTAATTCTTCAGGGTCAATTCCATTGGCAGGTATTCTAAAATTACACGTATGGTCAAACATAAATTCTACCGAACCCTGCGTTCCCATCGTTCCGTTACATTTGTTAAAATAGCTTCTAACGTTAGCCACAGTTCGGTTATTGTTATCGGTAGCGGTTTCTACAAGAATTGCGATTCCATGTGGTGCATAGCCTTCAAATAAAACTTCTTTATAGTTGGCGGTATCTTTATCAGTTGCTTTTTTTATGGCGCGTTCCACATTTTCTTTTGGCATATTAACTGCCTTAGAATTTTGAATAACCGCTCTTAATCTGGAATTGGCTTCCGGATTTGGACCACCTTCCTTTACAGCCATTACGATATCTTTTCCAATTCTAGTGAATGCCTTAGCCATTGCTGACCAACGTTTCATTTTTCTTCCTTTTCTAAATTCGAAAGCTCTTCCCATTTCTTATTTTTTTTACTTCTAAAATCAAAAATCGTTAATCATCAATCTTAAATCATTTTTTCAACACGCAAAAATAACTTTTTCAATATCAATTTCAAAATCCAATTTCAAACTTCAATTTTTCAATCTTTAAATCTTTCAATTTAAAATTTTCATTATTTCTTGTAAAACGGCAATTTTACTACTTTCGCAAGAACATCATTTTTCCTGATTCTGATGAAGATTTCGCTACCAATTTCACTGTTTTCGGTAGTTACATATCCCAGTCCAATTCCAACATTCATTGATGGTGACATGGTTCCCGAAGTCACGATTCCAATGTTATTTCCAGAAGCATCCACAATTTCGTAATCGTGTCTTGGCACAGCTCGTTCCAGCATTTCGAAAGCAACTAATTTCTTAGAAACTCCTGCTTCTTTTTGCTTTTTTAAATTCTTGTAATTCGTAAATTCTTTATTAAATTTTGTAATCCAACCCAAACCGGCT
This sequence comes from uncultured Flavobacterium sp., assembly GCA_964535705.1. Classification (GTDB taxonomy): domain Bacteria; phylum Bacteroidota; class Bacteroidia; order Flavobacteriales; family Flavobacteriaceae; genus Flavobacterium. The sequence goes on from CAZHVE010000004.1 coordinate 43,103, forward strand.
TCAATTGGAGAAGTTGTATCGTTGATGTCGTTTCCATACAGACAGAATCCCATTTCTAAACGCAAAGTGTCACGGGCGGCGAGACCAATTGGTTTGATACCAAAAGCAGCTCCCGCTTCAAAAACTTTATTCCAAATTTGTTCCACTTCCGCATTTTTGCAATAAATCTCGAAACCTCCAGAACCGGTATAACCCGTTGCCGAAATAATTACGTTCTCGATTCCCGCGAAATCACCCACTTCAAAATGGTAATAGGGAATCGCGGCCAAATCTATCAAAGTCAAGGATTGCATGGCTTCAACCGCTTTTGGACCTTGAATGGCCAATAGCGAATACTCATCCGAAAGATTTTTCATTTCTACACCCAAATTATTTTGAGATGAAATCCAATCCCAATCTTTATCAATATTTGAAGCATTTACAACGAGTAAATACTGTTCATCTTTCATTTTATAAACTAATAAATCGTCTACAATTCCACCCTCATTATTAGGTAAACAAGAATATTGCGCTCTCCCAATGGTTAAAGTCGAAGCATCGTTTGTTGTCACTTTCTGAATCAAATCTAAAGCATTGGGACCTGACAACAAAAATTCGCCCATGTGCGACACGTCAAAAACGCCTACACCATTACGAACCACTTCGTGTTCAGCGTTCACACCTTCGTATAAAATAGGCATATTGTATCCAGCAAACGGTAGCATTTTTGCTCCCAAGCTCTCGTGTATGTGCGTAAGTACAGTATTTTTCATTGTGGATTTCATGTAAAAATTGTGGGGTAAATTTATTGATTTAATTCGGAGTTGCAAAGGGTTTTTTGGGAGCATTTTCCTTTGTCAGTTCTCTTCGCGCCTGTCCGGCTTGCTCCATTTTTTTCTAAACCTAAAAAGGTTTATAAAATGGAATTTTATTGATAAATGAGCTATGAGTTTGTTAAATGAGAACTAATGAATTTGGATTTAATTCCGTAATTTTAGGCAAACAAATCCAATGAAAACTCCTTTCCAAATAGATCGTGTTGCAATCCTAAAACGTTACAAATCAGTTGATTCCCACACCCACAAAGGGCTTCAGGGGCACGCTTTGTTAATTGGTGGTAGTTATGGGAAGATAGGAGCGATGTGTTTGTCTTCTAAAGCCTGTTTAAAAACCGGCTGTGGTTTGGTTACCGTGTTTATTCCGCGATGTGGTTATGAAATCCTGCAAACTGCTAATCCTGAAGTGATGGTTTTAACGGATGTTCAAGAAAAATACATTTCTAAAATAAACTTCGATTTTATTCCGCAATCCATCGGAATTGGTCCCGGTCTAGGGCAGGAGTTGGAAACTCAAAATGCGCTTCACGAATTCCTGTTCAATGACAAAATAACCATGGTCATCGATGCCGATGCGTTGAATATTTTGTCCCAAAACGTAGCATGGATTTCGTTATTACCCAACAAAACCATTCTTACACCACATTCTAAAGAACTGGAACGACTCATCGGGAAATGGAATTCCGTTGCTGAGAAATTTGAAAAAGCGGTGGCTTTTTCCACCATGCATAATTTGGTTGTTGTTGTGAAAGGGTCGCCAACATTCATCATTGACGGCGAAACCATTTATGAAAACACGACTGGAAACGCCGCCTTGGCAACAGCCGGAACCGGAGATGTATTGACAGGAATGATTACGAGCTTATTGGCGCAATCCTACGAACCTATTGACGCTGCCATTCTTGGTGTTTATCTCCACGGATTGACTGCTGATATTGCTTTACCTGAAACTGGTTATCAATCGTTTATCGCTTCGGATGTTATTGCGCATATTGGAAAAGCGTATTTGAGTTTGGAAAAATAAATAAAACGTTTTTTTAACCATATGCTTCATACAGGCTTATTTAACTGGAATACATATATAAAGCAGTTTAATCTGTGTAATCTGCTGCATATATCATCTGGAGGTAACGGACTAAAATTCTTTTTCTCCAAATTCACTTGCAGGCAGTTTGTTTTTACTGGTCAATTTGTTGAAATTATAGCTGAAATTCAATACGAATACATTGGTTTCATAGATATAATTTGTTGTGGTATAAAAGTCGTTCCCATAAGTTGTAATTCTCTGCTGGTTCGAATCCATATTGCCAAAGTTGATGTATTGCCACTGTAAACCAAAACTTCCTTTTCCATCCAAAATAGTTTTCTTTACCGACATATTGGGTGTCAGAAATCTTGAATCTTCCCCTTGCGCAGTGGGTTTTTCAGAAGTGTAGTTTACATTGGTCGTAATGCTCCAATTCTTGTCTAAATTGAATGTTCCGTTGGCATTTATAGCATAAACCCAATCTGAATTATTGACTGTTGATGTTTCTCCCAAAACATCTAACTCACCATTGATTTTGTAGTTGTAAACATTGGCTCCAAGATAGAGGGAAAGCCATTTTTTTGGTTTATAATTGGTTCCAAATTCTAAGCCATATAATCTAGCGCGGTCTGCATTGGTATAAACTCTATTGAGTATTGTATCGTTGTAAACGCTGTTGACTCTCTGAATTGGATTTTTGATATTTTGATAATACAGTGTGGAAAAAAAGGTTCCTTTTTTGAAAGTATGGTTGATTCCAATTTCTGCTAAATCTACGAATTGTGGCAACAAATCTGGATCTCCTTGTTCAAGTGTTTCTGAATGCTCTCTTTCGGGTATAGGATTTAATTCAGAATTATTATTTCGTTGAACCCTTTTGCTGTAACCGACTTTTGCGTTCCAAGAATCGTTAAAAGTATACAACAAATTTGTTGAAGGGAAAAGATTACTGAAGTTTAAGAGGTGTGGATTTGGATCGTTGGACAAAATTACTTCCCTGGCAGAATATTCATAACGTAAACCGGCAACATATTGCAGTTTTTCTGATTTTCCGGAATACTGTGAATAAACAGCATTGATATGATTATCTGTTTTTACGGTTCCTCTAAATTCGGAATAATCAACTGCTGGAACTGGTTCCGGATCTAAAATATATCCAAAAGTTCCATTTTGTTTGTCATTTCGGTATTGATAACCACTTTCTAATTTTCCATCGCCTATTTTTATTGCATAATCTATTTTAAAACGAATGCCATAAATTGGATTAGAATAAGGATTATTAACTTCTTGAAAAACGGTCTGTTTTGCAGGATAATCCATATTTAAATTAATGGTATTTCCATATAAATTAGCATGTTCGTAGAGAACTGAAGAAGTCAATGTTGATTTGTTTTCAAAGAAATGTGTATAGTCAAAATTTGCTAAAGTGAATTTCCCCTCTTTTGTTTGAACATTCGAGTTGAAATATGTAAACGGGCTTAAAATTGCATCTGGTATTAAGTCAGATGTACTATTGTTGTATACAAGATCGGCTCTTCTGGCTTGAAATTTCTTTCCTAGATACAATCCAAAGTTGAAAGAATTATTTTTATTTGCGGTATAGTTTACCGCCGTTTTTCCAGAATAATTATACTTGTCAAAACTTCTTTCGCCGTTAGATGGAAATCGGGTAATGGTGTTATTTTCGAAATCTTTCGTATAGGCATCACCTTCGCGATATCCATTATTGTCATTTCGCTGGTAATTTAATATGATAGCAATTTCGAATTTGTCTTTTTTATAATTGGCAGTTAGGTCACCTCCAAAACGCTTGGGTTTTTCCAAATTATCATAATCATAGGTGCTTGGAAGTCCTCCCGTTAGATTTGTAGATAAAGCAAAGCCATCAGTACGACCTTTGGTTGTTACAATATTAATGATTCCTCCTTTGCCATCTGGATCGTATTTTGCTGAAGGAGTAGTAATTAATTCAATATTTTCAATAGTGTTTGCGGGTAATTGGCTCAAAACTGTCGCAGCATCTGTTAAAACTGGTTTTCCATTGACTAGAACCATAAATCCATTTGAACCTCTTAAAGCAATATCTCCTTGGCCATTGACCGTAACCGAAGGCAAGTTTTTTATTACATCAATGGCCGAACCTCCTTTGGCAGTTTCAAATTGGCTTGCTTTGTATTGTTGTTTGTCAATTTTATTACTGGAATTGGCTTTTTTGTCTTTTACTACAACCTCATCTAAAACTTGATTGCCAAGTTTTAATTTAATTGGATTTAATTGAATAGATCCCTTGTTTTGGACTTTAATATTCTTTAAAATCTGCTCTTCGTAGCCTACGAAGTATATTTTGAGTTCATAATTGCCAGGGTTGATATTTTTGATTATAAAAACTCCGTTTTTATTGGATACATCCCCAGCAATGACGGAATTGTCAACAGTATTTATTAGTGCAATACTAGTATATTCAATAGGGAAATTAGTTTGATTATCTAATACAGTCCCTTTTATAGTCCCTTTTTGGGCTGAAATACCATTTATAATAAAAAGCAGAAATAGGAAATTCAGGCAATAATTTTTATTAGATATTAACATTTTAATTTTCAATTATTTATCCCAAAAACGATTTCAATTCCTCGTAAGTCTTTATTTTTACACTGACTTTTTCTTTATTCAATACGCTTTCAATTTGTGGAGGAATAGGCAGTTTGATGTTTAATGCCGGCTCCACAACGTCTAAAAATTTTATAGGATGGGCAGTTTCTAGAAAAATCCCAATCGAGTTGACGTGTTTTTTTAATTCTTTTTTTAAACCTAAATAACCCACTGCACCATGAGGTTCTGCTATATATCCGTTGGCGTTGTAGATGGATTGCATCGCCTCTAGAGTTTCGGCATTGGTATAAGAAAATGAAGAAAAGTCTTTTTTGAATAGTTCCAAGTCGTTGTTGTACATTTCCTGAATTCGGATGAAATTACTAGGATTTCCTACATCCATCGCATTCGAAATCGTGGCGATGGAGGGTTTTGGGTCGTAAGTTCCTTTTTCCAAGAATCTAGGAACAGTGTCATTTACGTTTGTCGAGGCTACGAAATGTTCGATAGGTAAGCCTAATTTTTTGGCAATTATTCCGGCGCAAATATTTCCAAAATTCCCACTTGGGCAAGAAAAAACCAAGGGTTTGTTTTTAGATTTCAATTGTTTGTAAGCAAAGAAAAAGTAAAACATTTGAGGCAACCAGCGTGCAATATTTATCGAGTTGGCCGAAGTCAAATTATGCTGCGCTAGACTTTCGTCCAAAAATGCTTTTTTGACCATGTCCTGGCAATCATCAAAAAAGCCGTCCACTTCAAGCGCTTTGATGTTTTGTCCTAAAGTCGTTAATTGCCTTTCTTGAATGTCACTCACTTTCCCCGAAGGATATAAAATGATGACTTCGACACCTTGAACCCCCAGAAAACCGCTTGCAACAGCTCCTCCGGTATCGCCAGAGGTGGCCACAAGAACCGTGTTTGTATTGTCTTTTTTGTCTTTATTGAAATACGCCAAACAACGTGACATGAATCGCGCACCAACGTCCTTGAATGCCATTGTTGGTCCATGGTACAATTCTAATGCGTAAATATTATCTTCTACTTTTACCGTCGGGAAATCGAAACACAAGGTTTCGGCAATGATTTGTTTTAAAGTTTCTGCAGGAATTTCGTCGCCCACAAATTGCTTGATGGCTTCGAAAGCAATTGCTGAATTGCTCAGATTTTCGATGTTTTCGAAAAATGAGTTAGGTAATGGTGTTATTGATTCTGGAAAATACAATCCTTTATCGGAGGCTAATCCTTGTATTACAGCTTCTTGGAAAGAAACTTTAGGTGCATTATGGTTTAAACTGTAGTATTTCATTTTTATGTTATTGCGAGGCACGAAGCAATCTCATTCTTATTAAATTATAGTAACTCCTTCTGGATTCACTTTTGAAACGTGAATTTCATAAGGCAAATTTATTTCGTCATATACGGCGCTCATGGCATTGGCTATTTTTTCGGCAGTTTCCTCTCCTTTGCTCAACGCAAAAATGGATGGGCCAGAACCGGAGATTCCAGAACCCAAAGCTCCATTTTCGTAGGCGGCATTCTTGATTAAATCAAAACCAGGAATTAACATGCTACGAACCGGCTCGATGATTTCATCGTGTAGGGAACGACCAATCAATTCGTAATCATTGGTATATAATCCAGCAACCAATCCGCCCACATTTCCCCATTGAGTAATGGCACTTTTCAAGGAGACAGTTTGTTTCAATACCGAACGCGCATCCGAAGTTTTCAATTCAATTTGGGGATGAACTACGGTGGCATAAAGTTCTGATGGGCTGTCAATTTTGACAATATCTAATGGATTGGAACATCTCACCAAAGTAAAACCGCCTAAAAGGCAAGGAGCAACATTATCGGCGTGGGCGTTTCCGCTTGCTAATTTTTCGCCTTGCATCGCAAATTTAACCAATTCTTTTCGGGTAAAAGGTCGTCCCAACAATTCGTTAATTCCGAAAACTGCTCCTGCAGAACTAGCAGCACTACTTCCTATTCCGCTTCCGGCTTTGATGTGTTTGTATATTTCAATTTCGAAACCGAACTCGGTTTCCACTTCTTCTAACATGGCCAAAGCAGCCACACCAGCCACGTTGTTTTCGGTTTCTAAAGGCAAGTCTGCTCCCAAGATTTTAGTGATGCGAACGCCTTTTTTATCAGATTTTCGTATAATCATTTCGTCACCTGCCGTAGTCAGGCAAAGTCCCAGTACATCAAATCCACAGGAGAGATTGGCAATTGTTGCAGGGCAAAATATTTTTATTTCATTCATAGTATTTTGTTGTTGGTTGATTGTTGTTGGTTATCGGTTGATTTTATCCATCAACCATCAACTAATGACAATTAACTTAATTACATGTTTCCAATTCGAATTACGTCGGCAAAAATTCCTGAAGCCGTAACGGCAGCACCAGCACCGGCACCTTTTATCAATAAAGGCTGGTCAACGTATCGGTCGGTGTAAAATTGCACGATATTATCTTTTCCTTCCAAATTATAAAAAGGACTTTCTTTAGGAATGAATTCCAATCCAACACTTGCTTTTCCATTTTCGAAAGTAGCCACATATTTCAATCGACAGTCTTTCGCTTTGGCTTCTTTTAATAAATTCTCGAAATGAGCGGCGTTCGAAAGCAACGATTTGAAAAAATCTTCATTGTTTGTTGTTTCCAAACACGCTGCGGGCATGAAAGATTTGTTGGCAATATCTTCGATATCAAATTGGTAACCGCTTTCGCGAATAAGGATTAAAATCTTTCTGGCTACGTCAACTCCACTTAAATCAATTTTAGGATCAGGCTCTGTAAATCCTTGTACTCCAGCTTCTTTTACGACATCGTGAAAAGAAGAATTCTCCTCGAAATTATTGAAAATAAAGTTCAAACTACCTGACAAAACTGCTTGAATTTTATTGACTTTGTCACCCGAAGCTATCAAATGTTTCAAGGTGTCAATGATAGGTAAGCCGGCACCCACATTGGTTTCAAACAAGAATGGCGCATTGAATTTTCGTGATAATTGTTTTAGGCTACTGTAATTTTCATAGGCTGACGAACAAGCAATTTTGTTGCACGTAACCACAGCAATATTTTGTTGTAAGTATTGATTATAGGTTTGTGATACACTTTCATTTGCGGTAATATCCACAAAAATACTGTTGCGTAAATTGAGCGCTTTTACATTTGAAATAAAAACTTCCTTGTTTGCCGATTCTCCATTTTCCAGTAAGGATTTCCATTCTTTAAGATGAATTCCCTCTTCGTCAAAATGCATTTTTCTGGAATTGGACACGGCCACAACTCTTACATTTATTTTTAGGTTTTCTTTTAGAAATTTCTTTTGTTGGTTGATTTGTTCGATGAATTTTTCACCCACATTTCCAACCCCCATTACAAATAGATTCAACTGTTTTGTGTTTTCTTCAAAAAAGTTTTCATGAAGTGTATTCAGTGCTTTTTTAACATCTCTTTCATTGATAACCGCCGAAATATTTCTTTCGGAAGCGCCTTGTGCTATTGCCCTGATATTGACATTGTTTTTACCTAAAGTACTGAACATTCTTCCGCTCAAACCCTGGTAATTTTTCATATTTTCGCCTACCAAAGCAATGATGCAAAGGTTTTTTTCAACAATGCAAGGATCTATTTTGTTTTGTGCAATTTCATTTGCAAAAGCTTTGTTGATTGCATTTTCAGCATTTTCAGCATCAGCATTTAATATTCCGATACAAATAGAATGTTCTGATGAGGCTTGAGTAATAAAAATTACATTGACGTTTTCGTGTGACAAAACTTCGAAAAGTCTTTTTGAAGAACCCGCAACACCAATCATTCCTGGGCCCTCAAGCGTGATCAAAGTAATATCGTCAATGTGGCTAATTCCTTTTACAGGATTAGTGTGACTGGTAACTTTGTTTGATATAAATGTACCTTCTGTTTCTGTTTCAAAAGTGTTTTTAATCCAAATTGGAATGTTCTTTCTTAAAACAGGCTGTATCGTTGGCGGATACAACACTTTGGCACCAAAATGAGATAATTCCATTGCTTCTTGATACGAAATAGTGGCAATAGGCTGAGCTTGTTTTACAATTTTGGGATTGGCGGTATACATTCCGTTGACATCAGTCCAAATTTCCAATTCGGTTGCGTCAAGTGCCGCAGCAATAATTGCGGCAGAGTAGTCAGAACCACCGCGACCAAGCGTAGTGCCGATTTCATCCTGTGTGGATGCTATAAAACCTGGCATCACAACTATTTGAGCATCATTTGAAGCAAAATAATCGGCAATCAATTGATTTGTAACTTCAAAGTTTATCGCAGCTTTACCAAAATTATTATTGGTTTTGATTAATTCGCGACTGTCTTTATAACCACAATTTTTATCTTGTTGTTTAAAAGCTTCCGCGATTATGTAAGAAGATAATAATTCGCCAAAACTCAAAATAGTATCGGAAGTTCTTGGGGATAATTCGCCAAGTAAAAAACAACCATCAAGCAAAGTTTCAAGGTGGTTGATGATTCTTTTGATGTGACTTAAAGAACTACTTTGTTCACTTACAGGAATTAATTCCTTAATGGCGTCTAAATGTTTTTTCTCAATTTCTGCTACCACTTCCTTAAAGCTTTCGTCATTTGAAGCGGCTTTTTGAGAAGCAAGTACTAATAAATCGGTTACTTTTGTAAAAGCAGAAACGACTACAATAATTTTGTCTTGTTTCGCTTTATTAAGAACTATATCTAATACGAGTTTTATATTTTGTGAATTGGCAACTGAAGTTCCGCCAAATTTTAATACTTTCATTTTTTTCTTTATTTAAAATACACTATTTTCTATGCACCTATGAATTCTCTTCATCTCGGAAAAGAACTACAAAAATTGGATTATATGTAAAAAGATATACCCCTAAAGGGTAGTAGTTGTTGTAGCAGTAAACGTAACAGAAATCACAACCCAGTTTTGAGTTGTTATCGAAGATTGATATGTATTTCTGCTGTTTGTCATAATAGTTTTCAAAAGTACATTTTTTTATAAAATAACAAAACCTTTTTTTCGGTTTTTGTAAATATTTTAAATAAAATTCGAAGCCATGAAATATTTATTTCAAATTTTCATTCCTAAATCGATAGCCATACCATATAAATCTACTTTAATTATATAAAAAAAGACTGCTATTTTGCAGACTCAAATTATAATTTTAAGAATAGTAATTACAATAATAACACAACTTTACAGTATAGAAAAATGGAGTCATAAAAGAAGAGCATAAAAAAGTTCGGTATTCGCTTATAATTTTCAAGAGGTATATATACTACTTGATTTATCCAAAGATTACTAATAATACCTCTTCTCAATGACAATTAAAATGTCATCTTGTCATATTATTTTACGTCAATTTTAACGAAAACTGACAATTCATTCTGTTTTTTCTATTGGCACAAAGATTGACTATTGCAACTCGAGATGCTAAAATAAGTATTAAATAAATTTAAATAGAATTAAAATGGGTAAAATAATCGGAATTGATTTAGGTACTACCAACTCTTGTGTTTCTGTAATGGAAGGTAACGAAGCAGTTGTTATCCCTAACGCGGAAGGAAAAAGAACAACACCATCTATCATCGCTTTTGTTGAAGGTGGCGAAATTAAAGTAGGTGATCCTGCTAAGAGACAAGCGGTAACTAATCCAACTAAGACTATTGCTTCTATCAAACGTTTTATGGGTCATTCTTTTTCTGAAGTTTCGGCTGAGGCGAAAAGAGTTTCTTATTCTGTCGTAAAAGGCGACAACAATACGCCACGTGTTGATATTGATGGTCGTTTATATTCTGCACAAGAATTGTCAGCCATGACACTTCAAAAAATGAAAAAAACTGCTGAAGATTATTTAGGTCAAACAGTTACTGAAGCAGTTATTACTGTTCCTGCTTACTTTAATGATGCACAACGTCAAGCTACAAAAGAAGCTGGTGAAATTGCAGGTCTTAAAGTAATGCGTATTATCAACGAACCTACAGCTGCTGCTTTGGCTTACGGTTTGGACAAAAAAGGTAAAGATCAAAAAATTGCAGTTTACGATTTAGGTGGAGGTACTTTTGATATTTCTGTTCTTGAATTAGGAGACGGAGTATTCGAAGTATTGTCTACAAATGGTGATACCCACCTTGGTGGAGATGATTTTGACCACGAAATTATTGACTGGTTGGCTGATGAATTCAAAGCCGAAGAAGGTATTGACTTGCGTTTAGATCCAATGTCATTGCAACGTTTGAAAGAAGCTGCTGAGAAAGCAAAAATTGAATTGTCTTCTTCTGCTGAAACGGAAATCAACTTGCCTTACGTAACGGCTACCGCTTCAGGACCAAAACACTTAGTTAAAAAATTGACTAGAGCTAAATTCGAACAATTGACTGACGCATTGGTAAAACGTTCTATGGCGCCAGTTGCTAAAGCTTTGAAAGATGCAGGTTTGTCTGTTTCTGACATTGACGAAGTAATCCTTGTAGGAGGTTCTACTCGTATGCCAAGAATCGCTGACGAAGTAGAGAAATTCTTTGGTAAAAAAGCATCTAAAGGAGTCAACCCTGATGAGGTTGTTGCTATTGGAGCAGCTATTCAAGGTGGGGTTCTTTCAGGTGATGTGAAAGATGTATTGTTGCTTGACGTTACACCTTTATCTTTGGGTATCGAAACTATGGGTGGTGTTATGACTACATTGATTGAGTCTAATACTACTATTCCAACAAAAAAATCACAAGTTTTTTCTACAGCTGCAGATTCTCAACCAACTGTTGAAATCCATGTATTGCAAGGTGCTAGAGCTATGGCTTCAGATAATAAAACGATTGGTCGTTTCCACTTAGACGGTATTCCACCAGCACCAAGAGG